>JAFDXP010000047.1 GCA_018267875.1 Bacteroidota bacterium | reverse complement strand
GCTACAAAAGGAAACAGACGTTTGTTTGTTTCCTTTTTTCATTTCAAATGAGTTTTAACATAAAACTACGCAATCTAAAAGCAGTTTATTCACAAGTTGACCTCAAAAAAAAATCCCGATCACTAAAAGCAATCGGGATAATCTAAAACTGTCAACCTTTTCAGGATGATATAATTTCCTTAATCTCTTCTGCCGCCAAACAAGCGAAGCAAAAAGAGGAAGATGTTGATAAAATCAAGATAAAGGCTCAATGCACCCATAATAGCCAATTTCCTTGTATCAGCCACTGCGGTACCTTCAAATTCGATTCCAGCACCAATACGTTTTAATTTCTGAACATCATAGGCAGTGAGTCCGGTAAACACCATCACACCAATAAAGCTGATAATGTAATCCATTGAACCACTATGAGCAAAAAAGTTGATGATACTGGCAATAATAATTCCAATCAACCCCATCATCATAATTTTTCCAAAACCGGTAAGGTCCTTTTTGGTAGTGTATCCCATAACTGCCATTACGCCAAACATAGCAGCAGCAGACAGGAAACAAGTAAATACTGTTCCCGGCGTGTATGCTAATAAGATAAAGCTAAAACTAATACCGGTGATAGCAGCATACAGTAAGAACAAACCTGTAATTGCCGGTGCACTCAAACGCTGAAAGCCAAAAGACATCAACATTACAAAACCGAGTGGAGCTAACATAACCACCCATCCAAACAAATTCATTTTACCTGTTTGAGTATCAATCAAAAGGCTAAGTAATTGAGCATTGGAGGCAAATAAATAGGCACATAAAGCCGAAATAGCAAGTGCAGCAAACATCCACAAAAACACATTTGCCATAAAGTTTTTGGTAACGGTTCCCATAGCAGAGCCATCTGCGGGAAGCTGATAAATACGGTCTTGATTGTAATTTTCCATAAGGTCAAAAATAGAATTGAGGCACTAAATTACTGTCAAAACTGCTAACTACTTGATAAAATTATTCACCATCGTAAGTATTCCTTCGTTTCTGTATGAGCTTATCTTTGTTGCATGATTGAACTTTCAGAGCTTGAAGAAGATTGGGACGACCCCGATGAGGAAAAAACAGCACCGGCTGAAGACGAGCGTGGAGAACGAATGCGCATGACTTTAGGAAAAAAACAAGACCCCATGCGTGTGGACAAATTTTTGATGAATTGTGTAGAAGGGGCAACGAGAAATAAAATTCAACAAGCCTTAGATGACGGCTCTATTCTGGTAAATGGCAAAGCAGTTAAGTCAAACTATAAAGTAAAACCTTTAGACGAAATAGTCATTTTTGAAACCCGCCCTTCAGAACTCAATGAGGTAATTCCTGAAGACTTACCACTCAATATTGTTTATGAAGATGAAACCCTGATGGTGCTAAATAAAGCAGCGGGTATGGTGGTGCATCCTGGTTGTGGCAACTATTCCGGAACCTTAGTAAATGGACTTGCCGGCTATTTACAACGTGAGCAGGTAGATTTTGAAGGCTTACCACGTGTAGGTTTAGTACACAGAATAGATAAAGACACTAGTGGACTGGTCGTAGTAGCCAAAACAGAACATGCGATGAGCGATTTGGCTGCACAATTTAAACAGCACACCGTTTACCGTAGATACATTGCCTTAGTGTGGGGAGATATGGAGCAAGATGAAGGCACCATTGAAGGGCATGTAGGAAGAAACCTGCGTTTCAGAAAAATTATGGATGTCTTTCCTGATGGCGATCAAGGAAAACATGCCATCACGCATTACAAAGTGCTGGAACGATTTAATTACGTAACTCTTCTTGAGCTTCGCCTTGAAACTGGTCGAACCCACCAAATTCGTGTCCACATGCAACATATTGGACATCCTTTGTTTAATGACACTACTTATGGTGGCGATCGAATTGTAAAAGGTACTATTTTCTCAAAATACAAACAATTTGTAGAAAACTGCTTTAAGCTATTACCTCGACAAGCTTTACACGCCAAGGAACTCGGATTCAAGCACCCGAAAAAAGGCGAATGGGTTCAATTTTCTTCTGATTTACCCGAAGACATGCAAGCAGTAATTGAAAAATGGCGTACTTATAGCAAAGCCATCATAAAAACATGACAAAAATCATATTCTTTATACTATGCTTAATATCAGTAATTAACAGTAATTATATTCCTAAATTTAGTTAAAATTGCACCAAAAACTAAATAGAAATGTACCGACTAATGAATAAGCCGTACCTTTGTATTGCTCGTTTCATTTTTTAAAAACAGATTCAATGACATTATTAGCAATAAAAACGCAGCTTCTCCTTTCTATGCCAAGTGGCGGTGAATGGCTTTGGATTATCTTAGCTGTTATTATCCTCTTTGGTGGAAAAAAAATTCCGGAGTTGGCTCGTGGTATTGGAAAAGGCATTCGTGAGTTTAATGATGCTAAAACCGGAATCAAAAACGAGATTGAATCCGGCATAAAAGATAAGGAGAATAACGCGTAAAAAATCGCACAACATACCCCCTACCCTTCTTTTTTTCATTTAATTAGTGAATAAGGTCAGGCACCCGGTTGGGTTGCATGGTTTCACGCTTAAACAACGAATGAACATGCAATACAAAGGTTTTGTATTTGTGGCGCTGAGTGCGCTTTCTATCAACAGTTTTGCACAGAAGTATCAAGATTTTACTTTAGCTGCAAAAAACACCCGTCTTATTAAGTCAGACACCATAGTAAAAAAGGCAACACCTTTAGTAGCTGCCAACGCACTACCAATGCCGGCTCTCATTGGAGGCAAAAAGCCCGTTCCATTAGCCGGTCAGAAATCCTACTTCGGTGCTATGAATGACTATGTGGTAGAATATACCAACAAGTATATGGATGCCCACAATAAAACTTTATCCGTAGTAAAAGAACGCGGAAAAGTGAATTTTTCTTTGATAGATAATGTGCTTGCTAAAAATGACATTCCAAAAGAGTTAAAATACCTTGCTGTTATTGAATCTGCACTCAACAATCAGGCAATTTCGCCTGTTGGTGCTGTGGGTCCCTGGCAGTTTATGGAAAGCACTGCCAGACTGATGGGGCTTACAGTTAACAATAAGTGTGATGACAGAAAAGATTTTTATAAATCTACACACGCAGCGGCAAAATACCTGACCGTTTTGTATGATCAGTTGAACGATTGGCTATTAGTTGTTGCCGCATACAATAGTGGACCTACCCCAGTATTACGGGCAATGGAAAAAACCGGTAGCAATAATTTTTGGGATATTAAGCAATATTTACCTCGCGAAACTCAAGGTCATGTTTTAGCTTTTATTGCCACTGCTTCTATCTTTGAAAATATGAGCAAATTTATAGGCATGAGCAAGAGTAATAAGCGAAGTGGTTCTGAAGTTGCATCGAGTGTAAAAGAAGTAGCTCCTGCCAAGCCGGCGTTTTCTGAAGAAGAATTGAAAAATATGGCTATTGTTCGAATTAGCGATCCGCTGAGTATGGACTTAATGGCTCAAGATCTAAAAATTGAACGAAAGTTATTAGATAAATGGAACCCTGATTATGATCTTTTTGAAACAGCTAACTATAATGATGAATTTTACAGTTTGCGTATTCCCAAAGACAAGCTTGATAACTTTATCGAACACAAAGAATTTCTGACCAAAAAATCTAAACAGATATTCTCAGGAACTGCCATGTAAATTGGCTGAAAAATTGACAAAAAATATTTTGTAACTAAAGGTAAAACTCATACCTTTGCAATCCTTTTTAGAAAATAGCATAAAAAAATGGCAAACCATAAAGCAACCAAAAAAGATATCCGTCAAAGCTTGAAACGTCGTGAGCGCAATCGTTACTATGGCAAAACAACTCGTAATGCCATCCGTACTTTACTTGCTACCACTGACAAAACTGCTGCAATGGAATCCATGCCAAAGGTTATTTCAATGATTGATAAGCTTGCAAAACGCAATGTAATTCACAAAAACAAAGCTGGCAATCTGAAATCAGGTATTGCCAAGAAAATGAACTCTTTAGCCTAAGCAATAAGAATATCTATCTTATAAAGCCTCGTATGTTCGGGGCTTTCTTTGTTTCATTTTGAAAACATCTCTCCTTCATTACGTTTCCAATTTTCAACTTGCGTAGGCATTTTTTTTCTTCCCTATTTTTGCAAGTCTTAAAGCATACACGAATCTGCCGAATTTCATGAAAAAACTTGATTGGTATATACTGAAGAAGTTTCTCGGCACCTTTCTGTATGCCATTATCATTCTTGCTGTAATAACTGCTGTTATTGACTATTCCGAAAAAGTGGATGACTTTGTAAAGAACAAAGCACCTGGACTTGCTGTACTCAATTATTACAAGAACTTCATCCCCTATATGGTTGCATTCTTGTTCCCATTGTTCATATTTATTGCAACCATTTTTTTCACCTCTAAACTTGCATACAAATCGGAAATCATAGCAATTCTTGCTTCCGGCGTTTCTTATCCTCGTTTTTTAAGACCTTATTTGATCGGATCTATTTTCCTCTGTATAGTCTCACTTGTTGCTAACCATTGGATAGTTCCCGAAGCCAACAAACAAAGACTGGCATTTGAGGATCGGTATGTGCACGAGGCAATGGTTGCTTCCGACCGAAATGTGCATTTGCGCTTAAGCCCTACTCTATATGTGTATCTTCAAAGCTATGACTATTTAAACAATACTGGCTACCGTTTTACGGAAGAGCATATTGTAGGCACCGAACTGAAGGAAAAAATTATGGCTGAAAAAGTAAGTTATGATACGAAATCAAAAACTTGGACACTATCAAATGTGGTAATTAGACGAAACGACGGATTAAAAGAAAGTCTTGAATTTGTTCCGGAATTGAAAAGGCATTATGAATCATTTTCTCCAGCCGATTTGCGCGAAGACAACGATGTAATGACTGCCATGACAACCCCACATCTTAATAGGGTGATTGCTCGTGAAAAACTGCGTGGTCGCGAAAGCTTAAACAACTATTATGTTGAAAAACATAGACGAACGGCACAACCCTTCGCCGGAATAATTCTAACGATTATTGGCGTTACAATTGCCAGTAAAAAAGTGAGGGGCGGCAGCGGGCTTCACCTTGCATTAGGCATTAGCATCAGTGCTATGTACATCATGGCTATACAATTTACCTCAACATTTTCAACCAAAGCCGGTCTAAATCCCTTAGTAGCTGTTTGGATTCCCAATCTAATATTTGGCTCTATTGCATTGATCTTGTATCGCCGCCAAATAAAATAACAACAAACTGCAAATTTTAGGCTGAAATATATTTGTATTGTATTGATGAACGGAATTTTGTGTTTCGCGAGTTTGGAAGAAAAAAAGTTACTAATCTTAGTAAGATTTCAGCTATAATATAAAAGCCTAACCCTATTCATTATCGTGGTCAAAATTGGTCAAGTAATCTAACTATGCCTGAGGTGTAAACACAACTTGCAAATTAGGAACACAAATGAGTGTGTATTGATTAAGCATTGTCGCCTCCTTCACCAAAAACAGCTCCCAAATATTCACGGTTTAAGCGAGCTATATTTTCGAGGCTAATGCCTTTGGGGCAAGATGCTTCACAAAGTCCGATATTACTACAACTTCCAAAGCCTTCTTTGTCCATTTGTTCCACCATATTGACCGCACGAATTTTCCTTTCGGGGTCTCCTTGTGGCAAGAGTGCAAGATGGGAAGCTTTAGCTGATAAGAACAGCATAGCTGATGCATTTGGGCAAGCGGCCACACAAGCACCGCAACCGATGCAAGCTGCCGCAGCAAAGGCTTCATCCGCTTTATGTTTTTCAATTGGAATAGAATTTGCATCTACGGCATTTCCGGTATTGGCTGAAATATAGCCACCTGCTTGAATAATGCGATCAAAGGCTTGTCTGTCCACTACTAAATCCTTAATTACAGGAAAAGCATTGGCACGCCAAGGCTCTACGACAATGGTGTCACCGTCTTTGTATTCGCGCATGTGAAGTTGGCAAGTAGTTGTGTGATGCCATGGTCCGTGTGCGCGACCATTGATATACATGGAGCACATACCGCAAATACCTTCTCTGCAATCATGATCGAAGGCTATGGGTTCTTTTCCCTCAGCAATAAGTTGTTCATTCAAAACATCAAACATTTCAAGAAATGACATTTCAGAAGAAATATTTTTCACTTGGAATGTTTCAAAATGACCCTTTGTTTTGGTATTTTTTTGCTTCCACACTTTTAGGGTGAGGTTCATGCTATAATGCTCCATGACTAATATTTTATATTCTCGGTATAAGTAATAATTGTTACGATAAAAATTTTTCTCTACAAAAAAGTATTATCAAATCAATAGTTAGAATTTCATTCAAAATTCTTTGAAATAAATTTTGAGCGACTATTCATTTCTACTCTATTTATAACTTCTTTGTGTTAAGTGCATGACTTCATAGTTCAAGTCCTCTTTATGAAGTTCAAAGTTGCTATCGCCTTTGTATTCCCAGGCAGCTACCAAAGTAAATTCATCATCTTTACGTAATGCTTCGCCCTCTTCTGTTTGAGACTCTTCACGGAAGTGTCCACCACAACTTTCTGAACGATATAGCGCATCTTTACACATCAGCTCGCCCAATTCTAAAAAGTCGGCTACCCTGCCTGCTTTATCCAATTCTGGGTTATATTCCTTGATTTCGCCAGGGATACGCACATTAGCCCAAAATTCTTTGCGTAAAGCTTTTATTTCTTCAATTGCTTCAGCCAATCCTTTTGCATTACGAGCCATTCCACATTTGTCCCACATGATTTTTCCTAAGCGTTTATGAAAACTTTCAACGCTTTCACTTCCCTTAATGTTCATCATCGTTTCTATGCGCTCTTTGACCTTCTTTTCAGCAGCTTCAAATGCTTCATGCGTTGTAGGAATTGCCTTTGTACGAATGTCATCCGCTAAATAATTTCCTAAAGTGTAAGGAATAACGAAATAACCATCTGCCAATCCTTGCATCAAAGCAGACGCCCCAAGACGGTTTGCACCATGATCGCTAAAGTTTGCTTCACCTAAAGCATAAAGTCCGGGTACTGTGGTCATAAGTTCATAATCAACCCAAAGTCCGCCCATTGTATAGTGCACAGCCGGATAAATACGCATAGGAATTTTATAAGGATCTTCGCCGGTAATCTTTTCATACATTTCAAAAAGATTACCATACTTTTCTTTCACCACTTCTTCGCCCAATTGACGAACGGTTTCTGCATCCGGATTGTGATTTCCATGTTTTCCGGCTTCAATTTTTCCATATCTTTCAATAGCTGAAGCAAAATCAAGATATACTGCTTGACGACTGGAACCTACACCATAACCTGCATCACATCGTTCTTTTGCCGCACGGCTTGCTACATCACGCGGCACTAAGTTTCCAAATGCAGGATACCTTCTTTCTAAATAATAATCACGTTCTTCAACCGGAATTTCATTGGGCTTTCGTGTATCACCTTGTTTTTTAGGAACCCATATTCTTCCGTCATTTCTAAGGGATTCAGACATCAATGTTAATTTAGATTGATGGTCTCCACTAACGGGAATACATGTAGGGTGAATTTGTGTGAAACAAGGGTTTCCGAAAAAAGCACCGCTTTTATGAGCTTTCCATGCAGCTGTAACATTGCTGCCCATTGCGTTTGTTGACAAGTAGAAAACATTTCCATAACCACCAGAACAAAGCAATACTGCATGACCAAAATGACGTTCTAATTCACCAGTTACTAAGTTGCGAACAATGACACCTCTTGCTTTTCCGTCAATAATTACAACTTCTAACATTTCGTGACGAGAATACTGGGTTACATTACCAAGTGCAACCTGACGCTCTAATGCTTGATAAGCTCCTATCAACAACTGTTGTCCGGTTTGACCGGCAGCATAGAAAGTGCGCTGTACTTGCACACCGCCAAAAGAACGGTTGCTGAGTAAGCCGCCATATTCACGAGCAAATGGCACACCTTGAGCCACGCATTGATCAATAATGTTAGCACTTACTTCTGCCAAACGATACACGTTCCCTTCTCTAGAACGATAGTCACCACCTTTTACCGTATCATAAAACAATCGGTATGTACTGTCGCCATCATTTTGATAATTTTTGGCTGCGTTGATGCCACCTTGTGCGGCAATAGAGTGTGCACGACGCGGACTATCTTGAAAGCAAAATGTTTTTACCTTATAACCCATTTCACCAAGGCTGGCAGCAGCAGATGCACCTGCCAAACCGGTGCCGATAACAATCACTTCTAATTGGCGTTTATTTGCCGGATTAACCAATTTGCAAGTTGATTTATAAGTGGTCCACTTTTGGGAAAGTTCGCCTTGAGGTATTTTAGAATTAAGTGGCATTTTCAGAAGGAAGTTTAATGTTTAAGAAACGATACAGAAGCTTAAAACTTTGATGTAGCTACCATTTTAAGCTACCCACCCCATGTACATGGATATAGGCATGGCAGCAAAAAGCAAACAAACAATTACCGAAAAAACGATTCCGAACCCTTTTAAAAAGTTCTTGTATTTATGACTGGTAAGCCCCATTGTTTGGCAAGCACTAAAAAAACCATGAAATAGGTGGAAAGCCAAAGAAGCAACGCCTATTAAGTATAGAACAACTACTATCGGAGACTGAAAAACATCAAGCATTTTTTGAAACAAATCATGGGTCTCTACCCCATTGGGTAATTTGGTAGCGTTCAAATCATGCGTAATGCGTGAAGGAACCCAAAAATGACTGATGTGCATGATTAAAAACAACATCACTAAGGTTCCCAGCAAGGTCATAGAACGACTATACCAAGGAACTTGTTTGGTATTGGTCGTGTTAGTAGCATATCCTATTGAACGTTTAGCCTTGTTCATGCGAGCCAACATCAATCCTTGAATGATGTGGAGGATAATGCCGGCAAAAAGCCCAATCTCCATAATTCGGATAGCAACTGTTGTTCCCATAAAATCAGCCGCTGCATTAAAGGCATTTCGACTTATGAAAATCATGGAATTAACGTAGCAGTGTACTAGTAAAAAAAGAACGAGAAATAATCCGGTGAAGCCCATTACTAATTTTCGTCCTACAGAAGTGGTGAAGTAGTGTTTCCAATTCATTGTTATGCAGTTGGTTTTTTTTCAGACGCTTTTATGACAATTCGATCGTGTCTGAACGACCTTGCAAATATAATTCGTGAGTTTTAAAAAGAAAATGACTTGCAAGTAACTTTCTTTCCTTGTTGTACATTTAATTTATCTTATCGTTTCCTGAATCAATTCTCAGCAAGGAATTATCTATTACCTGAAAAAAATGAAGAGGCTGAAAGGTGCGCCAATTATCGTTTTGAACGAAATGTATATAGCGATCTAAATGCATTTTTTGAAAATCATGTTGGGTATGTTCGGGCATATTGATGGCTACAATCCAACCACCTTCATCCTTAATATCTTCATACCATTCTTCATAATATTCTGAATCGCTGCTATGAAAATTGAGTACATTCTCAGAAATAAGAATAAACTTAAAAATGCCTTCTGAAATTAACAAGTCAATTACGGATCGTTTGAGTTGCATGATGTCGTTTTCAATGGCATCATTCCATTCGCCAATCAATTCAATGATGGCAAAATTGAGATCATAATCGGCAAAAAGAATTTTCAAATAAAGCGTTCGACTTCCAAATTCATCCCATTGTGGATGAATATAGTAGTTGTAAATAGTGTTGGAAAACTCAAACTCACTATGTTCATTTCCATAAAAAGGTGATCGTTCGTCTTCAGCTGCATTATATAAATGGCTCCAGTTAAAGTATGGTTCTATTTCGTGCATCTTTTAATGAAATTCAATCAGGCTAAAAAATAGACACGAATCATTAGGCATTTTTATGTCCAAATTGGTCTTCCCAAGCATTCATTCCTCCCATCAGATTGATACAATGCTTAAAACCCATTGTTTCTAAAAACAAACACGCTTGTGCACTACGATTTCCAGACCGACAATACACAATTAATTCCTGGTCTTCTAAGCCATTTAGTCCATCTACTTGCATAGACATAATTTGACCAAGCGGCAACAATTTCCCGCCAATATTGAACTGAGCATGTTCATCTGGTTCGCGAACATCAATTACATTTAGCTTTTCGCCGGCATCCATTCTTGATTTTAGTTCTTCAACAGTTATGGTTTGCATCTTTCAATATTTTATAATTTTCTTTGGTTCCGAATTTTGCTCATTATCTAACAATCGTGTGAAATACATGCCCGGCGCAAGTTTTGATATGTCAACCCTTTCTCCATTTTGCACTTTTTGGGTTATTAATGTTCTGCCTTGCAAATCTAAAATCTGCATGGAATAGTTTTGGCTTGAAGGAAGAGCAAATTGAATTATTTGGTTTGATGGATTGGGAAAAACTGACCAATCAATTTGTTTAGCTGAAACTATTTTTTGCACTTCTGTACCTATAATGGGCTGACCTAATAAAGGGCGAATCATCAAAGCACCTTGCACAACACTCGGCTGCCAAAAGCCTTGATAGTCCACATAAAGGTGATTTCCGCCTACCCTATTTACATCTAACCCAAAATATAAACTATCACTTCCACTTTGTGCTGGCTGAGTAGTGCCAACATAAAAAGTTCCGGCAGGTAAGGCAACTAGTGTATCAAAACGATAATTCCAAAAGTGATTAATGGTGTCAACATATCCTGGCAAAAATGAAGCAGGGTTTGTGTAAAGAATATTATTAGAACCACCGTTTACAGCTATATCTCCATATACCGTTACATCAAAAAATTTACTGAAAGCCATAGGAACTTGTCTGCCAAAATAAATGGCAATTCCACGAAGAGTATCAGGCTGATTCAAGTGAAATTCAATAGCTGTTTTAGCGGGCAAGGTGGCAAATTGTTTTAGGAAATAACTCTTTTCAGCGGTTCCATCATCATAAGCCAAATAGTTATCAAAAATTTGCTGAAAAATAATAGTGTCGTTGATTTTGGGATCGGAAGTTGCTGGGTTTCCCAAAAAGTATTTATTTTCAAAGACTACGCGCTGGTAAGGGTTTCCTGAAGTATAATTGGGTGAATAGGTAGGAAATGTATATTGGTTGGAAGCGTAAGAGCCCAGAGATCCATTATTTGTTGTTCCGGAAAACAAAACAGTATTTGAATTAGCTTCTCGAGCTTGATAACCATACACAACAGATTGTTGTGTATTAAACCAATTCATTCCCCAGAAACTATGTTGCGTTGCTAATTCTTTGTTTGTATTAGCTTTAAAATGACGATACGGCATCGAGGTAAGGTCATTCAATAAATTAGTTGGCTGTATTGTGGTTGTAATATCGTTAATAGCTGTATCGTTGATATTTCTGCCGGCATTCATACGCACATAATCTACATTCCAAATGTCATCGTTAAGGTTTATGCTTGCTTTGTTGACAAATCGAAATTGAAAACCGGCATGAAAAAAGGAATTGTCCGTAACTCCAATCATGACTTGCTTAAAAGGTCGCAAGGTGCTATCGGTAGTTGCCCAAACCTTAATCCATTTATCTGTTGAATTTTTAAAATAGAGCATCAACGAATCCGGTCTATCGGGTGCAAATCCATTACCTTGAGGTTGAAAAAAGAAACTTAAATAAATACTATCGCCAGGGGTATTTATACTTAGGTCAATTGGCAGCGAAGTCAAGCTGTCAGCATAAAGTAAATGAAATGGATTAATGGAATCATAGGGTGCTCCTTGTGCATTCAAAGCATCGAAAGTAACGACACCACGACTTATCGGATTCCAGCCCATTGTATTATTTATGTAAGTGGAGCGATCCATCCATTTGGAATTATCCGGAATGGGATCATAGCCGGTAAAATCATCAAAGAAAGGAAGTGTTAATGTGGTAGTTTTTTTAACAGGCAGCGTTGCTACTTTCATTTTAACCCAAGGATTATAATTTAATGGGGCAACAAATTCTTGAGCCTGTAAAGAATGAAGGTGAGCAAAAAAAAGGAAAACAAATAAAATTCTTATCTTCATGGTGTGGGCGGTGTTGCCGGAGGTATAACGCTGTTAGCCGGTCTTCTATTGTTTTCCATTTCATCACTGGTAGGATCTTGCTTGATGCGAATGTCAATCACATCACCTTCTTTAATTCTGTTTGGAACATCTAATTCATTGAAGGGAGCGGGAGTTTGATTGTAAATAATGGCACTGGCAGAATCAACAATAGCACCATCCCAAATTGTGGTTACGGTAAGTCCGTTTCCATTGAGAATGGCTATTCCTTCATCGGCACTCATGCCAATGACATCGGGTACATTTGATTCTACATTTCCAAAGCCTTCTCCAATTACCAAATCTATTTTACTGCCTTGTGGCACCATATCTCCAGCCCTTATTGGTTTGCCCTTGAAAATCATGTCGAGTACTGTGCCTTTGGCAAAGTCTGGACGATGCAAAGTATCACCCAAAACTAAACGACTACTATTTAAAATTAACACTGCACTTCGATAGGAAAGATCGGTAAGCTTAGGCATGGGTGTCATCGGGGGTTCCGCTTTGTTTACGGTCAAAAAGATAGATCGCCCAACTTTCACCGTTGCATTAACATCAGGCATTTGTGCCAATATAACAAAGGGTTTTTTATCTGGTTCATAAGATGAATCTACATCTACCTCAAAGCCTAGTTTTTCTAAAATAGCAAGAGCTTCTTTTAGATTTTTTCCAACTAATTTGGGCACTTTTGACTCATGTCCATGTTGTGTAATGATACCCAAACTGGCAAAAAATAAAAAATAGAGTATTGCGCAGAGTATAACTACTGCGAGAAAGTTAAATAGAAATGATTTTTTCAGTCCCTGAGCCATAAGCCAAAACGGCAAAGATGTAATGTAATTAGTTTAGGACAAACTTGTTTTTAAACAATCTTCCACAAGTGCCCCATAAAAGTCAATTAAAGTTTGTCCGGCGGCAAGAACCTGTTGTGGCACAATGCTATTTTCACTTTGTCCGGGCATTGTATTCACTTCCAAGAAAAACAGTTTGTTGGTTTCCTTTTGAAGAATAAAATCCATTCGCACTACGCCCCTACAGTTCAAATGGCGATAAATATATCCAGCTGTGTTGCTTAGTTTTTCATGAATATCATCAGAAATAAGTGCCGGTGTAATTTCATTAGTCATACCGGGAGTATATTTTGCCTCATAATCGAAGAACTCATTTTTACTGACTATTTCCGTAGGAGGCAAGGTATTCAATCTTCCATTTATTCTATAAACTCCAATCGTTAATTCCCTGCCTTCTATAAATTCTTCAATCAACACTTGGTTGTCTTCGGAAAAAGCTTTTTCAATAGCCGGCAATAATTCAGCAACTGACTTTACTTTGCTTACCCCAAGACTGGAGCCGCTTTCATTGGGTTTTACAAACAGAGGGAATTTTAATTGTTCAACGATAGTACCCACATTAAATGACTCACCTTTGATCAGGTGTACCGAATTGGCGATGTTGACTACTTTAAAATCCTTAACTACCTTATTGCAATAGCTTTTATTAAAAGTAAGAGCCGAAACTATGGAGTTGCAAGTAGTGTATGGGATTTGCAACATGTCAAGATATCCTTGAATTTTACCATCCTCGCCCGGAGTGCCATGAATGGCAATAAAGGCACAATCAAAATGAACAATTTCTTGTCCCATTTTTAAGCTGAAATCATTTTTATTAACAGCCACCTTTGTTCCTTCGGGAGTTTGATGCCACCATCCTTCACGTGTTACTACAATTTTATAAACCTGATAAATATTCGGGTCTAAATTCTTTTCAATTGTATTAGCCGTCTGTATAGAGATCACATATTCTCCGGAATAGCCGCCGGCAAGCAAAGCAATTTTTTTCTTTTGCATGAATTCTTCGAAATACTGTTTGCTAAGTTAATAGAGATAAATGGAAAAGAAAGAAAACTCAATTAGATAAGTTCGTTTTCATTCAATAGCAGTCAATTCTTCTACTAAAGGCACCACTTCATACTGGTTAATTTTATCTAACTCCAAAATTGTTGTTTTGCCATCGTCTGATCGCCTAAATGTGGGTAAAAACTTAGCTCCATAAATGACATCATTCACAGTGTAAGAGGTACGTTGCTGAACCTGATTTGAAAAATGATCATCAAATCCTTTTATGAAAACCAACAATTCAAATTGAACATTTTGCATTTCTGCCCAACTCATCCCCCAAAATGGGCTTTCCTCATTCATAACATGTACAATTGTCCAACTTAAAGCTAGAGAATTGATTTTTGACATTTCAGGTTTTAACGAAAAAAACTTTGTAGTTAGTTTGTCATTTTCCCGAACATGAAATGCAAGACTTAATTGTACTTCTACGTCTGTTAAGTGATTGTTTTTACTGCTGGCAAAACGAAACATGATAGCTCGAAAGCCTTTGTGCATAGTAATGACGGCTTGTTGGCTAAATATTAAATATGCTTTTGGACGAGTGAATCGCCCATAAAGCAAACCAGTAACCAAAGCAAAAGAAAGGATGCCTAAAAATGATTCGGCTGCGGCTAATGAATTTGCAGCTATGCCAATGGGACTAATGTGACCATATCCAACTGTGGTTAAAGTTTGAGAGCTAAAAAAGAAAGCTTGCAAAAAACCACTCATGCTATCGGATCCTGTGTTTGACACACCTTCCAAATGCTCTACTCCAATCAATACATACCCAAAAGCAAAAAGAATATTTACTACTGTATAAAACAGAAAAATAAACAAAAAGAATCGCCTCCGATTCATGTGGATTAGCGTATGATAAATACTAATTAACTCCCATGGCGGCAATCCTGTTTTACGCATATTGAGACTTCCGTCAGCATTTGTCAGTCTGGCTCCTTCCGTGTTACTAATAGAAGTAAATCCCGTATTGTTAACCTGATTAGGCGTTGCTCTGCTCGTCTTCAAGCAAATAAATTTTTCATAAAACTACTAAAATGTCCTTGCCAAAATTGTATGCTTCACATTTACCAAAGTATATCTTTGCCCAATGGCATCGTCGTCTTTTCTTCAACTATTAGTGCATCCAACATTAAAGACACCACTCTATTTTCATGAACAAAACAATACACTAAGTGACGAGCAACAGCAAGATTTATTTGTTTTTAAAGAAGGAGTACCCATATTACTTCCACCAACAACTAATCCTACCGAAACGCTTACTTCCGCTGATCATTTTGAACCATTTGACTACAAAGCACACTATCAGCTTGATGCTGCTGTTTATGACTATAATGAAACATCAAAAAACACAATTGAATTAGCCGAAATACAACGTTTGCATCAACAAATCCTGCATCAAATTCCAATTGATGCCGAATGGGTTTTAGACGTAGGGTGCGGTGGTGCTTGGCTGGCAAAAGGCCTTACCCCAAAAGAAAGAAAGGTTATCAGCATGGACATTTCAGACATCAATCCCATAAAAGCTAAAAAAACAATTCCCTACCCTTCACACGAAGCCTTAGTAGCCGATGTTTTTGCTTTACCATTTGCCTCCAACTCCATTGATTGCATTGTTGCCTCAGAAATCATAGAGCATGTTCCTAACCCGAAAGCTTTTATACACGCTCTTTTTAAAGTTTTAAAACCAGGTGGAAAGCTAATTATTACCACACCATATAATGAACTGATACGCACTTCACTCTGCATTCATTGCAACAAAGAAACACCGCACAATGCCCATTTGCACTCTTTCACTAAAGCTAAAATATGCACTCTTTTCCCTGCTGATAATCAACCCTCCACAATAATTTTCAATAGCAAACTGTTAGTTAAAATGGGAATTCAAAGCGCCTTTCGATTCCTACCGCTTTGGCTTTATCAAATGATAGAACAACCCATAATTTACTTAACCGGAAAACGCGCCTATCGCTTGTTGGCTACCCTAACCAAAAAAGGCTAACGAAGCAATTTTCTTCTATCAAGGAAAAATGAAAATAGAACTGAAATAAACAAAAATACCAATCCCACTATCAAGACAGACATTGAATGTAATTCCTGCATTACAAAGTAATGTAATGAATAAAATAGGATTGCCATAACAATCATCTTTTGCATCCAATTTTTTAAAGGTAAAAATGAGGCAATAGGCTTGTGCAAAATCCGTTGGATATGATACACATAAAACCCTACCTGAACATAAGTAGCTATGACAAAGCTTAATGGCACACCCGGCAATCCCCACAGATGGTAACAAGGATAAACTAAACAAAGCACTAAGAAAAGATCTATCAATGCGCCGCGATTAATAAGGTCGCCACGATGTAAATGTTGCAGCAAAGTAGTGTAATTATAGGCTCTTAAAGGAAGTGAAAAAATAGCAACAGTAAACACCTGAACTGATGGTAAATATTTAGGGCTCAACACCACAGAAAACAACTCTTCACGAAAAAACAGCAAAAAGCAAAACAATGGAAATACTATATCTGATAAAACTATTCCCGTATTGAGCATAATGCCCAAAGCCTTACTATGCCCCTTTTCCACAGAGCTTAGTTGTAGTAAAATAGAGGTAGAAACCGCACCTAAAAAATAGGGTAAAAAGGGGATGTCTGCTGCTTGTGAACCATTAAAATAAATGGCAAATACAGAAGTTGATAAAAACAAACCTAGTACAAATTTGTCTGCATATCGCATTACAGTTTGCAACAAATCATACAGTCCGAGGTTCAACCATAGCCGCCAAACATTATTCCATTCTTCTGCTTGATTTTTAGGAATCTGAACAGCTATGTAATGCTGAAAAACAATCCAAGACAACAAAGCTGATCTTATCAACATACCCAATGCAAGCCACCACATTAAAACCTCCAAATTGAAGGAAGTTAAAAAGTAAAGATGCAGTAGAATAAAATAAGAGCCATAAAAGAAATTAATCCAAACTAAGGCTTTCATTTTTTGTGCTGACATCAACAAAGCTTCCTGAATGGCATTGGCTACATACATCAAGGCCAACAAAATGCCAAGAATTAATGAAACCGTACTGAGATACCCAAATAAAATTGCCCATAACACACACCAACCCAACAATGCCAAACGCAATCGAATTGAAACTTTATTCCAAAAAAAACGAATAGCGTCAGGGCTAAACGTTATGATGGTAATAGGCAAACCGGCATAAGCAACCGTGCCAATCAACAAAAGCTTGACCCATAAATCCTGATAAGCACCATATTCATTACTTGGTAAAGACCGAGAATAAACAACCAACACAACCACTGCACCCAAGGCGGGGAAAAGCTTGGTAAAAAAAATGTATCCTGCATTTTTCACCAAAGAACTATATGCCGATTGTTTCTTAAAGGTATGCAAAATGGGTACTATCCGTTTGAAATGCAAACAAATCTAAGCTTGCAAAGGAGAATTATAGCAACACAATTTTGTTCTTCAATAAAAAATATTGTTGTTGAGGAATTTGACAAAATTCATTTCGTTCAAAGAATTTATCTTGCCGCCGTTATGAGAAAAGAAATTGTAGTGAGCGGCATTCGCTCTACCGGCTATCTGCATCTTGGAAACTATTTTGGCGCTATGCGCAACTATGTAAAAATGCAAGATGATTACACTTGCTATTTTTTTGTAGCCGATTATCACTCGTTAACTACACACCCTAAACCTGAAGACCTGAAGAATAATGTATTTCGAGTAGTAGCAGAAAACATAGCCAGTGGTTTAGATCCGAATAAAGTAGTGCTTTATGCTCAAAGTGACATCCCAGAAATTCCGGAACTCTATCTAATGTTGAACATGCTTGCCTACAAAGGTGAGTTAGAAAAAGTTCCCACGTTTAAAGATAAAGTGCGCCAACAACCGGACAATGTAAATGCCGGACTATTAACTTATCCCGTTTTGATGGCTGCCGATATACTTATTCATCGTGCTGTAAAAGTACCCGTTGGTAAGGATCAAGAACAACATCTTGAAATGGCCCGAAATTTTGCACAAAGATTTGCAGGTCGTTATGGCGAACTTTTTCCTGAACCCATACCCTTCAATTTTGGTAATGAACTCATCAAAATTCAAAGCCTTGATGGCAACGGAAAAATGAGCAAAAGTGAAAACCTCAATGCTACAATTTATTTGACAGATGATGATGATGCCATTCGTAAAAAAATCATGAAAGCAAAGTCAGATGCAGGCCCTACGGAGCCTAACAGCAATATGCCTGACTATATCAGCAATTTATTTATGCTCATGGGTTTGATGTCGGATGCAGAACAAGTAAACAAATATCGCACTGCCTTTAATGACTGTACCATTCGCTATGGCGACATGAAAAAACAATTAGCAGAAGATGTCATAAAGTTCTTAGCACCTATTCGAGAAAACGCAAAAGAACTGCAACAAGACGAAACCCTCATTCGAAAAATATTAAAAGATGGAGCTGAAAAAGCTCGAGAAAGCGCATCCGCAACACTAAATGCAGCTCGAAGAATGATTGGAATTAATTACTACTGAGATAAAATCTCAAACGAAAAAAAATTGTTTATTCATTACCTTTCTTAAAGAATCTTTCAATTATATTTATCTTCTTTTTTTGCCAAAACCATCTATGCCAAAATCAAACATTAAGCACATTGCTATTGCAGGTAATATAGGTGCCGGCAAAACAACCTTAACCACCATGCTGGCTCGCCACTACAAGTGGACACCACATTTTGAAGATGTTGACCACAACCCTTATTTAGTGGACTTTTATGAGGATATGCATCGGTGGTCATTCAACCTCCAAATCTTTTTTCTAAACAGCAGAATCCGTCAATTGATTGACATTAGAAAGGGAAAGGAAACCGTCATTCAAGACAGAACAATTTATGAGGATGCACACATTTTTGCACCAAACTTGTATGAAATGGGCTTAATGACAGCTCGAGATTTTGAAAATTACACCTCATTTTTTAGCACCTTAAAAAATTTAGTTAGCCCTCCTGATTTACTGATTTATCTCAAAGCTTCTATTCCCAAGTTAGTTGACAACATTCAAAATAGAGGGCGTGAATACGAAGAAAATATTCGCTTAGATTATCTCAAAAGACTCAATGAATTTTACAACAAGTGGATTGACAAATACATGGATGGTCCACTGTTGATTGTGGAAGTTGACAATCTTGATTTTGCAAATAAAGATGAAGATTTTGCAGAAGTAGTGCGTCGGATTGATGCCCAAATTCATGGACTGTTTTAGATAAGACAGAAACTCAAAAAATACGGCTCAATAGAATTTTAACATTATCGTTCCTTCAACATCTCATTGCTCGTTCTACTTTTGGGGCGCAATATGCGGCTCATAGTTCGACTTTTCGTTCTCATTTATGTACTCTTTCTGGGTAATCTTGGTAGTTCATATTCTGCCATTGCCAGCCCCAATTGCAGGATAGCAGTAAAGCCCTCTGATGCACATCTAAATCGTGGCGAAACTATAAAGCGTACGATTCACATCATCAAAGCTCCCCGAACAAAAACAACCTTGCCGGAAGAAGATGACGAAGAAGATGACGATGCTGGATCAAGTTTTAAAACTTTTACAGCCTTTACTGTTGCTTATTCATCTTCCAATCAATTCCGTACCAAAGAGCCAACCTCAAAAGAGGTTTTCAATTTTCACATTCCCAAATCGCAACGCATATTAATTTATGACCGCTGCATCTATTTCGCCACTTTTCGAGTTTGATGTCAGTCATCATCTGTTCAAAAATTGTTGCAAAACAATAGTTGATTAGAACGCCAAGGTTATAATGCTAAATTGAAAACTTGTTGAATTCAGTTACTGTTGCATTGATCTTTCTCTTTCAAATATTGCAATTGCTGTTAACGATTTAAAAACGACAGATGCTAACCCAAAATTCATACGGTTTAGTATTCCCGTAATTCTTCCAAAATGGCTTTTCAAAAAGTCAAAACATCCTGCAATACCACTAATTAACTCAATAATAAAACCAACAAAATATCCTCGGATGAAGAGTGCATTTCTGTATTTCGCTGCCGCTGTTGTCATAGTTGCAACCGGTTGCCATTCCAAAAAAGAAGAAAAAGAAGCAAATGAAAAATTGCTTGTAACCAGCCCAATTCGAATGGACACAACACTGACACATCAATATGTCTGCCAAATAAAATCTATTCAGCACATTGAACTCAGGGCACAAGAAAGGGGTTATCTCCAAAAAATATTCATTGATGAAGGGCAACATGTGAAGAAAGGGCAATTGCTTTTTCAGATTATGCCCAATCTGTACGAAGCGGAGTTAGGAAAAGCAAAAGCAGAGGTCAACATGGCACAGATTGAATATCAAAACACCAAACATTTGGCGGACAACAAAGTGGTTTCGCCTAATGAATTAGCCATTGCAAAAGCAAAGTTAGACAAGGCAAAAGCAGAAGTAGCTTTAAACGAAACACATCTCCAATTCACCCAAATTCGTGCTCCTTTTGACGGTATCATAGATCACTTTCATGTTCGTCAAGGAAGTTTATTGAGTGAAGGTGACCTATTGACTACTTTGGCTGACAACAGCAAGATGTGGGTGTATTTCAATGTCCCGGAAGCAGAATATCTGGACTATCGTGGAAAAAGCACAGAAGATAAACCGGTTGTGCATTTGCTTATGGCAAACAACCAGATTTTCCCTTACCCGGGCGTAGTAGAAACAATTGAAGCCGACTTTGATAATGAAACGGGAAATATCCCTTTTCGAGCCACCTTTCCTAATCCTAATGGGCTTTTAAGACATGGTGAAACAGGCAATATTGAAATGACTAAAAGAGTTACAAACGCCTTGCTCATACCGCAAAAGGCAACTTTTGAAGTGTTGGACAAAAAGTATGTGTATGTAGTAGGTAGCGACAACCGAGTGAAAGCCACAGAAATTAAAGTGGGTGCTGAAATGGAAGATTTATACATCATTTCAAGCGGACTGAATGAGAATGATAAAATACTATTAGAAGGATTGCGCAAAGTAAAAGACAACGATAAGATTGCCTACAAATTTGAACAACCTAAAGAAGTCATATCTCATCTTAAACTTACTGCAGAATAATTTCTCTATTCACTAAACGAAACTCGAACCAAGATGTTCAAAAAATTCATCCAAAGGCCTGTTCTGGCCATCGTTTTGTCGGTGGTTATTGTATTCATGGGCTTTTTATCAATTGATACCCTTCCGGTATCTCAATTTCCTTCCATCGCGCCACCAATGGTAGTTGTAAATATTGCCTACCCTGGAGCCAGTGCTAATGTATTAGTCAACTCCGTTTTGATTCAAATGGAGAAAGCCATCAATGGTGTGCCGGGCATGAAATATATGACTTCAGATGCAACCAGTGCAGGTGAAGCAACCATTCAAGTAGTTTTCAACTTGGGTACTGATCCCAGCCTGGCAATGGTTAATGTGAAAACTCGTATCGAACAGGTTACAAATATGCTTCCGGAGTTGGTGCAACGAGAAGGCTTAGTGGTGAGCTATACATCGCCCAACATGCTGATGTACGTTAACCTTTACAGCAAAGATCCTAAAGCAGATGAGAAATTCCTTTTCAACTTTGCTAGTGTGAACATCCTTCCGGAATTAAGTCGTCTTAACGGTGTGGGTGCTGCAAAAATCCTTGGTAGCCGACAATATGCTATGCGTGTTTGGCTAAAACCAGATCGTATGCGTGCTTACAACGTTTCGACTGATGAAGTAATGGAAGCATTAGCGCATCAAAGCGTTATTGGTCGTCCAGGGCGTATTGGACAAGCTACCGGTAAACGTTCTCAATCCTTAGAATATGTATTGACTTATGCCGGACGATATAATACACCAGAACAATACAAGGACATCATCATCCGATCAAACCCTGATGGTGAATTGCTTCGACTAAAAGATGTAGCAGATGTGGAATTAGGTAGCGAATTCTACGACATCTATTCTAATATGGATGGACATCCTTCTGCTGCCATCACGCTTAAACAAACTTATGGAAGTAATGCCAGTGAGGTTATCAAAGAGGTAAAACAAAAGTTAGATGAAATTAAAGCATCTTCCTTTCCACCAGGCATGGAATACCAAATCAGCTATGACGTTTCTACCTTTCTTGATGCATCTATTGACAAGGTTTTACACACGCTTTTGGAAGCCTTTATTCTTGTTGCCATTGTCGTATTTCTTTTTCTTGGTGATTGGCGTTCCACACTGATTCCAACCCTTGCGGTGCCGGTTTCATTAATTGGTGCCTTCATATTTATGCAACTATTCGGGTTGACGATAAACCTAATAACCCTATTTGCACTTGTGTTAGCAATTGGTATTGTTGTGGACAATGCCATTGTGGTTGTTGAGGCTGTTCACACCAAAATGGCTGAAGAAAATTTATCACCCTATAAAGCTGTAAAACAAGTATTGAATGAGATCAGTGGTGCCATCATAGCCATTACACTTTTGATGACAGCTGTGTTTATACCTGTCGCCTTCATGACCGGACCGGTAGGTATATTTTATCGCCAATTTTCCATTACAATGGCTACATCTATTGTCATTTCAGGTTTTGTGGCTCTTACGCTAACACCAGTTTTATGTGCCATGATTTTGAAAAACACACATGGTCAACCTCGAAAAAAATCACCTATTGATCGGCTATTAGATGCCTTCAATAGATGGTTTGAAAAGTTAACAGGGCGATATACGAATCTACTTCGCGTCATTGTTAACAGAAGGTCCGTAACTTTTGGTCTATTGATTGCATTCTGTATCGGAATTTGGATTACGTCTAAAACTTTGCCTTCCGGGTTTATTCCCAATGAAGACCAAGGTATGATTTATGCCATTATCCAAACACCGCCGGGAAGCACCTTAGAAAGGACAAATGCCATTGCTCGGGAACTTCAAGGAATTGCCAAAAAAGTGGACGGTGTAGAATCTGTATCTTCTCTTGCTGGTTATGAAGTGCTTACAGAGGGTCGCGGATCAAATGCTGGCACTTGTCTTATTAACTTGAAAGATTGGAGTAAGCGAAAACACAATGCACAAGAAATCATTGAAGAGTTAGAGCAAAAAGCAAAAGTAATTCCGGGTGCAAATATTGAGTTTTTCCAACCACCGGCTGTGCCGGGATATGGTGCTGCGGGCGGATTTTCGCTTCGTTTATTAGATAAAACACACTCCGATGACTATAAGGCCTTCAACAAAGTGAATGATGATTTTATGGCTGCTCTGCGTAAACGCAAAGAGCTAACCGGTCTGTTCACCTTTTTTGCGGCAAACTATCCACAATATGAATTAGAAATTGACAACCAAGCTGCTATGCAAAAAGGCGTTTCGGTTGAAAAAGCAATGAATAACTTGTCTATACTGATAGGTAGTACTTATGAACAAGGCTTTATTCGTTTTGGTAATTTCTATAAAGTTTATGTGCAAGCTGCACCTGAGTATCGTCAGTTGCCCGAAGACATTCTCAATCTTTATGTGAAAAACAATAGAGATGAGATGGTTCCCTACTCTGCTTTTTTGAAAATGAAAAAAACACAAGGGCTAAACGAAATTACTCGTTATAACATGTACACATCATCTGCCATCAACGGTGCGCCGGCAGCAGGATACAGTAGTGGTGAAGCCATCAAAGCGATTCAAGAAGTAGCCAAAAATACCCTTCCTCGTGGATATGATATTGACTGGCTCGGCTTATCAAAAGATGAAGTAGCTCGAGGAAACGAATCAATTTATATTTTCCTAATCGTACTCGTTTTTGTTTATTTAGTATTGGCAGCACAATATGAAAGCTTTATTCTTCCTCTTGCTGTTATACTATCCTTGCCGGTAGGCATTTTCGGGTCACTCCTCTTACTCAAATTAATGGGGCTTTCAAACGACATCTATGCACAAGTCGGGTTAGTCATGTTAGTTGGTTTATTAGGTAAAAATGCTGTCTTGATCGTAGAGTTTGCCGTACAAAAAAATCAACAAGGTGCATCCATTTTAGATGCAGCTATTGAAGGTGCAAGAGTGCGTTTCCGACCAATATTAATGACTTCGTTTGCCTTTATTGCCGGACTTATTCCCTTGCTTTTTGCTACCGGTCCAGGAGCAATTGGTAATAGAACAATTGGAGCTTCATCTGCCGGCGGTATGTTGCTGGGAACCTTATTTGGTGTAATTGCCATTCCTGGTTTGTATTATGTTTTCGGTAAAATGGCAGAAGGTAGAAAGCTAATTCGTGACGAACATGAAAGCCCTTTATCTGAAGGCATTGGTAAGAAAAAGAAGAAAGAAAGAAAGTGGAAATTAATTAAGATCAAACTCAATAAAAAAGAATCAGAAAAGCCCAACCTTCCTATTCAACCTGAAGACAGAAATACGGAGTTATAAAGCAACAATGCTAAGTCTCAAACTGATATTTTTTTTAATCATCACACAATGCGATCTATGGTTATTTCAAGCTAAAAAAATGAAGTAGCCATAGATCACTCAGAAAAGGCAAGATTATTCTTCAACAACTAAACTTAAATAATGTCCTATAACAGCAATATACGATTTATTCCAATCGCTGCTTTGGCTTTACTTACGTCTGCATGTGGCATTCCGCACAGCCTAAGTAAAACTGAAAATAGAAGCACACCCAAACAGTACAACGTTTCTGAAACAGGCGTTCATTCTGATGCCGAAATAATTCAACAAAAATTTTTTCCCGACCCTTATTTGCGTGACTTGATAGACACAGCGTTGGCAAATAATAAAGAGTTGGGTATTGTACTTCAAGAAATTGAAATTGCCAGAAACGAAGTTAGAATCAGAAAAGGTGAATACCTACCCAGCGTAGGATTGAGGGCAGGCGCAGGTCTCGACAAAGAAAGTCGTTACACAAACATAGGCGCTATGGAAGCCAACACCGAGATTGTTCCGGGAAAAGAAATGCCTGATCCGCTTGGCGATTTAGCACTTGGGCTTGTAGCTCACTGGGAAGTGGACATTTGGCACAAATTAAGAAATGCAAAAAAAGCTGCCATGTTCCGCTATATGGCAACGGTAGAAGGAAAAAATTTCGTTATAACCAATTTGGTGGCTGAAGTTGCAAACAGCTACTATGAACTGCTTGCTTTAGACAACCAATTGGAAATTATTCAACAAAACATTGAGATACAAAGTAGTGCTTTGCAAGTAGTAAAACTGCAAATGGACGCAGCACGAGTAACACAATTAGCAGTTAGTCGTTTTGAAGCAGAAGTAGCCAAAACAAAAAGTCTTCAATACAACGTTCAGCAACAAATTGTAGAAACAGAAAATAAAATCAACTTCCTTTTAGGTCGGTTTCCACAACACATTGCCCGAAGCAATAACGGTTTAAGTAATGAAATTCCCACCTTCCCAAAAGCCGGCATACCCGCTCAACTTTTAGAAAACAGAACAGATATTCGGCAAGCTGAGCAAGAACTGGCAGCCGCTAAACTCGACATTAAAGTAGCTAAGGCTCAATTTTATCCTTCACTGGGAATCAATGCTGGAGCAGGGCTTCAAGCTTTCAATCCTTCTTATTTTTTCTCAGCACCAGCCTCTATTGCCTATTCGCTTATTGGAGACTTAGTTACCCCCTTAGTAAATAGGAATGCCATCAAAGCCTATTACCTCAATGCCAATGCTAAACAAATTCAAGCCGCTTACAATTACGAAAAAACATTGCTCAATGCTTATGTAGAAGTAGCCAATCAACTCTCTAAAATGCAAAATCTGTCGAAGAGTTATAAGCTTAGAGATCAGCAAGTGCAAGCACTAACACAGTCTGTAGGATATGCCAATGACTTGTTTAAATCAGCTCGAGCTGATTATATGGAAGTGTTGATGACACAAAGAGATGCACTCGAATCTAAATTTGAATTGGTAGAAACTAAAAAACAACAAATGAATGCGATGGTAAATATTTATCGTGCATTAGGTGGTGGTTGGAAATAGACCTTTAAGCAAATATGGTGCAGGAGTTACCATCCTATAAAAAGATGGAAACTTCTGCCTTTATTTTTTATAAAAACTACCGTTCACAATCTATTTCAACGCTTTGAATATTGCCTGGTCTTGGCATATTTCACAAAAGAGGCAAAAGCAGAATTTTTGCAAACTATGTATCCCCAATAGCCATCTAAAAACCCACGCTTTAAAATGAAATCATTAAAAAATTGCCAATGAGGAGCAAGTGTAAGCTTGAGCAGGCTTATCTTTTTACCTCGAGCAGCATCTGCCTTTGCTGCAATTTCAGAATAGGATTCAATTTTTCTAATATGATCAGATATAGAATGATAACTGTAATGTAGTAAATCGCCCTTTAATCGCTTGATTTTTATGGAAACCCCTTCATGAAATACAATTCCTTCGTGCACTTTACTATCGCTCATAGAGGCTTTTTCCCTGTTCCAAAGTCGCAATTTGGGTTGTGGATACCAACCGCAATGACGAATCCAATGACCACAATAATTAGGCAAGATAGCCAACTCATATCCATCACAATCGGGCTTAACCTTAATGGCATTGATACTTTCGGCAAGCAATGGTGAAACTACTTCATCAGCATCTACCGATAAAATCCAAGGATAAAGAGCTTGTTGTTGTGCAAAAAATTTTTGTGTCCCATAGCCGTCAAATACGCGTTGAAGCACACGTGCTCCAAGGTTTTTAGCTATTTTAACTGTATTATCCGAAGAAAAACTATCTACTACTATCACTTCATCAACCACACCATTTAGGGCTTTAATACACCTTGCTATGTTGCGCTCCTCATTGAAAGTAATTATGCAGGCAGATATTGACATCATAGAAACGACAAAGAAAATGCGAAATTGATAAACATCCCAAAAACATTTCAGTCTATACACATTCAAATGGCTTCATAAATTTGTGCTTCATGGTGGTTTTTATTAAAAAAGAAATTTGCCATCATAATCCATTTTTACTTCCTTATGAAACTACCACTTGAATTTAAAGAAATTTTTGAGCCTGCTTTACTTGCTGAAATGGAATTGTTAACTACTGTACATGAGGCTAAATCCGGAGATATCGTTGTAGAAATTGACCAAACTGTTTCAGATATTCCGGTTTTGATTTCCGGCACCATGAATGTAGTTCGCATTGACCCTTCAGGTCGAGAAATTTTACTGTATTATATCCATGCTAAAGAAAGCTGTGCTATGAGTTTTACTTGTTGTATGCAAGGAGAACGAAGTGAAATTCGCGCTACGGCAGAAACTGATATTGAATATTTATCCATCCCCATATCGGCTATGGACGTATGGCTCAGTAAATATCCTTCTTGGAAAAGCTTTGTGATGCGCACCATTCGGGGTCGTTTCAATGAATTGCTCAATGCTATTGACCAGTTGGCTTTCCAAAAATTGGACGAACGTTTGGTGCATTACCTTCGTGAAAAATCACGTGCTACGAACTCTTCCTTAATTAACTTATCCCACGAAGAAATTGCTACTGATATGGCATCATCACGCGAAGTAATTTCTCGTTTATTAAAACGTTTAGAAAACGATAAAAAACTACTTCTCTATCGCAACCAAATCAAGCTTTTAAAAGACTTTTAAATCCATCACATCAAACTGTGACGAAAGTCACCGGATAGCTGCCATAAACGTTTCACCTTTGTGCAAACAAAAAAGGAAGCGATGAAAAAAAATATCGGAACAACCGACCGCAACATCCGACTGATTTTAGCTATCTTAATTGGGATTGTAATTGCCACCGGAAAGCTTTCCGGTACATCCAATATTATTCTTGGAGTAGTGGGCATTATAGCATTAATCACTGCATTTGTTCGGTTTTGTCCATTGTATTTTCCTTTTGGAATTTCTACCAAACACCGCTCCTAATTGCTATACAGTTACCTATAATCAAAATGAATTGAATAGGAACTAAAATTGAATCACACCAAATCGTAAAACAATTTTCAAATGAAACATGAAATAGACGCTCAATGGATGGGCAAAATGCAATTCAACGCTTTAGTAAACGGACATACTATCATCATGGATGCACCGGAACGTGTGGGAGGCGAAGATAATGGGCCTATTCCTAAACCCTTTGTACTAACTGCCTTATCGGGTTGTACAGGAATGGATGTAATTGCTTTGTTGCGTAAACAAGGAAAAGAATTACAAGAATTAAACCTTAAAGTGAGTGGCGAAATAAGCAAACAACAACCGATAGAATATGTTGCTGCCCACCTTATTTATGAAATGAAAGGAAGTGAAGAAGACAAACAGGCTGCCTATGATGCTGTAATGACATCACAAGAAAAAATCTGTGGGGTTAGCAGTATGCTCAAAAAAATAATGCCCGTAACTTGGCAAATTATTTATAACGACGTTGAAATATTTTCAAACATTCCTACAGCCGCAAACACTCTGAACTAATGCAACTCCTGACAAAATATCGGCTTACCATTTTAGGTGCATTACTTGGAGGTTTAGCCGGATATGCCTATTACTATTTTATAGGTTGTGCAAGCGGCACCTGTGCTATTACTTCTAAACCATTAAATAGTACAGCTTATGGAATGCTTATGGGCACCTTACTTGTAAATACTTTCAAAAAAACTGAACCACAAATAAAAAAATCTAAAAACAATGAACAAAATAGTAATTGATGTACGTCGTCCCGATGAATTTATGGGCGGACATGTAGCCGGCAGTATCAATATTCCATTAAATGAAGTGGAAGCTCGTATAGAAGAAATAAAAGCAATCAAAGAACCGATTGTGCTTTGTTGTGCAGGAGGAACCCGCAGTGGTCGGGCTGCTGAATTTTTGAAAAATCAAGGCATAAACTGTGTTAACGGTGGAAGCTGGTTAGATGTAAATGCAATGATCAACAAATAGTAAATCCATGTTTTCTACTATCAAAAAAATGCTCGGTATCGGTCCATCAACCGACTACAAAACACTAATTGCAAACGGTGCACAAATTATTGATGTGCGCACACCGGGTGAATTTAACAGCGGACACATAAAAGGCTCTGTAAACATTCCTTTGCAAAACCTAAACAGTCAACTGTCAAAAATCAAAAAAGACAAACCAGTTGTAACTTGCTGTGCTTCTGGAATGAGAAGCGCCTCAGCAAAAAGCATGTTAAAAGCCAACGGTTTTTCAGAAGTCTATAATGGTGGTGGATGGACTTCGTTGAAAGCAAAGATTTCATAACACTTCACCTAAAAACACTTTTATGAATTTAATAGGTCTCGAAAAGAAAAAAGCATCAATCCTTGCAGAAAAACTCAATGAATTGCTGGCCGAGTACATGGTATTTTACCAAAATACACGTGGGCTACATTGGAACATCAAGGGTAATAAATTTTTTGAAATGCACTTGAAATTCGAAGAGTTGTACACCAACTTGTTGATAAAAGTAGATGAAGTAGCTGAAAGAATCTTGACTCTTGGTAAAACACCGCTTCACACCTTTGAGGACTATCTTAATAACTCAACTTTGCAAAGCGCAAAAAACATTTCAGACCCAGAAGACGGGATAAAAATTGTTTTGAAATCTTTTCAATCTCTTTTGATAAAACAACGCGTCTTACTTGAAATGTCTGCTGATGCAGGTGATGAAGGTACCAATGCTTTAATGAGTGACTACATACGTGAGCAGGAAAAATTAGTTTGGATGTATTCTGCCTACTTAGATAAATAAACAACTTAGCTCATACCATGAAACAGAGATTATTGACAGGATGGAATTTTAGACGTGTTATCTATTTAGTAGTTGGAAGTGTTATTCTAATAGATTCCATTTGGCGACAACAATGGTTAGGCGTTTTATTTGGAGGATATTTTGCAGCAATGGGAATATTTGCATTTGGTTGTGCAAGTGGAAACTGCTTTAATAAAAGTTGCTGTACAGACTATTCAAACAAAGACGAAACAAGCTTAGATAATCAGGCTAAATAGACTTTTTAAAATTAAAAAACCATGTAAGAGGTGGAACTACTCCACCTCTTTATTATTTTTAGCAAGCCGATATTTTCTTTATATTGGTTTTGTAATATGCGCTATACCCCAACTCTTATTTTACTTATACTCTTGTTTCTTATTTCATTTTTTGAATCAAAAGCAAATAACAAAACAGATTCTTTAAGTGCGGCTCTAACTACCGAATTAAGACCTTCTATCAGACTAAAATTACTTGATGAACTTTCTCAACTTTATGCAAGTTCTGCCGCAAACAAATCTGAAATATTAGCCAATCAAGGACTTCAACTTGCTCAACAATTACAGGACACTATCACTTTAGCTAAGTTACATCGTACTTTAGGCGAAGCAGCTTATTTTAAAGGACGTTACGAAATAGCTGCCCAACAATACTACTTTGCTGTTCAGCTTTTTGAGCAATACAATCAAAAGCATGAATTGGCAATTACATTCAACACCTTAGCCAAACTTTACAGAAAACAAAGAGAATTAGAGCGCGCAAAACTATTTTACAACCGTGCAATGGATATTTTCCAACAAGAAAAAGACTCTGTTTGGATATCCACCATATGGAACGAAAGCGGTGTTGTGTTTGAATTTGAAAAGGATTATGAAGAGGCTTTTCGACGTTTTCACAACTCTTTAGAGATTTCTGAAATTCTAAATGATTCTGTGGCAATGGGGTATGCACTCAACAATATTGCCGAACTATTTACGGAAAAAGGACAGTTAAACGAGGCGATGTCCTATTTGCAGCAATGTCTTTCAATTCGCAAACAAATAAAAGACACATTTGCTCTATCATTAGCTTATAGCGATCTCGGTGCTTTATATATGTCTATGAAGAAACCACAGGATGCCTTGAATGCTTTTCAGACAAGCAATTCTCTTGCTGAAAAAATGAACTATCCTGAATTGTTATCTGCTAATTTTAAACAAATGGCTGAAGCGGCAAAAGCTCAAAATCAATTCGAACAAGCTTGGCAATTTCTTCAACTTTCTCAATTAATACGTGATTCCATTTTCTCCATTGAAAAGTCAAAACAAATTAACGAATTGAACGCCCAATATGAAACTGAAAAAAAGGAACAACAATTAATTATACAACAATCGTCCATCAGCAAAAGAAACTATATCATTGGTGCTATTCTGCTTATTTCCTTCTTTGCCGGCATAGCAATATATGCTTCATATCGCAGACACCAAACCATGCAATCGGCAAAATTTCAACAAGCCATTGCCCAAGAACAAAAACTTGCTACAAAATCTGTAATCAAAGCAGAAGAAAACGAAAGGCAAAGAATTGCACAAGACTTACACGATGGTGTTGGACAAATGATGAGTGCTATTAAACTCAATCTTTCCTCATTGCAATCCGAACTCTATTTTCCGGATGCAGAAAGCAACAAAAAATTAGAAAACATTTTTTCTTTAGTAGATGATTCATGCCGTGAGGTCAGAAATGTGTCGCACAATATGATGCCTAATGCCTTATTAAAAGTTGGAATAGCATCGGCAGTACGCGAATTTTTAGGGAAAATTGACACCCGTAATTTAGAAATAAATGTGTATTCTGATGGCTTTTCCGCACAGCTTGAAAAAGACACGGAAATATTGCTTTACCGAATTATTCAAGAATGTGTCAATAATGTAGTGAAACATGCAAAGGCAAGCCGGTTAGACATTTCACTGATCCAAGAAAACCAAAGTCTGACGATAACAATAGAAGATAATGGAAAGGGGTTTGACCTTAGCAACAAGGAAAATTTTGAAGGAATTGGCATTCGTGGAATCATTTCTCGAATAAATTATTTAAACGGCGAGATAGAATTCGACTCCAAACCCGGTAAGGGAACTGTTGTTAGTATATTCATACCATTGGCTTAAATCAAACTATGGCTCGGTATCGTTTTACCACTACTTGGGAAATAGAAGCTCCTTTAGAAGATGTTTGGAATGCTATATTTCTTTCTTTAGACTGGCCAAAATGGTGGACAGATGTACTATGCGTTGAAGAATTAGCAAAAGGCAATCATCATGATATTGGAAATCTTAGAAGATATGTGTTGCGTAGCCCTATGATTTATACCCTAAGTTTTGACCTTACTCTTACTCACCGAACGGAATATCAATTTCTATCCGGAACCGTAAGTGGACATCTATCCGGTGTTGGCTCTTGGGCTTTCCAGCAAGAAGGTTCCATTACTAAAGCTACATGTATTTGGCAGGTTTCTACACAACTGAAATGGATGCACCGATTGTATTTTTTATTAGCTCCTATCTTTCGCTACAACCATAAACTGGTGATGAAACATGGGCTAATTGGATTGAAAAATTTTTTGGTACAGAAAAATAAATAAAAGCTTAAATAAATTTACCCTAAAGGATTTCATAAACAATAAGCGAAATATAGTTGCCTAAAATTAGTGCCAATTAAATACAGCTCCGAAAGCAAAAAAATAACTTTCAGGAGTAGCTATGTTTTGATTGAATTGATATCTGAAATAACTCTGTAACTTACACAGAGAGCTAACTCGACGAGTTGCATTAACTTGCACAAAAGGCTTTTGAATAGGATAGGGATTAAACACATCATACGACCCATAATTACCTTCAACGTCCCAACCATTTTTTTCAAAACCCAAGCCCACTTTATAGATTGGATTGGTTTCTGTATTTCCGAAAGTAGTGGGAGTCGCATCCGTTTTATGAAACTCTTTTGCACTGAACACTATACCAGCACCGGCAGTAACCCTAATTTCTTTTGTCAAAAAGTATCGCCCTTCTGCTACACTTAACCAATTTGACTTTTTATAGTCAGGCTGTGGCGAAAAAATCATATTGTCTGAAACACGAGCTAAAACTCGAACCATATTGTAAAACCACTTGGTTTGCAATTCCAATTTGTAATGTACATAAGAAGCAAAAGCATTTGGGCGCTCACCAAATCGAAAACCCGCTTCTGCTCTTAACCATGGATTGATCCTAAAATTGCCAATCAAATTTTGATCCGTTCGCCAATTCCCTTTTTCATCAAAAATGATCCGTTCATAAATGGACACCTTCAATAGATCTGAAGATGAATTTTTAATCGGATGTAATTTCATACCAGCCAATGCTGGAAGAGCCATAAATAAGGCAATAAGTAAGGCAGAAAACTTCAAAGTACAATATAAAATAGCTAATAAAAGTAGCCGGGCAGAAATTAAAGCTTTATGAAAATAGTTCAAAAGGCAACAATAAACGCCGAATTCAACAACAGTTCAAAAAATCTGTTTTGCCAACATGATGCTTTGAATAACTTTGCAGTCCATTTCCAAACCACAATGCAGCCAACCGTCAAAATTTTTTCAGGTACCAACTCGCAGTATCTGGCAGAAAAAATTGCAAAATCATTCGGCAAAACGCTGGGCAAGCTTGATATTCCCAAATTTAGCGATGGTGAGTTTCAGCCTGTTTTCCAAGAAAGTGTTCGCGGCGATTATGTTTTCTTAGTTCAATCAACTTTTGCTCCATCCGACAATTTGATGGAATTGCTGATGATGATTGATGCTGCTCGTCGAGCTTCTGCAGGCTATATCACAGCCGTTATCCCATATTATGGTTTTGCCAGACAAGATAGAAAGGACAAGCCGCGTGTTTCAATTGCCTCTAAGTTGGTAGCCAATTTGTTGACAACTGCCGGTGCTGATCGGGTCATCACCATGGATCTTCACGCTCCACAAATTCAAGGGTTCTTTGATATTCCATTGGATCACTTAGAAAGTTTGGCAATTTTTATACCCTATATTGAAAGTTTAAAAATAGAAAACCTTATCTTTGCATCCCCGGACGTAGGTAGTACCAATAGAGTTCGCGAAGTTGCCAAATATTTTGAATTAGATATGGTAATTTGCGACAAGCAACGAAAGCGTGCAAATGAGGTGGCTGAAATGACCGTAATAGGTGAAGTTAAGGGAAAAAACGTAGTTCTTATTGACGATATATGTGATACGGCAGGAACCCTAAGCAAAGCCGCTCAGGTGTTGACCGACAAGGGTGCTTTATCAGTGCGTGCATTTTGTACACATCCCGTTTTAAGCGGAAAAGCATACGAAAATATTGAAAATTCATTATTAGAAGAATTGGTAGTATGCGATACCATTCCCTTGAAAAATCAAAGTCCAAAAATAAAAGTATTGCCAACTGCAGAGCTTTTTGCCGTTGCCATTAGAAATACTTTTGAAAACAAGTCAATAAGTTCCCTGTTTTTGCATAACAAGCGAAAATAGCTACGATAAATTTGAAGTAACGACTGTTTATACATAAAATCCGTCTCCCAAAATGGGATTCACCTTTTAAAAAAAAACAGTTTTCAACGAACCGGATGTTGGACGGATATTGCGACCGGCGCTGAAAACAAGAAAAATAATAAACGTAATGAAAAGCGTTAAAATTGAAGGTAAACACAGAAGCGATCTGGGCAAAAAAGCAACGCGCCAAGTTCGTTCTGAAGGAAATGTTCCCGGCGTAATTTATGGTGAGCAAAACATTCATTTTTCTGCACCACAAATGGCTTTCCGCTCTTTAGTTTACACACCGGATTTCCAACTTGCAGAAGTAACTATTGAAGGAAAAACTCACCGTTGCATTTTGAAAGATTTGCAATTTGATGTAGTAACCGACGAGCTAAACCACGTTGACTTGTTGGAACTAAACGAGGATCGTAAAATTATTGCAAATCTACCGCTTAAATTTACAGGCACAGCAGAAGGTGTGAAAGCAGGTGGACGTTTTGAACCAAAGCTTAAAGCACTAAAAGTTCGTACTTATCCTAAATTTTTGAAAGAAGCCATTGAAGTAAGCATTGACACACTTCAAATTGGTGGAAACATTCGTGTGCAGGATGTGAAGGAAGAAAACATGGAAATCATGAACTCTCCTCGTATTCCTATTGCTTCGGTTGTAACAACTCGTGCACTTCGCCAAGCAGAAACAGAAGAAGCTAAAAAGAAATAATTCTCTAAAGCTTTCCATAAATATACGAGCCGTTCTGACAAAGAGCGGCTCATTTATTTATATCTATTGACAGGAAATATAATCACAACATCTATCCTTTGTCCTATTTTAACAAGGCAACTACGCTAAACTTCCTACATTTATTCCGTACTGTCTGCTATGAATATTCAAAGAGCAACGCCCGTTCATGAACTACTGGCGAAACTCATTTTTTTGATTTTACCGACATCAGCCATTGCCTATTTTCTACTTTTAAATGGCAATCAATATTTCGGCATCATAGGTAATCCGCACAAAGGATTATTGGCATCATTGCCTGCCATTAATAATTTACCCTTACAATTAGCTTTGTTTTTATTTCTCGGGATGAGCATCAGTACTATATTTCATGCTTTCCGATTTCGATTTCTTACAACCTTTTTATGCTTATCCTTTTTCCTCTATTCCATTTACAAAGCATTAGATCATTTTGCCACAGGAGAATTTGATGCTTTTTTTATTTCCATTCAATTTTTGGTTTTTTCTGTCTTGCTGGTTGTCGGTTGGATAGTTGGCTGGGGATTTATGCGTGTTCGGTATTGGGCTATTGGCATAGGAACTGTCGTGTTGATTGGCGGCATTAGTTTGGTTGGACGATCAAAGACAGATTCCGTTCTGCATTTAATGCTGGCCTTCGCTCCGGCACTTTGCTACGCTGTCTATATCATATTTGCCGCAGAACAAATTTATCAACATAAAGGCAATACCAAACAATTTTGGTGGTTTCTCAGTAGGCGAATAATTGCCTTTTCCATTTTGTGTTTGACGTTGTTGGTCGGTGTTTATGCCACTATGCGTTCCGAGATAAAAGAAACAGTTGCCAATTTTGGTGGGGGTGGAAAAGCAGGAAACAATTCCATGTTGAAACAAAATAAAGATGGCAGTTTTAACTTGAAAGATTATGCTCGCTTGCAAAGCTCATTAGGAAGAAGTAATCAACTGCTTTTTGCCGCACACATTGATAATTTTTTTCCGAATTCCGACATCCCCAATCCACTGTATTTAACTGCATTTTACTACACAAAGTTTGACACGCTGACTGAAACTTTTGAACGCGACAGCACCATCCCTTTTAATGATCTTTTTGAACCGGATCCAGCTTCTATTCCTTTGTTTTCTGTGCGCACTGATTCGTCCGTCATCAAAAATAGCCTTGGCGACAAACTTAGAAAAACAGTAGAAATTCAAGTCTATAGTAAAGAACTATCATCTCATACATATTTAGCCCCCAACACTGGATATTTTGTTCAACCCATTACAATAGAAAAAGACTTTAGGGATGAATTTATATCCGCTTTTAGGGCTAAAAGTTATGTATCTGAACTAAATAGTGCCTACTTTATTTACAATCCTCAAAACAACTTAGAACTCAAAAAATTTCAGGAGCAACGATTTGATGTATTGCGAAAAGTTACTGACTACACCGGACTAAACCAAACTTTTTTACGATACTATACCTTTATGCCGGCAGATGCAAAGTTTCAAAAAATTGCAGCTTTAGCTGCTAAAATAACAGCAGGATCAAACACACCGGTAGATAAGGTTCTCAAATTGCGTGATTGGTTTTTATCGAAAGATGAAACTGGCGAACCTTTATTCAAATACACCGACAATCCGGGCGTACCGGACATTCCCAGCGCATCTAAGCTCATGTATTTTCTTTTTGAAAACAGACAAGGATATTGTGCTTATTATGCAGGAGCCACTTTATTTATGCTTCGTTCATTAGGCATTCCATCCCGTATTGCAGTTGGGTTTCTAACGGTTGATAGAAGCGACAAAAACAAAGGTTGGTATTGGTATTATGCAGATCAGGCTCATGCTTGGGTTCAAGTATATTTTCCTGGCTTCGGATGGTTAGATTTTGACACGACTGTTGGGAATAGTGATGCGCGAGAAAGTCCCAAACCAGATGGCACACCACCCATGCAGCCTCCTCGTGCTTGGTTAGCAGCAGAAGGATTAGTAGAAAAAGTGGATACTTTGAAAAAACTAATGACCCTTCAAGTGCATCACATGGTTTTTCATGATAAAGAATATAATTTCAAAAAGCCGATTGCTATTCAAACAGATCTACACATTGCGGCCATCAAGCGTGACAGTGTATCTGTATTATTGTCCGACATAAAAAATGGAGAGCAAGCTACTGCCGTTTCGTATGCCGATGCGTTGAAAACACTTGAGCCATCCATACTTTCAGCCGAAGAGATAGTTGCCAGATTTCCTAAACCAACCCCCATTGATGAAGTATATTTACAAAAGAAGGAATGGGATAAAAAGGAATCAATTTCTCATAAAACAACCATTAATAAAGGCTTAGATTATCAACAAGTAGTTGTTAATCTTACACTTGCATTAATAACTATTCTATTTTTCATATTTCTTTTGCCAACCCTTATTTATCATTATTTTTTGTTACGTTGTCAGACCTCAAAACCAGCCGAAAAGCCCTATTGGATTTATAAAGCCACCACTTTTTGGCTACACCAAATGGGTATTTCGCGAGAGCAAAAAACAGTTATGCAATTTGCCGAACAAATAGTTGATCCAAAGTTTGAAACAAATTTTGCAGGATTTATGCGCCTTTACTTGAAACAAAAATATAGCCATCAAAGCCTTAGTCAAGAAGATTTAGGAAAAACAAAAGCCTTTTTAAGCCATTTTAAAATCAAAACAAAAAATAAAACAAAGCTCTTTTTTCGCATTCGATCATTTTTACGTCCTTTGAGAAGCTTATTTTATTTTTATTCGCAAACAATTGAAAGCGAATAATTCATTGACCGCTATTTCTTTTTTTTAGCTTTGCCAAATATGACATTACCGAAAGACGCCACTAAGCAATCTGGTAAAAAAACAACCGGAAATAAGTCTGTGCGCATTTTGTGGCGCATTTTCCTTTTTTCACTCATAGGTTTTAATCTAATCATTGTCCTAATGAACTTCGGCTTGTTAGGTTACATGCCTTCTATGCGCGAGCTGGAAAACCCTAGCAGTGCCTTGTCTTCAGAAGTGCTTGCTGCTGATGGCACTATTTTAGGACGATACTTTATTCAAGATCGTTCCAACAGCAAGTACGAAGAAATTTCTCCCAATGTTTTCAATGCGCTATTGGCTACTGAAGATGCTCGCTTTTATGACCACTCAGGAATAGACGGGATTGCGGTACTTCGAGCTATTATTTTCCTAGGTAAAGAAGGCGGAGGTAGCACAATTACCCAACAATTAGCTAAAAACCTTTTTCCTCGAAGAAACCCCAACATCTTCACGATGCCTTTCATCAAGTTGAAAGAATGGGTATTAGCGGTAAAGCTTGAACGAAATCTTACTAAAAATGAAATCATTACGCTATATCTAAACACGGTTCCATTTGGCGATAATGTGTATGGAATCAAAAATGCCTCACTCACTTTTTACAACAAAACACCCGATAAACTAACCGTTGATGAAGCGGCAGTTTTAATAGGTATGCTGAAAGGAAACACACTTTATAATCCAAGAAGAAACCCTGAAAATGGGCTAAAAAGAAGAAATGTAGTGTTAGGGCAAATGGTGAAATATGGATTTCTGGCTACAGATGAATCAAACAAGCTAAAAGAAAAACCAATAAAACTGAACTATCACAAAATTGACTATCACGAAGGTATGGCTCCATATTTTAGACAAGAAGTGGAACAAGACCTAAAAAGGCTATTGAAGCAAATTAAAAAACCAGATAGCGATGAAGGGTATGATATTTATAAAGACGGGCTGAAAATATACACTACTATTGATACTAGAATGCAACGATATGCTGAACAAGCAGTAGAACAACACATGAAAAATCTTCAAAAACAGTTCTTCGCTCAATCGGGATACAATGATGGAAGTATTTGGCAAAATGAACCTTATAAATCAGATCTACATAATTCATTAAAGCAAACCGATCGCTACAAGTCTTTGAAAGAAGACAATAGGAACGATGCCGAGATCATGCGAGAGTTGGCTAAACCAGTGAAGATGAAAGTCTTTACATGGAATACACCCAAGCATGAGCACGACACCATTATGAGTCCCATAGACTCTATGAAGTACATGAAAATGTTTCTACAAGCGGGCTTTATGGTTATGGATCCATTTACCGGAGATGTGAAAGCTTGGGTTGGCGGCATAGACCATACATTTTTCCAGTATGACCACGTCAATGAAGAAACCAGACGACAAGTGGGATCAACCATCAAACCATTGCTTTACACTTTGGCTATAGACAATGGATTTGATCCTTGTGGTAGTGTTTCTACAGCGCCACAATCATTTCCGGGTTTTCATCCTAACCCATACGATGCCGGTGGTTCTGAATATGGCTCTTTACCCATGAAAAAGGCCTTAGCAAAATCGATAAATAATGCAGCATTGTATCTTTTAAATCAAGTAGGCATCAATGCGTTTGTTGATTTTGTACACCGTTGTGGAATAGACGCAAAAATAGATGCCGTGCCGGCTGCTGCGCTTGGCGTATCAGACATATCCTTGTATGAAATGCTTTGGTCTTACACCATGTTTCCGACTTTGGGCATGAACACCAAACCTATTTTCATCACCAAAATTGAAGATAAAAATGGAAATCTCATCAAAAGTTTTGTACCACAACAAAAAGAAATCATCAATGCAAATACGGCTTATAAAATGGTAAAAATGATGCAAGGAGTCATTGATCATGGAACGGGTATCAGAATGCGCGGAATGGGTGTTCAAGGCGACCTTGCCGGAAAAACAGGAACAACGAATAAGCAAGCTGATGCTTGGTTTATTGGGTACACTCCACAATTGCTGGGCGGATCTTGGGTAGGTTGCGATGATAGATTGATGCGATTTAGAAGTCAGGCATTAGGTCAAGGATCAGCTGCTGCTTTGCCCATCTTTGCATACTTCATCAATAAAGTCCATGCAGATAAAACTTTAGGAATAGAAACCAATGCCAAATTCACGCCACCCGATGGTTTTCAAGATTGTGATTTTTATGACCCTACCAGTTTAGAACGATCAGAAAGTTTGCCTTATGGCTCTACTCATAGACGCGATTCTACCAATCAAGTTATGGAAATTGAACAAGTGCCTGCTATACCTAATGAAGAATGGAACAATTAAACTTTAGAATTTGAAACGGTTTGCCTCTCTTACTTTCTTTTTGGCTATCCTTTCAGTGATTGCCGGATATTTGCTGTCTAATATTACTTGGATTGGACAAGTTGGGATTTCTTTGTTTTATGACCAATATCAATTTTTGAAAGTTTGGTGGCAAGCAGCCATGGTAGTGTTTGGGATGTTATTGATTCTATATTTACTTCAATCAGCAATTGACAAAATTCTCACTCCATTTTCTGCTAAATTGATTCATATAATTTTGATCTTAGGTGCTTGTTTGGGTTTGTATTTCAGCTATCAAGATTTTAGGCAAAACCTTTCGCATCGCTTATTGGGCGAGCGTTTTCACCTTGGTGTATATTTATTTTGGTTAGGTTGGATTTGCATTTCTATTTACTTTCTTCTAAAAAAGAAAAATGCCAAAGCACAGCAACAAGAAGTAGGTATGGATATGTAAACAAGTAGAAGTATATTATTAGCTAATATTGCCTTAACAATTCAATGAGCATTTCAGGCAAAATCATCAACGATCCCGTATATGGTTTTATACGTTTCCCTGAGTCGGAGTTAATGACCGTCATTGAACATCCATGGTTTCAACGGCTTAGGCATATAAAACAGATGGGCATGGCTCATTTGGTATATCCGGGTGCTACACACACTAGGTTTCATCATTCCTTAGGTGCTTGTCATTTGATGGGAAAAGCATTAGATGAGCTCAAGTTAAAAGACATCGCTCATTCAAAAGAAGAATGTATAGCTGCTCGATTGGCTATTTTAATGCACGATATCGGACATGGACCCTTTTCTCATGCTTTAGAGCATTCTCTTGTGGAAGGCGTAAATCATGAAACTTTGTCCTCACTAATAATCCAAAGATTGAATGAACAATTGAATGGACTTTTAGATACTGCATTGCAAGTGTTTGATCATGCCTACCCTCGACAATATTTGCATCAATTAGTGTCCAGCCAACTTGATGTAGATCGAATGGATTACTTAAATCGAGACAGTTTTTACACAGGCGTATCAGAAGGCGTAATAGGCTACGACAGAATATTGCAAATGCTAACCGTTAAAAACAACGAATTGATGGTTGAAGAAAAAGCAGTTCAATCTGTTGAAAAATTCATCATTGCACGGAGGTTAATGTATTGGCAAGTGTATTTACACAAAACAGTTTTAGGTGCTGAACAATTATTGGTAAATATTTTAAAACGAGCAAAAGAATTAGCACGCGCCGGAGAATCCCTTTTTGCCACCCCTGCCCTACATTATTTTCTTTATCAGCAACTTACTTTAAATGACTTTATTGAAAACCCTTCCAATCTGGATCTTTTCTGTACACTGGATGATAGCGATATTTGGGCAAGCATCAAAGTTTGGGCTACCCAAGATGATGCCATACTTTCTCGTCTATGCCGAATGATTATGGAACGAAATTTGTATAAAACCATACTTACTTCCGAATCTGTGGAAAACTTAGAAGAAGAAAAAAGGAAAAAATTGAAAAAAAATTGGGGTTTTACAGACTATGAGTTAAACTATTTTGTATGCACCGGCTCCACCTCAAACCACTCCTACAATATGCAAGATGAAAAAATCACTATAGCCTTAAAAAACGGCAATTCATGTGACATTTCCAAAATAGACAATACACTCGTCAATCAAACACTTGCCAGACCGGTTCATAAAAACTACATTTGCTTCGTTCATTCATGAACATAGGCAATTATCTAATCCACCCACTCGTTTGTGTTAGAAAAGCATTAATTTAGACTACTTCATGCAATTTACAGCGTTACAAATCGCCACACTTATTAAGGGAAAAATTGAAGGCAACCCCGAAGCAAAGGTCAGTCATGTAGCCAAGATTGAGGAAGCCAAAGATGGTTCGCTCAGCTTCATTGCCAATCCCAAGTATGAGGAGTACCTCTACCATTCAAGTGCATCCATCATCATTGTCAATGACTCTTTGGAGTTAAAAGAATCGGTAAACCCTACATTGATTCGGGTGAAAGATGCTTATAGCGGCTTTGCTTCTTTATTAGAAAAGTATAACGAGTTAATGGCTCGAAGCGGGAAGAATGGTATTGAACAGCCTTCCTACATTAGCAAAAAAGCCTCCATAGGAAAAGATGTGTATGTTGGTGCATTTTCCTATATCGGCGATAACGTTATTATCGGAGAAAACGTAAAAATATATCCTGGATGCTATGTTGGTGACAACGTAGTAATCAATGACAACAGCACTTTATTTGCAGGGGTAAAAGTATATGATGGTTGCAGCATCGGCAGCCGAGTAGTGGTGCATAGCGGCACTATCATTGGTGGCGACGGATTTGGATTTGCACCTCAAAAAGATGGCACTTACAAAAAGGTTCCACAGATCGGCAATGTCATTATTGAAGATGATGTAGAGATTGGGGCAAACACCACCATTGACCGCGCCACTATGGGTTCTACTTGTATTAGAAAAGGTGTAAAACTCGACAACTTGATTCAAATTGCGCATAATGTTGAAGTGGGCGAAAACACTGTAATTGCAGCACAAACAGGCATTTCGGGAAGCACTAAAGTTGGAAAAAACTGCATCATCGGCGGACAAGTAGGAATTGTTGGACATATACACATTGCAGACGGCACACGTATCAATGCTCAAAGCGGTTTATCAAAATCTGTATCTTCACCCAATGCTGCGTTAACCGGATCACCGGCATTTGATTATAAAAGTTCACTAAAAAGTCAGGCAATTTTTAGAAATTTGCCAGAATTGCTTCAACGTCTAAGTAAAATCGAAGAAGCACTTGAAGAACTTTCGAATGCACCTAAAACAAACATTTCAGTAAAATAATTCAATACCATCGCTGCTTTCATTGAATCAGCGGTTTTTTAAAAAAAACTACACTATCGTGCAGCAAACTGCAGAAAACCAACACACACTCAAAGGCGTTGTAGCTCTTTCGGGCGTAGGACTACACACAGGAAAAGAAGTAACGATGACCATGAAACCGGCTAATCCTGGATTTGGCATACGTTTTCAACGGGTAGATCTTCCCGATAAACCGGTAGTGAAAGCCGACGCTGATTTGGTTGTGGACACCTCAAGAGGCACGACCATTGAACATAATGGCGCGCGTGTCAGCACTATTGAACACACTTTAGCTGCCTTAGTCGGAATGGGTGTGGACAATGTATTAATTGAACTTGACGGTCCGGAAGTACCCATCATGGATGGAAGCGCAAGGGAGTTCATAGAAGCTATTGACAGCGTTGGAGTCTTGGAACAAGAAGCAAAACGAATTGTTTACGCCATTGACCAAAATATCCATTACTACGACCCTGTTAAAAATGTTGATATGCTGGCAGTGCCGTCCAGTAACTACCAAATTACAGCACTGATTGACTTTAACTCTCCAGTTTTAGGTACACAACATGCTACACTCAAAAATCTTTCTGAATTTAGAGAAGAAGTAGCACCTTGTAGAACCTTTTGTTTTCTTCATGAGCTTGAATATCTACTCGACAATAATTTAATTAAAGGTGGCGATGTAAGTAATGCAATAGTAGTAGTTGACAAAGTAGTTAGCCCAAGTGAATTAGAGCGGTTAGCTAAGGTATTTAACAAGGCAAAAATTGAGGTTAAACATGAAGGCATTTTGAATAATGTACAGCTTCATTTTCCTAATGAACCGGCACGCCATAAATTATTAGACGTAGTTGGAGATTTAGCCCTTGTTGGTCATTCCATAAAAGCTCATATCATAGCCAACCGTCCGGGACACGCCTCCAATGTAGAATTTGCTCGTAGAATCAAACAATACATCAAAAAGAACAAACACCTTTCTGATATTCCCAACTATGATCCTAACCAGCCGGCGATTTACGACATTACACAGATTGAAAAATCACTACCACACAAGTTCCCTTTTTTATTGGTTGATAAAATCATAGAGCTAAGTGATAGCCATGTGGTGGGTATTAAAAATGTAACTTTCAACGAACACTTTTTTCAAGGACACTTCCCCGGCAATCCGGTTATGCCCGGCGTTCTTCAAATAGAAGCACTTGCACAAGCAGGCGGGATTCTTGCCCTAAATAACTATACCGATCCTGAAAATTACGATACTTATTTTATCAAAATTGACAAAGCACGGTTTAAGTCAAAAGTCATTCCGGGCGATACCTTAATTTTGAAATTAGAATTACTCAACCCTATTCGTAGGGGAATTTGCGAAATGCGCGGCACTGCTTATGTAGGCAACAAACTCGTTACAGAAGCCGAATTAGTGGCACAAATAATCCGTAAAGACAAACAATGATTCATCCGCTTACATACATCCATCCGCAAGCGAAAATTGCCCAAAACGTAACGATTGATCCTTTTACTACCATTCATAAGAATGTAGAAATTGGAGAAGGTACTTGGATCGGCTCAAACGTTACCATTATGGAAGGTGCTCGCATCGGTAAACACTGTCGTATCTTTCCCAGTTCCGTAATTTCAGCCATTCCGCAAGATCTAAAATATAAAGGTGAAGAAACCCTGACAATCATTGGCGATCACACAACCATTCGTGAATGTGTAACAATAAATAGAGGTACCTCAGACCGCAACAGAACGTCAATTGGTAACAATTGCCTGATTATGGCTTATTCTCATATAGCTCATGATTGTGTGATTGGAAACCATTGTATTTTTTCAAACAATACTACGCTTGCCGGTCATATCACGGTAGGAGACAACGTGGTGTTAGCCGGACTGACAGCCGTTCAACAATTTGTAAGAATAGGCTCTTATGCATTTGTTACAGGAGGCTCTTTAGTGCGTAAAGATGTGCCCCCTTTTGTGAAAGCTGCTAGAGAACCCCTATCTTATGTAGGTGTCAATTCCATTGGGTTAAAACGCCGTGGCTTTAGCCTTGACAAAATCAATCATATACTCGACATCTATCGTATCTTGTTTGTTCGAGGTTTCAATGTATCAAAAGCACTTAGTATCATAGAAACAGAAATCCCCGTATCGGATGAACGCGATGAAATCATCAGTTTTGTTCGCGATACCGGACGAGGCATTATGAAAGGTTATAGCCGACGGTTGAATGAAGATATTTCTTAACGATATTGGCAAAAAATTTCAACGACACTGGATTTTCCAAAATATCACATACAATTTTGAAAGTCCTAAATCCTATGCTATTCTTGGTTCTAATGGAAGCGGGAAAAGTACGCTCCTTCGTTTGATTGCAGGCATACACAACCCTTCCAATGGTACTATTTCATACGCTTTCGACAATCAAACATGTCCGAGAGAGCAGCTTTTCCCTCATTTAGCCTATGCCGCTCCCGGCATGGAAATCATTGAAGAATTAACCCTGACAGAATTTTTTGATTTTCATTTTTCTTTTAAAAAGCCTCAAGACGGATTAACCTCAAAGGAGATTATTTCAATAATCGGTCTCCACCAATCGGCACACAAACCCATTGCAGATTTTTCATCGGGTATGAAACAACGGGTGAAGTTGGCACAAGCTATTTTTGCTAATACTCCGTTACTTTTATTAGATGAACCTTGTAGTAATCTTGATGAAGCAGGTGTTCAACAATATGCCGACTGGATAAAAACTAAAACAAAAGGGCGATTAGTCATTGTAGCCTCAAATGACGAAAGAGAATACTCTTTTTGTAATGAAACAATTCATCTCAATCAATTCAAGAACTTGAAACAATCGGAAAAAATTCAAGTACAGAACATTTCGCATGTCCATTGAACGAATTCACATTGATCAGTTTGTAAAATTAAGCTTTGTTTATCCTGTTTTCGATGTACGAAGCCCTGGAGAGTTTGCACATGCTCATTTTCCACTAGCTCACTCCTTACCCTTATTTACTGATGAACAACGACGAAAAATAGGTACTGCCTACAAACAAATTCATAGAAAGGAAGCTATCAAAATAGGTGTTGACTATTTTGGGACTCGAATGCGAACTTTGATTGAAGATGTAGAGACCATTCTAAAAAGTCAAAACCTTCTTACCGACAACAATACCCTACTAATCCACTGCTGGCGTGGTGGTATGAGAAGTGGTGCCGTAGCATGGTTAATGGATCTTTATGGGTTTAAGGTTTTCTTGCTTGAAGGAGGCTACAAAGCTTTTAGAAATTGGTCGCTACAACAGTTTACGCTTCAATACAACTTTAAAATTATAGGCGGCTATACCGGATGCGGCAAAACTGAATTATTAACAGAATTGGAGAAAAACAATGAGAAAATTATAAACTTAGAAGCTCTTGCCTGTCACAAAGGATCAGCTTTTGGAGCTTTAGGCAATCCGCAGCAACCCAGCCAAGAAATGTTTGAAAATAGGCTGGCCTTACAACTGTATAGCCAAACAAAAAAACATGCCAATCAGCTTATTTGGATAGAAGACGAAAGTCAACGAATTGGCAACCTGAATATTCCAAAATTTCTTTGGGAACAAATGAGAAACCAAACCTTGCTATTCCTAAACATCCCTTTTGAAAAACGGCTCGACTATATCTGCACTCATTATGGGAAATTCCCAAAAGATATGCTCATCAATGCAATCGTTAGAATCCAAAAACGGCTTGGCGGTTTAGAAACTAAAAACGCAATTAACTATCTTGTAGAAAATGACATTTATAGTTGTTTTGAAGTTCTGTTGCGTTATTATGATAAGCAATACGAAAAAGGACTTCACAAACGGACAGAATTAGCCTCCATTCTGCAAAAGGTGCCATGCGAAAGCGTTTTAGCTCCCATTAATGTAAAAAAACTCTTAGAAAATGCCAGAAACTAACTTGGAAAATAAAATTGCTCTCACCCAGTTTTCACATGGCGGTGGATGTGGTTGCAAAATAGCACCGGCTGTTCTACAACAGATTTTAGCTACCAAAAGCCCCTTACCTACTTTTGATAAATTGCTTGTTGGCAATGCTTCTAATGACGATGCAGCGGTATTTGACATAGATGGAGAGCAATACTTAATAAGCACAGCCGATTTTTTTACAGCCATTGTTGATGATCCATTTTTATTTGGAAAAATTGCAGCTGCCAATGCCATCAGCGATGTATATGCTATGGGAGGAACGCCCAATTTGGCAATTGCAATATTAGGATTTCCGGTTGAACAATTGCCGGTAGAAATTGCAAAACAAATTGTGGAAGGTGCTCGTGAAACTTGCCTTGCAGCTCAAATCCCCTTAGCCGGCGGTCATAGTATTGATAATAAAGAACCCATTTTTGGTTTATCTGTAAATGGGATTGTCAAAAAAGAATACCTGAAAAGAAACAATACCGCCCAAGCAGGTGACTTCTTATTTCTGACCAAACCCATAGGTGTTGGTATTCTTTCGAGTGCGCAAAAACAAAAGAAACTTCGCGATGAAGACTATGAACCGTGGGTGGCGCAACTCACAACTTTGAATACAATTGGAAGCGAATTGGGAAAAATTTCCGGCGTTTCTGCTATGACAGATGTTACCGGTTTTGGGTTATTGGGGCACCTGCATGAAATGTCTATCGGTAGCCACTTGTCAGCTACTTTGTTTTATAACCGAATTCCAATAATTGAAGCCGCCAAAAAATATGCTGCTGAAAAAGTTATCCCTAATGCCACCTATAGAAACTGGAATGCGTACAATGCCTCCGTGTCATTTGAGCCGGGAGTAAACGTTATGGAAGCATTTAACCTATTACCTGACCCACAAACCAATGGAGGACTTTTATTTGCCGTTCAACCAAATCATGTTTCATCAGTTCAAAAAATATTGACAGAAAACGGTTATGAAAAATTCACTTCGCCAATCGGCAAAATGATACCACAAAGTGAAAAAGCAATTTTTGTAAGCCAAAACGAACAATAAAAAAATCAGTAAACTATCTTGTCAAGTGTCATTTGAGCTAAGGGATGATAGTTTGATCTGTATTTTAAATAAAGCGATTTAGCCAAGGGTTCTTTCTCCGTATTCATCAATTCAGTATAAATAGGTTCAATAAACTTACGTCTTCCTACTTGGCTTAAAAAATGTTCCATCTCCTTGAACGCAGGTGTATAATTGGCTGCTATTGCCATCACAAACCAAAGGTCAGCAATTTCACTATTGTGCGATTGAGTGAAATGAAAAGCTTGATCAAGATTACTCATTTGGGCTACCGTCAACGGTTTGGGCAAGTTCCGCAAAAAGTGTAGCCATTCATGAGTAGTCCATTGAGCAGTTAATAATGAAGCAGGATCATTTCCTTTTTCAAATTTTAGCCTTTCTGCATCTACTATGGCAAAACGCTCTCTATCAGCACGAGGCGCATTGGACGGGATGCCCGGCCCATATACCCAAGTATGAATTTGCAACTTTTTTGACAGTTCAGAATCGCCTTGAATCAAATTTTCGTTTAGATATTGAAGAAAGGCTTCGGTGTTTATCGTTTTGAAAGCGTGGCTGTCGAAATACTGACGTAGAAAGGTATCGAAGCGTTTGCGTCCTACATTGATTTCTATTAATCGAAGAAACAATGCGCCTTTTTCATAAGCTATATCGTTTAAGCCATCATCTGGATCACGGCCAGCTAAGTTCAATTTCAGATGAGTGTCTGCATTAGTGTCGCCTAAAGCTTTCACTTCTGTAACTAAATCCTGATAGCCAAGTTCCCAAAGCATATCGGCATAGCTTTTTCCATTCATAGCCTCAGAAATTCTTCGTTCAAAATAAACCGTAAAACCTTCATTGAGCCAGAAGTCGTTCCAAGTTTCATTGGTCACCAAATTGCCACTCCAATTGTGTGCTAATTCATGAGCGATAAGGTTCACTAAAGAGCGATCTCCGGCAATAATTGTTGGGGTTGCAAAAGTAAGTTTAGGATTTTCCATGCCTCCAATCGGAAAGCCAGGTGGTAAAATTAACACATCATACCGCCCCCATCTATACGGACCATAAAGTGATTCGGCAGCACTAACCATTTTGCCCATATCAACTAATTCCCATGCTGCTTTATCTAACATTTGTGGTTCTGCATACACACCGGTACGATTGTCTATTTCTTTAAAAGCGATATTGCCGACTGCCAATGCCATTAGATAAGCCGGAATGGGCATGTCCATAGTAAAATGATAGATGCCGCTATCGTTCTTCTGTTGCGGGTTGTCTGCACTCATCAATGCCATTAATTCGTTAGGAACTTTTACTCGTGCCGCATAGGTAAATCGAATGCCTGGACCATCTGGTGCAGGAACCCAAGAACGGGCATATATACTCTCCGACTGTGTATATAAAAATGGAAACTTCTTATCGTGTGTTTGTTGTGGTGTAAGCCATTGTAAGGCTCTTGCGTTCGGGCTTGTTTTATAGGAAATAGTTACTTCATTGTCACCACCCTTTATGGGTATAGACAAGGCACTTCCCAAATGTGCAACAGGTTTTTCTAAAGAAAATACCTCTGTTTTACCATTTGTCTGTACACTATCAATTGTCAAACCATCTGTATCTAATCGAAGGAACTTTATGTGGTTTGGATTTTTTAATTTCCAAATAGCCACACCGACAATAGTATGTTCAGTAAAATTCACAGAAATATCAAGATCTAAATGCTCAATTTGTAAAGAGTCAGCATTAGACTGTGTATGGAAATCATGGCTAACAATCGAAGAATCCGGCAAAGTAGAAGAATGTTTAGAAGGTGACGAAGTGCAACCGTAAAACATAAAGAATACAGGCACACAGTAATAAAGAAGTTTCATTTCTTTTGGCAAAACGATTTGAAAAATTGAATTGACGAATATCCAGATAAAAATTGTGAGTACAAAACAAGCTTGAATTTCAGCTTGATTGGCTACACTTTCAAGTTCAAAAGAGTAGTCTTTTATGAACTAACAATGCCGTTATAACCTAAATATTGTTGCGATACTGTTGTGTAAGAAATTTCCAATTCACTACCCTCTTTCAACTGCCTAAAGTCTTCCTCACTTATTTCTATACTCAACTTCACGGAAGATGTAAGATAGACAAAGTATTCATGGTTCATGGGCATATATTGCTTTTTGGTTACCAAAGTTCGTTCTATCGTTTTGGTTTGATATTTTATATCCTGCTCCAGTTTTCGTAAACTATGAAAGTAGCCCCAATACACGCCAACACCGGAAAATATCAATAAAAATACTACGCCAACCAAATATTGCAAAAGTGAAAAGAAACTTTCATTTGCAACAAAAAAACGAATAGCAGAAACAAGTAAAGGGCAACCCAAACTGAGGCAAACAAAAATAAAAATAATTTTTTTAAGTTGAAACCGCTCTTCGTGTGCCTTTCTTTTGATAAAATTGAGTTCATCTTTAGAAAGAGGTAGGGTATATTTTATCAATTCAAGCCGCATCTTAGTTTACATCTAAGCCATAAATAGCACCATATTTCTCTCGTGCATATTGTAGAAAAACAGAGAAATCTAATACGCTACCTGTTGACAACTTACTTAATACTTCACTGTTGTATTGTCGTCCATAGCAATGCACATGCTGCCTAAGCCATTGTAACAAAAATTGAAAATTCCCATTTTGTATTTCATGTTCTAAATTTGGGTTTGCGCTCTTAGCCGCTTCAAAAAATTGAACTGCATAAAAACTACCCAATGAATAGGTAGGAAAATATCCAAAAGAGCCATGACTCCAATGCACGTCTTGCAAAACGCCTACCGTATCATTAGGCACATCTACTTTTAAATACTTGCTATACATCTCCTTCCAAACCGTTGGTAAATCTTTACATTGTATTTCACCTGCAATCAAAGCCTTTTCAATTTCATATCGGATCAACACATGAAAATGATAGGTTAGCTCATCGGCTTCAGTTCGAATAAGTGAAGGTTGAACTTTATTGATAGCCTTATAAATCATAGATGTCTCAACATGCTCAAATTCAGTAGAAAACTTTTGTTTTGCTAAAGGAAAAAAATAATGCAAAAACGCAGCACTTCGTCCAACGCAATTTTCCCACAATCTTGATTGCGACTCATGAATAGATAATGAAGCAGGCATCCCTAAAGGCAAACCATAAGCATCAGGTGGCAGACCTTGTTCATACAATGCATGTCCACCTTCGTGAATAGAACTCCAAATTAATCCTTTAAAATTTGCTTGTTCTGCACGTGTAGTGATGCGAACGTCTTGAGGTGAAAATGAGGTAGTGAAAGGATGTTCAGAATAATCCTGTCTTCCTTGTTCAAAATTAAAACCGATGCTTTTCAAAATTTCAATAGAAAGCGAGAACTGACTCGTTATATCAAATGTTTGATGTAAAAAAACATCTTCTACCTGTGGTTTTTGAAGAATCTTTTCTAACAGTTCGGATAATTGAATTTTCACTTCACCAAAAATCTCATCCAACCGTATAGTGGTGATACCTTTATCATAATCATCCAACAAGGCATCGTAAGGATGTGTTTGAAAGCCATAAAGATCACACTGTTGTCGTTTGAGAGCAATCATTTTTTCAAGCTGCGGATAAAAAAGAGAAAATTGATTATTTTTTTTAGCCACAACCCATGCCTGAAAGCTAACACTGGATTGATTTGTAAGCGTATTGATAAAAGAAGTTGATAACCTTTTGTGCTTTTGAAAATCTTCCAAACTCAACATAACATTGGCACGTTGGCTTTCGTTTAAGAAAGCAGAATCGGCTAACTGTTGCAAAACTTTTCCGTATGAATCATTCGTAATTAAAAGATGAGCATATTCTGCTAAAGATGCTGACTGACGAGCACGAAAGGTAGCACTACCCGAGGGCATATTAACTTCCTGATCCCAATCGAGCAAAGCCCCTGCATTGCTGAAATCAGCAGCCTTTTGAGTTGTTTCTACATACTGAAAATAGAGTGCCTGAATGTCCGTTTTATTCTTCATGTGCTTCTAATCTTTCAACTTTAGTTATCCCCTTTAATGCTCCTAATTCTTGGCAAAGTCCATCCAATTCTTCTCGATCATGAACATAAACCATAATTGTTCCTTCAAAAATTCCGTCCTTTGAGTCAATACTTATTGAGCGCATATTCATTTTCAGGTCTCCTGAAATGATGTGTGTAATTTTTTGAATCACACCTACATCATCCAAGCCGGTAATTCGCACACCACTTAGGAAAGAAATTTCTTTATTCTTAGCCCATTTTGTTTTCACCACCCGATGTCCGTAATTGGCCAATAATTGTGCGGCATTGGGGCAATCAGTACGATGAATTTTCAACCCTTCTCCTGTAGTTACAAAACCAAAAACATCATCTCCGGGAATAGGTTGACAACATTGTGCTAATTTGTATTTTATCTTGTCTGAGCTTTCGCCAAAAATGATTAATTCCGCGCCCTTAGCGGGTTTCACCAGTTTTAATTCATCAGGTGCATTTTTTATTTCGGGTTTTACTTCTTTTATGGGTTGATAAAGTTTGTCGCCCAAAATGGTTAAAAGCTTTAAATCTTTTAAATCAATACTACCAACCGCAACAGCATAATATAGATCTAATAGAGAGGGTTTTTTAAAGAATACACACAATTCATTCAGATTGTAGGGAGAGATGGTCAATCCCAAGTGTTCCATTTTTCGTTGAAGTATAGCCTTCCCATCTTCACCTATTTTTCTTTTTTCTTCTTTAAGATAATATTTAATCCTCGATTTAGCTTTTCCAGTGGTAACAAAGTTCAACCAATCTTCTGATGGTTTTTGCTTTGATGAAGTGATAATTTCTACTTGATCGCCACTTGTCAATTGATGACTTATAGGAACCAAGCGGTAATTCACTTTGGCACCAATACATCGAGCACCGAGTTCGGAGTGAATATCGAAAGCAAAATCTAAAGCTGTAGCGGATTTGGGCAATACACGCATTTCACCTTTTGGTGTATAGATGTACATTTCTTCCGTAAAAAGATCCAGCTTGAAATCTTGTAAAAAGTCGAGTGTATCAGTATCAGGATTGGAGAGCATATCACGCAGATGTTGGAGCCAAGCATCTAATTTGCTTTCCTGTTGTGAAGTTCCACCTTCTTTGTATTTCCAATGTGCTGCCAATCCCTTTTCTGCAATTTCATTCATTCTTGAAGTTCGTATTTGCACTTCCACCCAACGCCCTCCTGGCCCCATGACGGTCGTGTGCAATGCTTCATATCCATTACCTTTTGGAACACTTATCCAATCGCGCAAGCGTTCAGGGCTGGGGCGATAAAAATTAGTAACGATAGAATAGACTTTCCAACAATCTTCTTTTTCTTTTTCAGGCTTTGAACGAAGAATTACCCGAATGGCGAATAGATCAAACACTTCTTCAAAAGAAACGTGCTTAGTGCGCATTTTATTCCAAATGCTATGAATGGCCTTTGGTCGTCCATATAATTCAAAGTCAAAACCACCTGCAGTCAATTCTTCTTTTATCGGCTTGATAAATTCATTGATATACCGAGTACGATCGCGTTTTGTTTCTTTTAGTCCTTTAGCAATTTCGGTATAGACTTCCGGTTGAGTGAACTTCAATGCTAAATCTTCTAATTCCGATTTGATTTCGTATAAACCTAAACGATGGGCTAATGGAGAATAGATATAGGTTGTTTCAGAAGATATTTTCAATTGCTTTTCTCTGCTCATGCTATCAAGCGTTCGCATGTTGTGCAATCGATCTGCCAATTTTATCAAAATGACACGAGGGTCATCTGCCAGCGTAAGTAAAATTTTTCTGAAGTTTTCGGCTTGTATGGTTGTATCTGCTTTTAAGTCCACAACATTTGAAATCTTAGTAAGCCCATCAATGATTTTCATATAGGCAATACCAAATTCCTGCTCAATATCCCCCAAGGTAATTTCGGTATCTTCTACCGTGTCGTGAAGTAGTGCGCAAATGGCAGAAGTAACGCCCAAACCAATTTCTTCTACTACAATTCGAGCTACGGCTAAAGGATGTAAAATATATGGCTCTCCTGATTTTCTACGCATGTCTTTATGCGCATCTACAGAAATTTCAAAAGCACGACGCAGCAGACGTTTATCACCTTTTTTAAAACTCAGTTTGAGTGCTCGTAGTAGTGCCCGATATTCACGAAGAATGATCTTTTTCTCCTCCTCTTCATTACGAGGATTAATTTGTGTGAGGGGTGATTGCATAAGTGGATATTCACCCCAATTTACCAAAAATCAAGCATTTACTCAAAAGAAATCAATAGAAACCTTTCAACAGTAAGAATTAGTAATGAGACTTATAGAATTTCAAATAAGGAGCCATATCTTTTTCTGTATTCAGCTTTTCAAAATTATCTGCTGAAATGATCATCAAGGTATATTCTTCAGATTTGAATTGTTTCAACAATACATTATTTGCTCTTACTGCATTCAGATAGATTTTTGCTTGAGCCGCATTGGCAAAAGACTTTACCATAACCACACCTTGATCTGGCTTTAGTACATCGAGTGACACGGCTAATTTTTGACCACTAAAATTAAACGTATTGAAGTCATTGAGTCCAGCTTTTATGCCCATGACACGAGATTCCATTTTAGTGAAGTAGAAGATAAAATAGTGTTCGGAAGTTGGTTTATATAAATAATTTGCAGTAGGAGCTATTGTGTTTGTTGAAGGCAGAACAGTTGGCTGTGCAGGCTTAGAAGCTGCAACAGTTGTGGAATTGGTTACGATTTGCTTTTTGATAGTTGTATCTAATATTGGATTTATAACTGGCTTATTGGTTTTCACAAATTGAAGTATAGCATCTGCCCAATTCTTTAAAGAATCAGAAGGAGAAGCATTGATAAAATTGGTTAATAAGGTGTCTGCTTTTTCAAAATTGCCAAGTCCGGTCAATGCAATAGCTTCCATAATTCTAAAGCGCTTTTCATAGACAGGATCAGAATATTTAGTTTGTCCTACTTTAGCTCTTTGTAATACAACTTCATATTGGCGCTGCATCATTAACCCATAAGTTTCATCATAAAAATTAGCAACACCGGCATTTTCTTCTGCAGTCAGCTTAGGGTCACGAGTCGGTGCTACATTTTTTGCCCATTTAGTTTCTGGATATTCCGACCTTAATCGAGCACTATATTTTTGAGCATCATCTAAACGATTTTGTTTCAAAGCAATTAAATAACGAAGGTGCAACTCTTCTGCTTGATGTGGATGATTGGGAAATCGTTTGTCTAAAGTGTCTAATGTTTGGCTTCCACGAGGCATATCTTCCAAGTCATTAACGTAAGCATTTGCTAAGGCTATATATGCTTCCATTTGTTGGGTACGTGCTATATTTTTGGCTGATTCCTTATTAGGAATGAATGCCATTAAAGAAGCTTCCGTTGGCAATCCTTGGTCATCATTAGATTCGGATGATGCGTAGGTATTTTCGCCTGATTGAGTATTTTTATTGTTGGCTGCAAGGTTGGTAGCTGCTATTCTTCTCCAGTCATCTACATTCGGTCTGTTACCCCATTTTCGTTTGAAGTCATTTAACCCTTGTTGCATCATAACCGTGCTGGAAAAATACCAATTGGTATTGCTACTCTGCCCGTCTTCATCAACGCTTTTAGGATTATTTTCTGCATTGGCTGCTTGTAAAATACTATCTGCTCGATGTTTTTCTATGAGCTTTATATAGTGCCTTACCGTGGCTAATTGGTCTTTTTCTGGCAATTCGGACAAGTGCAGCAAACTATCTTGATCCATTATCAATTGCAAGGGAATTACCGCTTTGTCTAAGGCTCTTGCACGTTTTGAAGCTGTAATAATTTCGGGATCTGACGTAATTTGTTTCCCATAAGACATGGCACTATCATAGGAATTTCGGGCTGCACCGTAAGCGGTCTGTTTATAATAAACATCGCCTAAAGCGGCAAATGAAAGGGCTTTTTGTTTTCTTGTTGCCTTTGGAGTGCTGATTCCTTTTTGAAAATAGGTTATTGCCTCTGTTGTGTTTCCTACATTGGTAGAAAGCATTCCCATAACATAATAAATCTGTTCGTAGTAAGGAATATATTTGCCATCTTTTAGCATTTTCCGAAGTGAAACCGTAGCTTCTTCTTGACTACCGCCGCCTTTCAACAAGCTGTAAGCCAAATTTTTTCGAGCATAAAAGTCTAAATCAATTTTCGGCTTTAGATCAACCACCATCTGAAAGTGTTTGGCAGCATCTTCATATTTTCCTTGTTTATACAAGAGTTGACCATTCAAATAAGCGGCTCTGGTTTGAAGCCAATGGGGCATTTCAGCATCATCTGCAACTATAGTTAAGTTTTCAGAAGCACTATTAAAGTCCTTTCTGGATAGGTTTAGATATGCTTTTTCCAAAGCGATTCTTCCTTTTAACTCTTCGGTAACGTTTTTATCCGTTTCTATTAATTCAAGGATAGATTCTGCATCATTTTCTTGCCCTGATTGTGTATAAGTTCGCGCCATCCATAAAATGGCTTCATTGTTGACCGGCTTATGCTTCAAGAAGTCTAAGGAAGATTTTTTTTCATCTTCTAAAACCGAAACGTCCTTGTCTATTGGCTTTTTCTTTGCAGCTAATTTTTTTTGTTCTTCGGCTTTTCGTTTTTGGTTGATGGCTATGATGTAACGAAAGGCAGTAATAGCTTCAGTATAGTTCCCTTTGTAATAATAGGCTTGACCTAATAAAAGATACAAATCATCTGCCCACTTTGTTCTGGGGTCATGAATCTGTATGCCCACAGATGCTTTCCGAATGATGCTATCCATGTCGGGAGCCAGCTTGGTAGAATCTTTATTCGGATCAAAGGGAAACAATGCGAGTAGCGAATCATAATCTTCATGTTTGCCGCGCTGCATATTGAGCAATGCTTCATCCATTTTTTTATCCGCATTAAAGTAGTAGTTGTAATGAGTATAAGTATTTTGAATGACGCGCCTTGGCAACGACCATTTCTTTTTTAGCATTTTTTCATTGCTCCAGGCTTGTCGCTTTTGTTTGATCTTCAACTCCAGGGCCAACTTCATCTTATCTTCTTGCTTTTTTTCATTAGATTTCTTCAGTCGTTCTTTACTATCCTTAATTTTTGCCAAACTATCGGCTCGTTGTTTACGAACTATCTTGATGCTATCGGAAAAATGTTTGCGAATGGCTGCCAGACTATCGGTTGTATGCTTTCTGATATTCATTGCACTATCTAAAGAGCGCTTTCGTTCAGCCATCACTTTTTCATTTGCTGTCTTTCTTACTTGCTTGACACTATCTAAGTGGATGCGTCTTACAACAGCTACACTATCTGCAAAACGCTTGCTGGATCTATATTTTCGAGTCCGTTCTAAAGCTTTGCTTCGTGCTAATTGAATGGTGTGAATGCTGTCAGCATTGTGTTTTCGAATGGACGCAAGACTATCCATAGTTTTTTGACGAATAGCACGCTGGGCATTGAAAACCTGATTTCTTTCGTTCTTTACGCTGTCAATTCTGTGTTGTCGAATACGCGAAATGCTGTCTTGAAATCGTTTACTTTCTCTATATTTTCTGATGCGGGAAAGGCTGTCTGCAATATGCTTTCTGATGCTACTAACGCTGTCAGCCTGATGTTTGCGAATGTTTCTGGCACTATCAAGCTTCAATTGTTGCTGTTTTCGTATAGCTTCAATGGCTTGCTGTCGCACTAATCGCACACTGTCTAAGTTCACCTTTTTTTGGGCTTGAACAGATGCTGTAATTGAAAAAAATATGGTGATGAGAATTATCAGGGGTTTCCAGCCCCAAAATCCTGTTGGTATTTGCACTTCTATAAAACTGAAAATTGAAAAAAATATTGCATGGTTGCCTACTTTAGGCAGTATTGGGTATCTCTCAAAAATATAAAAAAGCAAATAAAAAAACGACTATCAAACGGTATTTTCCCTATTCCTTGAATTTGCATATCAACAAACAAAGGCAAAATCAAGCATGAGGTGTCATTTTATAAATACATTTCCATTCTTAAGCAAAGTCCATTCTTGCTAATGATTGAAAGGGTACTTTCTTTGTTCTGCTTTTCAAAAAAGCTATGACCGCTTCATCATTAGGATATTTTCCGCTCAAATCTACAAAGTGCTTGGCCAACAAATCATATCGCTGACACATCAACCAAAAGAACACATGCAAAAAGTGAATACCGTCAAAAACAATAGCATCGTTTGATACATACTTTTCGCGTGTTTGCGTAAAATAAGTTGGATGTTCTGTCCAGTGCATAGTTTGGCGTTCATGATGACTGATATGATAACCATCATTCCAACATTTTAGATTGTATTTCGTATTGATACAAGTTATGCTGTTTTTGTAATCATTTCCTGGATCCAAAGGGTCAATAAACGAATGTTGAGCCCAATTTCCCATCATGGCTATGAGCCGGTATAAAAAAAATGGAATGATAAACACCCAAAGTGTAGCCGGAAAGTTCAAAAAACTCATTCCAATACAGAAAAAGATAAACAACAACTCACCCCTAACCGATCTATAAAATAATTGTTTTCTCTTTTTCCTGAAGAAATAAGCTGCCAAATGAAAAATGCCGGTAAATAAAAAAGTGCCGAAATATATTCCAAAATCACGTAGGGAATCCCGCTGAAAGGGCATCGTGCTACTTTCATCATCTTCCAAATTGTTTTCTGCATGGTGCATACCAACATGGTGGGTATAATAGGTTTCGGGAGAATGACCAAAAAACGGCGCAATCACCCAAGGTAAATACTGATTGAGGATACTATATTCTTTTTTAAACAACGCCCGATGACTGGTGCAATGTAGCATCAATCCAAATGGACCTTTAAACCTAAAATTGTTGAAGTAAGCATACGCCAAAGCTACCATCCACCAGACCCAACTGTGCACAAAGGGTAAATAAAGCAATACGCCTAACGGAACTAAAGTCAATGAAATTTTTACAGTTAGATAAACAAAAGGCAAATCGCGCTCATCTCGAATAAACCGCAAAAAGAAACGATCAAAAAAAGAAAAATGCTCAGGACAAACATAAGTCGGATCTGTAATCGTTGAAAGCTGTTTCATTCGACAATAGTATCAGATAATAAAATAATTAAATAACGAAAGTATAAACGTTCTTATAGAGGTAAATCCATGATGTCAATTACGAAGTTACAAAACGATTTTTTGATTCGTGCTTCAACTTTGCGCGCAAGTCGTATCTTTATCGCCCTGTTTTTCAAAACAGTTATCGTTCACCAATCGTACTGATTATGTCCACCTGGTTTCGACGCATCAAAAAAGGAATTCAAACCACTACTGACGAAAAGAAAGAAGCACCTGACGGGCTATGGCACAAATGCCCCGAATGTAAAACAACCTATACAGTCAAAGAGCTTTGTGACAATATGTATGTCTGTTTAAAATGCAGTTTTCATAACCGTATCAACAGCAGGGAATATTTCAACATCTTGTTTGATGATACAAAGTGTGAATTGCTTTTTGAAAATATAGCACCCATTGACAAACTTGGATTTGTGGACGCGAAACCATACGACAAACGTTTGGAAGGGGCACAAAAAAGTACAGGCTTGAAAGATGCCCTTACAGTGGCAGTAGGAAATATAGCAGGCAGTAAAGTGGTTGTTGCTTGTATGAATTTCAATTTTATTGGCGGTTCAATGGGTAGCGTAGTTGGTGAAAAAATCAGTCGAGGGATTGACTATTGTATTTCTCATCACCTTCCGTTTATGATCATTTCTAAATCAGGTGGAGCCAGAATGATGGAAAGTGCCTTTTCGTTAATGCAAATGGCAAAAACGGCAGCAAAACTCACGCAATTAGCCAAAGCCCGACTACCCTACATATCTTTAATGACTGATCCGACAACCGGAGGAGTTACTGCAAGCTATGCCATGTTGGGAGATATAAATATTGCGGAACCTAAAGCACTCATTGGCTTTGCTGGACCACGTGTAATCAAAGAAACCATAAAAAAAGATCTACCCGAAGGCTTTCAACGTTCAGAATTTTTACTCGAACATGGTTTTCTTGACTTTGTAGTGGATCGAAAAAACTTAAAATCAAAAATTGCACAAGTTTGTCAATGGTTTATGAAACCCAACACAATGCTTGACAACACAACAAAAGAATAGTTGAACACACTTCTTATTCTTAAGCTTTATAAAAATTGCACCTACCCGATTCATGCCTAATGAAAAAGTATATATAAAAAATCGTCCGGCTACTTTTGAATACGCCATTGAAGACCGTTTGACTGCAGGAATTGTACTGACCGGTTCAGAAATTAAATCAGTACGAAACGGAAAAATTAGCTTTAACGATAGTTATTGCCTTTTTTTGCATGATGAATTATGGATAAAAAGCCTACATATTACTGAATATATCAATGCCGGCTATGCTGGACATGAACCTACCCGTGAAAGAAAACTACTACTCAACAAAAAGGAACTTCGCAAATGGCAGCAAAAAATTAAGGAAAAAGGACTGACCATTGTCCCCTTAGCCATGTTTATTAATGAAAATGGATTTGCTAAAGTAGAAATCGGACTCGGACGCGGCAAAAAACTACATGATAAAAGAGAAACCATAAAAGGTCGAGAAGCTGATAGAGAAATCAAACGCCATCTCAAACATTAGTTGTATAAATATATTCTCATTATATTCACAACTTATCCACGAAAATTCCACCGTAACCACTATCACCTTGTTTTCCATTATAATTTACTACCTTTGCCCTCGAAAAAATTAGATTTGGGATATGTGTGAGTTTTAAATATTGAATATTTATTTTATTTGATATTATTTTTAAAAAACCTATATATCTTATCTGAGAAAATAAGAATGGCATCTAAATATCAAGAAACCAAGCAGTTAAGCCTACCTTTCATAGAGCAAGAATATTTGCAAAAATGGGAGGATGAGCAAACTTTTAAGCAAAGTGTGGATAAACGCGAAGGCAGCGAAGCTTTCGTATTTTATGAAGGACCACCCAGTGCCAATGGTATGCCTGGTATTCACCATGTCATTTCTCGAACCTTAAAAGATTTAGTTTGCCGTTATAAAACCATGCAAGGCTTTCAGGTTAAAAGAAAAGCTGGCTGGGATACACACGGACTTCCGGTTGAATTGGGCGTTGAAAAAGAGCTCGGCATAACCAAAGAAGATATAGGAAAAAAAATTAGCGTAGAAGACTACAACCAAAAATGCCGCGAAGCCGTAATGCGGTATAAAGACAAATGGGATGAAATAACCCGAAAAATGGGTTATTGGGTTGATCTAAAAGATCCCTACATCACATTTGACAATAAATATATAGAAACACTATGGTGGGCTTTAAAACAATTACACGATAAAGACTTACTATATAAAAGTGTTTCAATACAACCATATAGCCCAGCAGCTGGAACTGGACTTAGTTCGCACGAGCTCAACCAACCAGGCACTTACAAAAACGTTAAAGATACAACAGTTGTGGCTATGTTTTCAGCCATAAGGAACCCACAGTCCGAATTTTTGTATAATGCAATTCAAAATCTAAAAGAAGGAAACCTCTTTGACCAATATCACGAACAAAAAGGAGAATTTCTATTATTAAATGATGCTGAAAATATTTATTTCTTAGCTTGGACTACCACACCTTGGACTCTACCAAGCAACTGTGGACTAACTGTAGGAGCCGATATTGATTATGTATTAGTCAACACCATCAATCCTTATGCTATTGAAGGTCAACACAAAGTTATAAACGTAGTATTAGCAGAAAATCTGTTATCTAAATATTTTTCAATAGAGCCTGATGCCGTCTTGCACATTGGGCAAGAAAGTTTTTCAAATACAAACGTAAAAGCCTGCTGGAAAATAATCTCTCGATTTAAAGGTAGAGAACTTGAAGGAATTCGCTATAAACAATTGATACCCTTTGAAGGAAATTCCGCAACTCATGCCGGAGGCGATCCTTTCAGAGTTATATTAGGTGATTTTGTAACTACAGAAGACGGAACCGGCATTGTACATACTGCCCCAGCCTTTGGCGCAGATGACTATAAAGTAGGAAAGAAAAATAATATTGGCATTTTAACTTTAGTAGATAAGGAAGGAAAATTTATTGAGACCGCTAATAATAATGAACTGAAAATCAGCGGTAGATTTGTTAAAAACTACAAAGACGATTCTGATTGGAAAGATGTTGATATTGATATTGCTGTATATCTCAAACAGTCGGGACAAGCATTTAAAGTAGAAAAATACGAGCATACTTATCCACATTGTTGGCGAACAGACAAACCTATTATTTATTATCCACTTGATGCCTGGTTTATCCGCACAACTGCCGTAAAAGAAAGAATGATTGCTCTTAACAAAACTATTCAATGGAAACCTCGTGCTACCGGAGAAGGGCGTTTTGGCAATTGGTTGGAAAACATGGTTGATTGGAACCTCAGTCGCTCTCGTTATTGGGGTACCCCTTTACCGGTATGGGTCAGCAAGGATGGAAAGGAAACAAAATGTATCGGCAGCATAGATGAATTGATAGCAGAAGTTAAAAAAGCTAATAAAACTCTGAGTATCAACCAACTGATTGAAATAATTGATGAATGGGATGGCAATTTTTCTCACCTAAATAAAATAACCAATATAACCAATAAAATTGGCTTAACCCAAGTAGATCGCTATAAACGAATTGAGAACAAATTAGACCTACATAAGCCATTGATGGATCAAATAGTGCTTTGTGATAGCAGAGGAATAGCTATGTATCGCGAGCCAGATTTAGTAGATGTTTGGTTCGATTCAGGTGCCATGCCTTACGCCCAATTGCATTATCCATTTGACGCACATCCGAAAACTCAATTAAAACATAATTTTCCTGCAAATTTTATTGCGGAAGGAGTAGATCAGACAAGAGGTTGGTTTTACACACTCCATGCCTTAGGCGTTATGTTATTTGACAGCGTAGCCTATAAAACAGTGGTTTCTAATGGCTTAGTGTTAGATAAGAATGGGAATAAGATGAGTAAGCGCCTCGGAAACATAGTTGATCCTTTTGAAACAATTGAAAAATTTGGTGCAGATGCTACTCGATGGTATCTGATTACCAATGCATCTCCTTGGGATAGCTTAAAGTTTGATATTGAAGGAATTAAAGAGGTTCAACGAAAGTATTTTGGTACCCTTTACAATACATACCAATTCTTTGCTCTATACGCTAATGTTGATTCATTTACCTTCAAAGAAAGATATATTCCAGTTCATCAACGCCCTGAAATAGATCAATGGATTTTATCTTCCCTCAATTCATTAATCAAAAACGTAACGGAGTCGTTAGATGAATACGAGCCAACACAAGCCGGTAGAGCATTAGAATATTTTTTAGATGAACATCTTAGCAATTGGTATGTTCGCCTTTGCAGAAGACGTTTTTGGAAAGGAGAATATGAACACGACAAAATATGTGCCTACCAAACGCTATATGAATGCCTGGAAACTATAAGCCGATTAATGGCTCCAATAGCTCCATTTTTTGCAGATTGGTTATTCAGAAATATCAACTCGGTATCCAAACGAATTGACTCTATATCAGTCCACTTATCCGATTATCCGGTTTCAGACAATAGTATTATCTTACCTATTCTGGAAGAAAGAATGAAATTAGCACAAGATATCTCTTCCTTAGTACTCTCTATACGCAAAAAAACAAATATAAAAGTTCGACAGCCACTTCAGAAAATTTTAGTTCCTGTGCTGAACAGACACATGGAAGAGCAAATTTCTCGTGTATCTGACTTAATTAGAAATGAAGTAAATGTTAAAGAAATTCAATTCATTAGCGAATCAGAAGGAGGCATTCAAAAGAAAGTAAAAGCTAATTTCAAATTATTAGGTGCTAGATTGGGTGGCAAAATGAAATCTGTAGCAGCGGCAATTGCACAATGGAATCAAGCTGAAATTTTACAACTTGAACGAAATGGTTCTCAATCATTACTCATTGATGGAGAAGATATTAATTTAAGTATTAGCGAAGTTGAGATTATTGCCGAGGATATTCCAGGTTGGTCAGTAGCCACTAAAGATGGAGTTACCGTAGCCTTAGATCTCACCATTACGCCTATTTTAGAAGAAGAAGGTAATGCCCGAGAATTTGTCAATCGCATTCAAAAGCTAAGAAAAGACTCAGGATTTGAGCTTACAGATAAGATTATAGTAAAAGTAGAGCAAAACGATACCTTAGCCTCTGCCATCAAAAACTTCAACAACTATATCAGTGCTGAAATATTAGCAAATAGCATTGACATGTTGGAATCTTTAGATTCTGAAACAGAAATTGATATTAACGAAGCAAAAATAAAAGTTTTAATTACTAAAAATTAAAAGCGTCATGGCCACCCAAAAGAAACCGGCTGTAAAAGCCACAGCAAAAGCAAAGCCTGCAGCTAAGTCCGCCAATGTAGCGGTAAAAAATAAGGTTGTTTCCAAGCCTGCGCCAAAAGCAACAGCTAAACCAGTGAAGAAATCCGCCCCTACTCCTGCTAAAAAAGGAGCAGTAAATGCTTCAACTACGAAGGGAAAGGCTATGACGAACCAAAAGAAAAATGCTACAATAACAAAAGATACTAAAACCGTGAATAAGAAGAATTTGAAAAAAGCAGCTCCTGCTAAAAAGGCTCCGGTTGCAGCTAAAAAAGTAGCTCAAATAAAAAAAGCAGCTCCTGCCAAAAAAGTGGCTCCCGTAAAAAAGGCAGCTCCTGCTAAAAAAGCGACTCCCGTAAAAAAAGCAGCTCCGACTAAAAAGGCAATACCAGCTAAAAAAGCGGCTCCCATAAAAAAGGTAGCTCCAGCTAAAAAAGCAGTTCCCGCTAAAAAAGCAGTTCCCGCTAAAAAAGCAGTTCCCGCTAAAAAAGCAGTTCCCGCTAAAAAAGTAGTTCCAGCTAAAAAGGCGGCTCCCGTTAAAAAGGTAGTTCCAGCTAAAAAGGCGGCTCCCGTTAAAAAGGTAGTACCTGCTAAAAAAGTAGTATCAGTTGCAAAAAAGGTAATTGCTCCTCCTGCAAAAAAAGCCCCAATTGCTGCAAAGGAAACGGTCATCAAAGAACCAATCGTAAAAGCAGCTCCGGTAAAAAAAGCTAAAAAACCCATTAAAAAAATAATCGTTGCTCCTTTAATAAAAGCAAACGCTAAAACCGTTGCTCCAGTTGTTACCAACCCTGCAAATCGTCCTGCTATAACCCGTAGTGCTATTCGAGAAGAAAAGAAAGTAAATGTGATTATTGCTCATCGCCGTTTAGAAAATAAATCTAAGCAAACGGAATCAAAAACAATGATCAATTATCAACCCGAATTTACACGGTCTATACTTGATGAACCAACCGAAAATCAAGGACCTGTTTATCGTTATAGCGATGAAGAATTAAATGAATTTAAGGAATTAATTATCAACCGTCTTGAAGCTGCCAAAAAAGAACTAGCTTACTTGCAAGGTTTAATCACCCGTAAAGAAGAAGCCGGAACAGAAGATACCGATAATCGCTACATGAATATGGAAGATGGAAGCGGTGCTATGGAACGCGAACAATTAGCTCAATTAGCCAGTCGTCAAATCCAATTTATCAGCCATCTTGAAAAAGCATTGATGCGAATCGAAAATAAGTCTTATGGTATCTGTCGAGTTACTGGAAAACTTATAGACAAGGCGCGTTTGCGTGCTGTGCCTCATGCCACCCTTAGCATTGAAGCCAAAAAGACAATGACTAAATAGTTTAGACAAACGACCATAAGAAAAGTGAGGGTTGTTTCATGTAGGAGCAACCCTCAAATATTTAATTGAAATAGACAAATTCACCAATTCCTTTTACCAAGTTAAACTTTTATCCAGCTAAACTTTTCCTTTCACGGAATTGTACTTTTGATCCCGTTATGACAATTCAGGAAATCATCCAAAATTCAATATTCACCAAGCAACAAATTCTTGAAGATAAGGCATTTCTCTATCGAATAGAAGCAGTAGTACTTTGCCTTTCAGATGCTTTTAAGGCTGGAAACAAAGTTTTGTTTTGCGGAAATGGAGGCTCTGCTGCCGATGCACAACACTTAGCAGCAGAGTTTAGTGGTCGTTTCTATACAGATCGTGACCCTTTACCTTCAGAAGCATTACACACCAACACTTCTTATCTTACTGCAGTTGCAAACGATTATAGTTATGATGTTGTGTATAGCCGATTGGTAAAAGGAATGGGTAAGCCCGGCGATGTATTAGTTGCCCTCAGCACATCAGGCAATTCTACAAACATTGTGAAAGCCTTAGAACAAGCACGCGAAATTGGCATGAAAACTGTTTGCTTTACTGGATCAACAGGTGGAAGCATGAAAGACCTTGCCGACTATTTGCTAAATGTACCCAGCACAGATACACCACGCATACAAGAAGCACACATCATGATCGGGCATATCATTTGCCAACTGGTTGAAGAACACTTATTTTAAGCTTTTTTTTACACTAACACAATGAATACGTTTCAAAATAAAATTTCGGTTGATAATACTTGGACTCTTTTCTTAGACCGCGATGGCGTAATTAATGTTGAACATGTAGGCTCATATATTACTCATTGGAGCGACTTTAAATTTTGTGATGGTGTATTGGAAGCCATTAAGCAACTTTCATCCCTTTTTGGAACTATTGTTATTGTTTCTAACCAACGAGGTGTAGGTCGCGGCATAATGACCTTAGATGCCCTGAAAGAAATCAGTGGTAACATGGTGAAAGAAGTGCAAAATGCCGGTGGACGGATTGATAAAGTGTATGTAGCCACTGCTATCAGCGATTCAGATCGTAATAGGAAACCCAATCCAGGTATGGCACTTCAAGCTAAAGAAGATTTTCCAACTATTGATTTTAAACGAAGTATTATGGTGGGAAATGCACCTCTTGATATGGAATTTGGTAAACGATTAGCCATGCACACTGTCTTTATTACCTCAAAACATGAACCCGTAGCCTTACCCAATGACTTGATTGACGAACAATATCCTACCCTACTTTCTTGGGCAAAAACTCTTCAACCCACGGCCAATCTTCTTGCTTGCCATTAAATTGGGGATTGGAGATTAGTAATTAGTAATTAGTAATTAGTAATTAGAGGGAAAATAGTTTACAAAGTTCGTTAAATACAAATTATATATTTTATGTGTAAAATAGTGTTTATATCATTTTATACACATGAGATATCCATGAAGTAATCAATATATTATTACCATATTATAATTTGCATAAAATGTAAGTTCGATATGGATTGTATGTATTTATGAAAGGCGAATACATCTTTTACAACACTTTACTTTTTCATACAACATCAGACCTTACTAAAACCAATACCAATTAATGCTGTAACAAAAATTAAGGCATATAACCCAATAACAATAATACACAAAATTCCAATGAACTTAAACATTCGTCTTTGATAGGACATAGCTCGATTAAAATCTTCTTGGCGATTATAAATTATTGCCGGATCACAACAATCCGAAACTTTCAATAAAAAAAGTGCCTGAGAATGCTTTACTTTGAAAAATATCTAAACTTTTTTCAAATATGGCACTATTCAGGCGTTCCAAAAATACAAATAAACCTTTGCT
>JAFDXP010000046.1 GCA_018267875.1 Bacteroidota bacterium | reverse complement strand
ATGGCTGTTTCACTCATTTTTTCCCTTAGTTCAGCATCCTTTTTATTCTATGGAATTTTGGTTTTAGCAGCCTTATACGGCATCTTGTTTGTGATGCCTATTGGTGGTGCAGACATGCCTGTTGTGATTTCATTACTCAACTCATTTACCGGTGTGGCTGCCGCGTTTGGTGGTTTTTTGTATGATAATCCGGTTATGCTAACAGGTGGTATCTTGGTAGGCTCTGCAGGCACTATCCTTACTATTTTGATGTGTAAGGCTATGAATCGTTCATTGAAAAATGTGTTGATAGGATCTTTTGGCGGGCAAAAAACCGGAGGTGGTTCCGTTGGATCGAAAGAACAAGGGGCTTACAAAGAAATTTCACTTAATGATACGGCTGTTTTGATGGCTTATGCTTCAAAAGTGATGATAATCCCGGGATATGGTTTGGCGGTTGCTCAAGCTCAACATGCTTGCCATGAATTGGAAAAGGTGTTGGAAGAAAAAGGAGTGGAAGTAAGTTATGGAATTCATCCGGTGGCAGGTCGTATGCCCGGTCACATGAATGTTTTACTGGCAGAAGCAGATGTGCCTTATGATAAATTAAAGGAAATGGAAGAGGCTAATGATCAAATGGCACAGACAACGGTTGTGCTGATTATTGGAGCCAACGATGTTGTGAATCCGGCGGCTAAAGAAGATCCTGCCAGCCCGATATACGGAATGCCGATTTTGGAAGTAGAAAAGGCAGAACATGTGATCGTTAATAAGCGAAGCATGAAGCCGGGTTATGCCGGAATTGAAAATGACTTGTTCTTCAAACCTAAAACTTCTATGCTTTTTGGCGATGCCAAAAAAGTCTTACAAGATCTTGTTTCAGAATTGAAACAAGTGTAACCAAGATTTAACTTCGATTTCTTTTTTGTTGGGTAGCAAATTTTTTATTGCTTCAAACTTGATTATTCGTTCTGATAGGCATATAGGTTGATACATTCTTGCATCGCCAAAATTACCTGTAACTTTGTCTTGTGTTGAAGGTAAAGGACATGCCCACTACCAATACTGTGTTGGATAAATTTTTAGGAGAAGAAGCAAACATTTTGTTGCGTGAAAAGCTTGAACTAAATTCATTTATCCATGCCGAACAATTAATCATAGGCAATGCTATTCATTTTGATATTGATGAAGGGCGGCTTTTTTTATTCCCTTTTGATGAAGGACATTATACCCTCCATTTATTTTATGTGCAGCATCAGGAATTATCGCAAACAAAGATTTGTTGGGTTCAATATTTACCTGAGTTTTTTCATCTTTTTCCTACAACACAATTATCAGAAAATATTCCCTTTCGGTTAGATCAGCGCACCGAATTACAAGTGCCTTTTTGCAGCCAAAGTCGAAACCTGGTTCATGATTTGTGGAATGTTAAAGCTATTAACCCGCTGATTCAATCTTTTCAACTAACTGAAATTAGCCTTCATCTTTTACGAAGAGCCATAGAGCATGTTACGGTTCCCTTCACGGTTTGCCCAGTACCAGCGTGTAGATTTTTAGCCAATGATGCTGAACGTGAAAAAATATTAGATGCCGTTAAAATCCTTGATGCGTCTTTAGATCGCCCCTTTACAATCAAAGAATTGGCAAGGCGTGTGGCTATGAATGAATGTTATCTGAAAAAGGGCTTTAAAACCATTACCGGAAAGACGATTAATGAATATCAGCAGGAATTACGAATTGCACGAGCTAAGCAATTATTGCAACAACATGGTCAAACCGTTTCTGATGTGGCAGGTGCATTAGGCTACAGTTCTATTTCTCATTTCAGTACTGCTTTTAAAAAGGCAACTGGCATCAAACCTTGTGAGCTTTTAGGCTAAATCAGGGTAGAACCCCGCCTTTTTTCTATAACCGAATTCTATTTTCACAGCTTCATAAACTACAGAAGAAAAAAATACGCCGACATTGATTGCCGGCGTATTCAAAGAGCAATTAGTTAGCTTGATTAATGATGATGGTGGTGAGCCGCATGTGGATCAGAAAGCTTGAAAAACGCGTCATCGCTAATAGATTTTTCTTCTACTGCAAATTGTGTTTCTAACCAAGTAAACAAACGATCAAACAAAATTCTACGGTAGGTTTCGTCTATTGTTTTGTTATCCTTCTCCACTTTTGCCATATAGCTGTCCATCCAAGTAGCTTCCTCATCCTTCTCCATTCCGAAGTAAGCCAATACTCTTTTGCGAATATCATCTTTCACTTCTTCCATAGACACTTCGATATGGTTATCTGCAATCAATTTGTCAGAAATCAGAGTCCAACGTAATTGATGGTCGAAGGATGGAAATTCTCGTTCAACTTCCGCTTCACTTTTAGGCTTTTCTTGTCCTTCCTTCATCCAGCGTTTCAAGAAATCTACAGGCAAATTGATGGGTGTATTATGCACCAGCAATTCGTACATTTCATTGTGTAAACGATCGGCAGCAATACGGTCAAATTCTTTGTGTAGGTCTTGAGCAATACGATCACGAAAAGCCTCTTCGGTTGTGATCATATCGTTAGGGAAAACTTGCAGATAAAGTTCTGTGTCTAAATCTCGAGGGTGTAACAAACCAACTTTAGAAATAGTCAGTTTAAAACTTTGTGAAGGATCAGCAGTTGGAGCTTTGAGTGGTTTATTCATGAATAATTCCAAATCGCGATCAGCAGCAAGATCCGCAGGGCGAATAATTAGATAGTCATTTGCCTTTTTGCCCATGAGCATTTCTAGGAGCTTTGCAGGCAAGCTTTCTAGCATAGAAGTATCATCAACTTTGGCAGAGCCTTCTGCTACATTTCCGTGCTCATCGCAAGCTTCATAAGTAGCATACAAAAGGTTGTCTTTTGACTCTATCGTTTCAGCATCTTCTACTTTGCCATAGCGGCGACGAATACGATCTACCTCATCGGTAAGCATTTTGTCGTCCACATCAATTTTATATTTTGTTAGCGGCTTTTTGTCTTTCAAAGCAGGTATTTCAAAATCGGGTTTTAAACCAATTTCAAAATCGAAATCCATTTCACCGGGGTTGTTCATATCTAAGTTCAACTTAGTGTCCCGAGCAATCAGGGGTTGAGCAAAAATGGCAACCTTTTCATTTTGTAGATATTCTTCGAGTTGACGACCGGCAACCCGAAAAACTTCATCGCCGAATATTGAAGGGCCATACATTTTACGGATCATACCGGTTGGCACCATTCCTTTCCGAAAGCCGGGCACGTTTGCTTGTTTGGCGTATTGCTTCAGCGATTTTTCAAAAGAAGTCCAATAGTCTTCTTTGGTCAGTTTTACGGTGATTTTGTCGTGCTGCGTTCCAATGTTTTCCCGCGATACCGTAGCCATAATGTTGAATGATTTTTAGTTAAAAAACAGTCCCGCAATTGGCTACGGGACTGATGCAATTCCTTTTTACTAAGTGCGGGCGGAGGGACTCGAACCCCCATGCCGCAAAGCACCAGATCCTAAGTCTGGCGTGTCTACCAATTTCACCACGCCCGCAAAAGGAGCCGCAAAGGTAAAGAATTCTATTAAACAGACAACAAAAATTTTTTTTCACCTTGTCATTTTTATAGTTTGGATTACTAAATTGCTAATTTCAATTGTCATAGTTTGGATATAATTAGAGAGCTAAGTCATGGTTCTATCATTTCTATCAACAAAGTCTTGACTACCCGACCGGATTGTCATTATTTTTAACGCAACAAATTTGCAAGTCCGTATGCTACACCGACAAACTAAGGCCTCCATTTTAGTGGTAGAAGATGAAGAAAGCCTCCGCGAAACCTTAAAGTTAAACCTTGAGATGGAAGAGTATGAAGTAACTACGGTAGATAATGGTCCGGCAGTTTTAAAGATGATTAAGAATGAATATTTTGACCTGATTGTGCTTGATATTATGTTGCCGGATATGGACGGAATAGCTGTGTGCGAAGCGATCAGAATGCAACACAATGATGTGCCTATTTTGTTCTTGTCTGCACGAAATAGTAGTGCTGATAGAGTAGAAGGCTTGAAAAAGGGAGGGGACGATTATCTGACCAAACCATTTAACTTAGAAGAATTACTGTTGCGGGTAAATAATTTGATTCTTAAAAACAAAAGGATTAAGTCACCACAATCCATAGCTGATGAGTATGAATTTGATGGGTGTAAAATCAATTTTGCAGCGCATGAAGCATTAGACAAAAGGGGAGAATTACAAGAATTGAGTAAAAAAGAAGCAGCCTTGCTCAAGTTGATGATAGAACATGAAGGCGAAGTAGTTACTCGCGAACATATT
>JAFDXP010000045.1 GCA_018267875.1 Bacteroidota bacterium | reverse complement strand
TTGAAATCCAACTTAATCTATTCTAACAAACCGCCGTGTACCGAACGGTACGCACGGTGGTGTGAGAGGACAGTAAAGATAATCCGACATAGAAATCTGATTATCTTTACTTCCTACTCGATTACGAAATAGAAACAAGAAAGTAAGAAATTGAGTAACCTCATTGAGCATGAAAAACATAGGCTGTCAATCATTTCAAGTTGTTTGACTAAAATTTGTTCTGTTTTTTAAAAAAACTTAAAAGGTATAAAAAAAGCCTTATAAACATAGTTTAAAAGGCTTTCAGATTTCTGTGGTCCCACTCGGGCTTGAACCAAGGACCCCCTGATTATGAGTCAGGTGCTCTAACCAACTGAGCTATAGGACCGTCTCGAAATACAAGGTATTTTGAGAGAAGGAGTGCAAAAGTACGAAAATAATTTTCGGAGCCAAGTTCCGATCTTAATTTTTAAAAGACATATTTTTCAAAAAGCTAAAAATATTTCTTTCAACAAATGCTTTTCTTTGCGCGATGATAACCGGAGTAAAGCATATACTTTTTGATTTAGGTGGTGTGCTTATCAATTTGGATTATAACCGTACAGAACAGGCTTTTGTCAATCTTGGTATCAAAAACTTTGGAGAGGTCTTCTCACAATTGAAGCAAACTTCACTTTTTGATGATTTGGAAACAGGAAAAATAACTGCGGCAACCTTTTTTGATGAATTAAGAATACTCAGTGGAACCAACCTTAGCGATGATCAAATAACATTTGCTTGGAACGAAATGCTTTTGGATTTTCCAGTTCGTCGTTTGGAAATACTCCAACAATTAAGGCTGCATTATGATCTTGTTTTGATTAGCAATACAAATGAAATTCATGAAACAGCATTCAATAAAATTATAAAACAAGCACATGGTGTTTCTCTTGCTTCATTCTTCGATCGGTATTATTTGTCGCACAAAATTGGATTGCGAAAGCCCGACCCAATCGTGTTTCAGAGGATTCTAAAAGATTGCGGGTTTGATGCCAAACACACTTTATTTATTGATGATAATGCTCAGAATGTTGAAGCAGCTCAAAGCGTTGGCATTCAATCTATTTTTTTGACTAACAATATGACTATTGAAAATGACATCTTTAAACCTCGTTCTGTTGGATTTTAATGTCGTTGAGCAACGGTATTATTAGTGTAAAAATCGGGTAAATCATAACCCAAACTAAACATCACAGATTCCAAAAGCGGTTCATCAGCAGGGTCATAAATTTTATTGATGTTAAATCCATGAAAGCGCGCCCAGGCTTGCCATTTAATAGCTGTTAGCGGGTTTTTAAATTCAGATAAAATGTTGTAAATATTCAACCCCGTTTGCCTTGAAATAAGCTTTATCAAAAGCACTCCTTGTGTTTCATTCAATGCTTTTATTTTATCCTCAAATTGTGTTCGTAACATATCTTCTTCTCCATGAACAAATGACTTTCTTTCTCGTCTGGAAAGATTCTGAGCATTAATTTTAGTATTGATTGCATTAAATGAAGTTGTTGCTGCATTCAAATACGGTAGTATTGTTTGTACGTTATACTTAGTTTGATTAAACTGATATCGAACGGTATCATTTGCCCAAACGTGATGGTCTGTCACTTGAATTTCTTTTAACCGTACATTTAGCATCGTGTCATTTTGTGCGAAAGCGGACAAGTTGAAAAGTAAAAAGCTTAAAACTGCTAAACAGAAAAATTTGTTATTCATGGTTTATGTTTGACAATATTCGTACCAAAAGTTTTTTACACCATTACAGGATTCTATTTTTGCAGTAGATTTATAGCATTGTAGCACGAAATGTGTAGCTAATTTGAGATAAAAATTCATTGAGCCATGAAAAAAGGAACCATTTTTCTTGCCGCATTTGGAATTACAATTGCTATTGGCGCATTTGTAGCCGTTTTTCTTTGGAACAAGCCACATGAAACGGTGGACAATCAAAGCGCAATTCAATTGAGTGCAGATTCGATTGCCGGTGCTTTTCAAAAAAATGAAGCTTCAGCCAATGCACTATATCTTGAAAAGGTAATGGAAGTTCACGGGAAAATTGCTGAAATAGATAAAAACCAAGATGGTATTGATGTGATATTGTTGGAAACCGGAGATCCTATGTCGGGTGTGCAATGTACTATGCGCGATCGAGGAGGGAATTATACAGTTGGAAAAGAAATTACCATCAAAGGCTTTTGTCATGGCTATACAACTGTAGTTTTATTGTCTGATTGTATTGTTTCGAAATGAAGAATTTGATTAAAAGCCTTTTGCTGTTGAGTGTTTTGTTTTTCTTAAATGCTTGTTATAATGACAATGTTCAAAAACTGTATCCTCAGCGTTCGTTATCTAATTGTGATACGATCAATGTCAATTATACAGCCACTATACAGCCTATTTTTTCACGGAGTTGTGCACTAAGTGGATGTCATACAGGATACTATTCTGCCGGTGGCTGGTCTTTTGATTCCTATCAGTTATCCGTAGCTGTTGCCAAAAGTGGGCGGTTAATTGGATCATTAAAACACGATGACGGTTTTCGTCCGATGCCGTTAAGCAATACAGTACTTTCCTTTTGTGAAATAGTAAAAATTCAAAGTTGGATTAACGCGGGAATGCCGCAATAAAAAATTGAAACCATGAAACATCTTCTGTTAATCACCATCATTTTAGCTAGCGGGATTTACCAAGCAAGCGCACAAAAATTGATAACTCGGACAGGAAAAATTTCCTTTTTTTCTTCTACCCCAATTGAAAATATCGAAGCCTTCAATAATGAAGTGGCTGCGGCTATTGATGGAAAAACAGGAGAAGTTGTCTTTATCGTTCCCATAAAAAGCTTTCGTTTTGAAAAGGCATTAATGCAAGAGCATTTTAACAGTGATTACTTAGAAAGTGATAAATATCCAAAGGCAGATTTTAAGGGAGTTATTTCTAATCTGAACGAAATTAATTTTTCTAAGGATGGAAATTATACAGCTCATATAAAAGGGAAGCTAACCATCCACAACGTAACACAAGATATAGCTACGACCGGAACAATTTTGATTGCCGGAAATTCGGCAACGGCTCGTGCAAAGTTTCTTGTGAAGACGGCAGATTATAAAATCAATATCCCTTCATTGGTAGAAAAAAAAATTGCTAAGGAAATTGAAATAACAGTCAATACGGTTTTAAATCAACGATAGTTTATTCCCATGAATTCTAAATACTTATTGCTTTTTGCTACCCTTTTTATCACCTCCGTTTTTACTTCGCTTAAAGCACGATCACTCTCGGACAGCCTATCAATGCTGCTTGATGAGCCAACTGAAAAAAATGAAGTAGTTACGGGTACCTTCGCTACAACAAGGCTTGCTAACGGACAGAGTATTGAAAATGTAGAACAAGGTGTACTTGACTTCAGAGTAAATCATCGGTTTGGACTTCTTACGCAAGGTTTCAAAGATTTTTTTGGTTTGGATGGAGCTAACACACGCATCGGTTTTGATTACGGTGTTACAAATTGGCTCATGATTGGTATTGGAAGGAGCTCTTATTTTAAAGAATATGATGGTTTTACAAAGGTGAAAATATTGAGCCAAAAAACCGGAAATGCCATGCCGGTAAGTGTTAGTTATTTAGGTGCTATTTCAGTGTTGGGAATAGATCATCCAACCTTGTTGCCGGATTCAGTTCCATATCGGTTTTCAAATCGTATGGCTTATGTAAATCAGCTCATCATTGCCAGAAAATGGAATGAATCTATCTCTCTTCAAATCATGCCTACACATGTACACTATAATCTCGTCAACTATTTAGGAGAATCAAATGATGTGCTGGCTGTTGGACTTGGCGGGCGGATAAAGCTATCAAGCAGAATGGCATTAGTGGTAGAATATTATTATCAATTTGAAGGCACAAAACGTTTTCGGGAAGGAATGCCCGGAACAACAACCAAGAACCCACTTACCATTGGATTGGATATACAGACAGGCGGACACGTTTTTCAGCTTCTTTTTTCAAATTCACAGGCAGTTTCAGAACGAAATATGATTGGACAAACAACAGATGATTGGAGCAAAGGGGATATTCATTTTGGATTCAATATTTCTCGTGTTTTTACAGTAGTGCGACCTAAAGAATTTTCAAGTTCAAGAAATAAAATTTGGTAACTGAAATTGAAAAATGGTTGACATTGTTTTAGTCAACAATGCCTTTTTCACATCTTGTGTATATACAAAAACCGCGTATGTCTGATAGTATGAACATACACGGTTTTTGATTTTTGAACAATCTGAGATCAACGAAGATCTACTACTTCTACGCCGGGATGTTGCTTGGCATTAAACATAAATTGAGCATCGTTCACAGCAGCATTTGGAGTAAAGCCACTCACTTCATATTTATATTGATTTCCGTTTTTTTCGTAAACATTACCCCCTACAATCGTATTGGAAGCATCAACTGCTAATTCTACTTTCGAAAATTGTTTACTGCTGTTTGTTGGCAATAATTCTATCATAGAAACTGATTTACCATTAAAGGTTTTATTGCCAAGGTATTTGTAGCGATATTCTTTATCATAGAAATTGGTGAAAAGTTTAGTAGGAGATAAAGTTTGTTCCGAAGGGTTATAATTGCTTACCTGAACTTCGTTGGTGGCTTTTACATAAGTCCAAACGGTTTTGTTATCACAAATAATTTCTTGGTCGCCAAGAGATACTCGATACTTGGTCCCTTTCATGTAAAAGCTACCCGTTTTAGATTGTTTGGTTTTGCCATTGGCACTCATCAGATGTAAGGCAAAATTTGCTTTTAGAGATTTTAGCCCGTTTATCTTTTTGCTTACTGCTTCAAGAATACTTTTTGCTTTAGTATCCGTTTGAGACATGGCATGATTGCTCATACTGCAAAGAGCTACTACACACAAGATTAACATTCTTTTCATTACACGATTATTATACTGGTTTCTAAAAAAAAATTACAAGATTACGATTTGTGTTTAGAGGGAAGATAAGAATTCTGTTAGTTCTGCCTCAGTGTGAAACAACACATCCCGTGGTTTGCTTCCTGCTGCTGGGCCTACAATGCCTGCAGATTCTAATTGATCCATAATTCTTCCTGCCCGATTATAGCCAAGATTGAATCTTCTTTGAAGCATAGAAGTAGAACCCGATTGAGTTTGTACAACAACTTTTGCACAGTCCTCAAAAAGTTTATCACGCGCACTGAGATCAACTGATTTTTTATCACTTCCACCATCATCATCACCAAAATACTCCGGTAATTCAAAGGCAGTTGGATATCCGCGTTGTGAACCAATGTACTCAACAATTTTTTCTACTTCCGGTGTGTCAACAAAAGCACATTGCAAACGAAGCAATTCGCTTCCATGCGACACTAGCATATCTCCGCGACCAACCAATTGTTCTGCTCCTCCTGTGTCAAGAATTGTTCTTGAATCTACTTTAGCAGATACTTTAAAGGCAATGCGTGCAGGAAAGTTTGCCTTGATAGTACCCGTAATGACATTGACAGAAGGGCGTTGTGTTGCAACTATAAGATGAATGCCCACAGCCCGTGCAAGCTGTGCCAGACGGGCAATTGGCATTTCTACTTCTTTACCGGCAGTCATAATAAGATCTGCAAACTCATCAACCACTAAAACTATAAAAGGCAGGAATTTATGATTATTTTGTGGGTTTAATTTTCTGCTGATAAATTTATCGTTGTATTCTTTTATGTTTCTTGTTTTGGCATCTTTAAGTAATTCGTAACGCTCATCCATCTCAATACAAAGCGCGTTTAAAGTATGAATCACCTTTTTGGTGTCTGTAATAATGGCTTCTTCTTCGTCGGGTAGTTTAGCAAGAAAATGTTTTTCAATTAAACGATAAATTGAAAGTTCTACTTTCTTAGGGTCAACTAACACAAACTTGAGCTGAGAGGGGTGCTTTTTGTAGAGTAAGGATACAAGAATAGCATTAATGCCAACCGACTTACCTTGCCCCGTAGCACCTGCCATTAATAAATGCGGCATGGTTGCAAGATCAACGATGTAATTTTCATTGTCTATCTTTTTCCCAAGCGCAATTGGAAGGCTCATTTTTGTAGAGGCAAATTTTTCACTTGAAAGCAGTGCCCGCATCGAAACAATTTCCTTGTTTGCATTAGGTACTTCAATGCCAATAGTCCCTTTTCCGGGTATAGGTGCAATGATTCGAATGCCAAGCGCAGCAAGGTTTAGCGCGATATCATCTTCTAAGTTTCTAATTTTAGAAATACGCACACCTTCAGCCGGAACTATTTCATATAAGGTAACAGTTGGTCCTACCGTGGCATGTATTTTCTGAATGTCAATTCCGAAGCTCTTTAAGGTTGCTTCAATTTGTTTTTTGTTTTTTTCCAATTCATCAATATTCAGGGAAACGGTGCTGCTTCTATCTTCCAACAAATCCAGAATCGGAAATTTATAACTTGATAATTCTAACGAGGGGTCATAAGGATCATTCCCTTCTACAGAAACACGACCATCTATTGGAGCTATTGGTTCATCATGTTGTCTTATTACCTCGAAAGATAAATCGCTCAATTCATCCTTGGGTGCAGCTTTAGGCTGTGTTTCGAAAATCGAAAGAGGGGGAGTGACATGTGGTTGTTGAAGGGGTAAAGTGTCAACATTTTTGGTTGTATCTGTAATAATTGGGTTCTCAAAGTCTTCAAAAAACGGTTGAGTTTCGGAAACAGCTTGATCATTTATGCTTACTGGGGTGCTACCTTTTTCTACTTGTTCAAATTTTTCAGCGATTGTTTTTTGTAGAGGTAAACTATTGTCTGTATGTAAAGTAGGAACTTCTTCAGCAGCTATATCAGAGGAGATTGATTCAGACAATTTATTGGACTTTTTCTTTGCTTTTTGAAAAAAAGGCGTGATGTCTAATGCAAAAATGACAAAGATAAAAAAACATAAAAGCCCAATCAAAATAAGTGATGTTCCAAAGCTTCCTACTAATGATTTTAAATAGTCTATGGCTTCGTTGCCCCAAGCACCACCATAAGGAAAGCCATCAGCTGGAATAAAGTAGGAAAGAGTAGGCGCACCAATTAGCAGGATGATTGAAAACCAGCGTAGAAAACGCAAAACGGGAAAAACACGCTTACCCAAGGTCAGATTTATACCCCATACCAAAATCCATATAGCACCGAGAATAGAAAGGATGCCGGCTCCTCGAAATACTAAGTTGTGTGCTATGTAAGCCCCAAGAAAACCGGCTTTATTTTCAACCTGAACCGAGTGGCGTAACACATCGGTAATAGATCGCGCCATCACCTTATCTTGATCAATGTGCCATGTAAAAAAATAGCTGCCTATGGCAAAGCATATATAAATGCCAATCAGTAGGAAAAATAACCCAAACCCAAGGCGAAATTGTCGCTTTAATGGATTGCCGGTTAGGGTCAATGGGACAGACTGATTGGTAGAAGTGGGTGTATTTTTCTTTTTCGAAGACATAGAAAAAAAGAGGCGCAAAGGTACAATATTAGTATTGCCTGTATGAGAAATTAAAAACTCTTTGCAAAATATTGGCTGTAAAAATTATTTTTGAGGCGGACTAACCCAAAAGCAAACTGTTTACCCCCAATTAACCGTCTTTATATTTTGCATTGTTTAGGGTTGCTAAATAATAGACAAACAACCTATTAAAGAGTAGAAAAAGGAAGGCTGACAAAATAAAAATTAATGAGAGAGTATTGCAACTTTGAAATATTTGCGTACTTTCAACCGTTGACTAAGTGTCAATATTTATTTAAACAAGTAACAATCAATTAGAAAACACCAATAAGGGTTGAATCACATGAGCAGGACAAATACCTTCACCCGTGCAACACTGATAGCCGCAATGGCATTGAGTTTTCAGTCTGCACAGGCACAAGACGTTCATTTTACACAATTCAATGCAGCACCGCTGATTGTGAATCCCGCATTTACCGGAGGATTCAGTGGACAATGGCGTGCAGCAGCGATTTATCGCAATCAATGGCGTAGTGTTACGGCACCTTTCGTTACGTACGGCGCATCCTTTGATGCCCCTGTAGTAAATGATCTTACACACGATGATTTTCTTGCCGTGGGTGTTCAATTATATAACGATCGTGCAGGCGATGGAAACTTGACTAATTTTTCAGGTTTGGCATCCGTAGCCTATCACAAATTTCTGGGCGAAAAGTTGGATAAGACCCTTTCCGTAGGCTTACAAGGCGGTTACACCCAAAAAAGTATTGACCTAAGTCGCCTCTATTTTGGAGACGAATTTAATGGAGGCGTTTTCCAACAAGGCACATCCGGTGAATATCCCGGACTAAACAACAAAGTGAACTATTTTACAGTGAACGCAGGCATTAGTTGGGCACATAGTGTTAGCGACCGTTTTGGTTATACCTTGGGTGCGGCAGCTATGAATTTGAATCAACCACAAGAGTCTTTTCAAAAGAAAAGAAATGCGGATGTTGGTTTAGGAATCCGTTATGCCGCACAACTTGGCATAATTGGGTATGTGAGCGATAAATTTAGTTTGCGCCCTGCTGTATTATATCAATCTCAAGCAACCGCAACAGAATTAGTTGCCGGAAATGAGTTTCACTTAATAGTTGGTGATGATGAATATCGTTCAATTGCTACAGCTGTTTTCTTAGGTGGCTATATTCGTTCAAATGATGCCATGATGATTACTGCCGGTATGGAATGGAAGGGATTGCGTTTTGGTGTAAGCTATGATTACAATACCAGCGCATTGAAAGCTGCATCAAATGGAAATGGAGGCTTTGAAATTTCAATTCGATACATCGCGCCAAGTCCGCTTGATTTTGCCCGCCGATTAGTTTATCCTTGCTCGCGGTTCTAACCAAATATTTGACCTTATTTGTGGAAAGGGCAAAAAAAATTTTTTAGCCCTTTCTTTTTTTAAATCAGATTGTTACTTTTATCCCGATAATAATGCTCACGCACATGAGAAAAAACTGGCTGCTTTTACTATTAGCAACAATACTCGTTTCGAACCATTACGATGTTTACGGACAGCAGCAAAAAAGAGAAAAGTACAAAAACAAGGCTAACGACCCTGTTACTCAATTGCCTTACTATAAAAAGCTACGTTGGGCTGATGATTTGTTTAAATCTGGAAGCTACTTCAGCGCAATTGAGTATTACGAACAGTTGAAACAAGAACAGGAGCGCAATCCTTACCTTACGTATCAACTTGCTGAATGCTATTGGATGACACGCGACTACGTGCCTGCTGCACACTATTTTGGTGAAGTATTTGCTCTTGCACCCAAGTTGTATCCAGAAGCTACTTTCAAAGAAGCAATGATGCTGAAGATGTCCGGACAATATGACTTAGCAATCGCTCAGTTTAATAAATTTATTGCCGACAATCCAAAGACTTTTAAAAAGTTGAAACAGCGTGCTAAACGCGAGATTGATGGTGCAAACATGGCTAAAGGGTCAATGTCTAATCCACAACCCGTTAATGTTCTAAATGCTGGTCCAAATGTGAACAGTGCTTATACAGAATTGTCGCCTTATCCGTTGGGAGACACCGCACTTTTGTTTGCTACTATGCGTCAAAATTCTGTGGTAAATGTTGAAAAGAAAAACAGAGATGAGTACGTTTCTCGTTTCATGGTGTCTCGCAAACAAGAAAATGTTCCAGTTGCAGATTCTTTTCAATGGGCATTAAAATTTGCAGATGGCAAGTTTAATGATCCGCGTCAACATGTAGGAAATGGTTCATATAGCCCCGGTGGTGATCGGTTTTATTTTACAAAATGCTCTGAAGAAGACTCCATGAAAGTGATTTGTAAAATTTATGTATCCCATTTTAAAGGAGCAGCATGGACAGAGCCAGAACTATTAGGCGATGGTATCAATGAAGGTGGATCAAACACCCAACCTTTTATTGGTAAAGTAGGCAAAAAGGAAATACTATTCTTCTCTTCTAATAGAACCTTGCAAAGTCGTGGTGGATATGATATTTGGTATTCTATTATTGACCCTCGCAACGGTACTTATCGTCGCCCTCAAAATGCGGGAAAGCAAATCAATACGGAAGCTGATGAAGTAACTCCTTATTATGATTCTCGTGTTCACAAATTGTACTTTTCATCTAATGGATGGGTAACAATGGGTGGATTCGATGTTTATTCTGCTGATGGTGGTCCGTCTCGTTACAGCAACGTAACCAACCTTGGATATCCTATTAACACTTCGGCTGATGAACTCTATTTTATCAAAGATCCCGTAGGTAAACCAGATGCTTATCTTGTTTCTAATCGTATTGGTTCCATCGCTTTGAAAAATCCAACTTGTTGTGATGATATCTGGCGTGTACAATATGAACCTCGTTTGATGGTTACCGGAAAGGTAGTTGATTGTGAGAGTAAACAAGAGGTTTCCGATGTGGTTGTAAAGATGGTAGATGAAACCGGGCAAATGAAAACTTATAACTCTACTGATGGTAGTTTTGGTTTCAACATGGGTCGTGGTCATTCTTACGTTGTAACTGCTGATAAACAAGGCTTTTCATCAACTCGTGCCACAGTAAATACTTCCGATGTGAAACGTTCAGATCCGGATGATACCGCAAATGTTACGATTTGCCTGAGCGCTATTGTAAATTCTTTCCGCGTAAGTAATGTTTATTATGACTATGATAAAGCTACCCTTCGTCCTGAGTCAGTTGCTTCTCTTGATTCACTCATCAATTTCATGAAGGACAACCCATCATTAAGTGTGGAAATTTATTCGTTCACTGATGGTAAAGGCGCAGATCAGTATAACAAAAGCTTATCTGAACGTAGAGCACAAGCCGTAAAATCTTATTTAGTGAATAATGGCGTTGAAGACTCTCGAATGATTGTTAAGGGCTTTGGTAAAAAAATGCCTGCTGCTCCTAATACAAGTTCTTCCGGATCAGATAACCCAACTGGTCGTCAATTAAATCGCCGTACTGAATTCCGTATTGTTACAGATGTGCCAACTCGTCGCGTAATATTCAACAGTGCCAAGCCGGGCTCTATGAATGAACAAGAAAAGAACTTGATGCAAGATGAAAATAACAATCCTGATAATGAACCGAATGATAGTGAAAGTGAAGCTGGAAAGCCAGGAAGTCGAGTGAACAAACACTAATGTTTTTCAACTATTTTATTGATAGGGCTGTACAATCCGTGCAGCCCTTTATTTTTGTATCATGACTAATTTTGTTGAGGTTTCTATAAAAACAAATTCGATAGAAGAGCAAGAGCAATTTATTGCTTTGTTGGAGCCTTATTTTATAGGGTTTGAACAACAAGAGCACCACTTAATTGCTTTTGCAAATGCTAATACATACGACCATCAGGGCATAGTTGCTTTGTTAAGTCAATTGAATTGCTCCTTTACCCAAAAAGAATTAGTTTCTACCAATTGGAATAAACAATGGGAGGAAAACTTTGAACCGGTAATTGTTGATGACTTTTGCACCGTTCGAGCAGATTTCCATACTATTCCGATACAAACTCCTTTTGAGATTATTATTACACCCAAAATGTCGTTTGGAACCGGTCACCATGCCACTACTCAACTTGTGATACAGTTGATGCAAACCATATCTTTTGAACGTAAAAAGGTTTTAGATTTTGGTACAGGAACCGGTATTCTGGCTATACTTGCTTCTAAGCTTGGAGCTAATCAAATTTTAGCAATAGATAATGATAAATGGAGCATAGAAAACGCTTCTGAAAACATCGTTAGAAATGAAAATAGAAATGTGCAAGTTTCAGATAATTCTTTAGCTGAATTTAGAAATGAATCCTTTGATATTGTATTGGCAAATATCAATAGGCATGTGTTGCTTGATAACATGGTTTCCCTTTATGAATTGTTAACAACCGGTGGGATGTTGGTGATGAGTGGAATCCTTATTTCTGATGAGACGATCCTTTCGGAATCTGCGCGGATTGCCGGTTTTGAAATAATCAGAGTAAAACAATTCGGAGAATGGATTGCCGTGCATTGTACAAAACAATGATGAACCGCATGTGGGGTTTGATATTTTGAGGGGAATCAAGTACATTTGTTTTCTTTGCTTTACAATTCAGACATGACGATCGCAATTTTCATTGTTTTGGCTTATTTGATTGGCTCAATTCCTACGGCTGTTTGGGTTAGTAAACGATTGTATGGAATTGACATCCGTGAACATGGAAGTGGTAACTCAGGTGCAACAAATACCTTTAGAATATTAGGATCAAAAGCTGGATCTGCAGTAATGTTGATTGATATGCTCAAGGGATTTATTGCGGTTAAACTTTCTTTGCTATCGTCTTATCCTTGGTATAGTGAACAAATTACCAACCTTCAAATTGTATTAGGTTTGGCGGCAGTTGTGGGGCATATTTTCCCTATTTGGGCAGATTTTCGAGGAGGAAAAGGAATTGCAACGCTTTTTGGAATGATTCTCGCTATTCAACCGTTAGTAGCTGTTAGTTTAGTGGGGGTGTTTCTATCCATGTTGTTTCTTACACGCTATGTTTCTCTTAGTTCAATCAGTGCCAGCATTGCTTTCCCATTGCTTATAGTATTTATCTTCAACGAGCCAGAGTTAAGTTATCGAGTATTTGCCATTGCTACAGCCTGTTTGGTTGTGTTAACACACTACAAAAACATCAACCGATTGTTGCATGGAAACGAAAGTAAAGTGCCACTTTTTAAGCGTCGCAAAGATCGTAGTCGTAGTTGATTTTAAACTTTTTCTTCTTTTGCATTTGAATAAGTAGAAAAAGCTTTTTCCTTTTTTATTTCTGCAATTTCATACAAATATTTTGATAGAATCATCTCTGCTTGGCTTCAAATTTGAAGCCAAGATTAATTCTATAAGCGTTTAAAGTGCGTACAACCCATTTTCAAAGAGTATTGAGCTATCTTTTTCCAATAAAAATTTGGAAGGGTAGTGGAGATGCTCATCCAAATTTGGAACTCTTTCTTTATCGTGGACAATGGCAATTGGCAACAGAAGATGCTATTTATTCTGATGGGGTACGTTACAGTCCGATGGTTAAAGCCTTTTCACAATTGCGTACACAGATTCCTGCCTGGAAAAAGGTTTTAGTGCTGGGCGGAGGGGCGGGCAGCGCAGCCAGAATTTTGAGAAAAATGGGTTCTGCCAGTGAAGTTTTGTTGGTGGAAAACGATGGGCAAATTATTCAATTAATGGAGTCTGAATTGCCTGATGAGAACATACGATATGTTTGTGAAGATGCTAAAACTTTTATTGCCTCTAACAAGATACATTTTGATGTTGTAGTAATAGATATTTTTATTGGTAGAAAGGTGCCGGAATTTGTTTCAAAAGATACATTTTTAGCTGCTTGCCAGAGAGCCTGCCATAAAAATGGAATTGTGATCATTAATTTTATGATAAACGATGTGCCTGATAGCGAGCGATTTGACGCTATGGTGGCTCATTTTACTAATTACGCTGTAATTGATATCGGCATCAACAAAGTGGTTATCGTTAAAGTTTAGCAGACTGAATACGTAGCACTTTTCGATTCTTTTTTTGAGCACGCATTTTTTCAGGAACAAGCGCTGCTATTTCATCAATCAAGCTTTGCAAAAGTTTTATTTTTACAAAATGATCGTTTGTAACTAACCCAATTTCGCGAACGGGTTCGGGATCTTCAAAATAGCGTACATTATCTTGTTGATCTTCGGAAAATTCAAAGGTAGATAGCTCCGGTAAAACTGTTACACCGCCATTTTTATCTACCATTTTTCTTAGTGTTTCTACGTTGCTGCTTTCATAGCGAAACCTTCTTTCGTTTTGTATTTTTTTTACCTGATCGCTGCAAAGATTAATAATCTGATTGCGCATACAATGCCCTTCATTTAAAAGCCAAATATGCCCTAAGTCAATGTCGGAAGGAGAAATCAATTTTTTCTTCAGAGCAGGATCTTGTTTTGAAAAGTAACCTACAAAGGGTTCGAAAAAAACAGGGTATTCTTTTAGTCCGGGTTCTTCAAGCGGTGTACTAAGTAAGGCTGCATCTATTTCATTGTTACGAAGTGCAATAATGATTTGGTTTGTTTCCATTTCTTTTACTTGCAATTGCACATTTGGATTGTTGTTTCCATAATTTTCTAAAAGTGCAGGAATAATATAAGGAGCAACAGTTGGAATGACAGCTAATCTAAACGATCCTTCCAATTCATTTTGTTGACCTAAAATAAGTTCATAAATTTTTTCACACTCAGCTAATGCTATCCGAGCTTGAGATACAATAGTTTCTCCAATTTCTGTGATGGCAATTGGATGTTTGTTTCGATCAAACAGTTTTATACCCAATTCATCTTCCAGTTTTTGAATTTGCATACTTAACGTGGGTTGAGTTACAAAGCACTTTTCTGCTGCTGCAACAAAGCTTTTGTATGTGGCAACTGCTACTACATATTCTAACTGTGTGATGGTCATTTGGGATAAAGATTATGTAGCAAACCTAACGTTTTAAAACATAAAATAGCTCTGCACGGACAATGTTGAAAAGGGTGCAATGTGCTAACTAATAAAAAAAGATGGTTGGAAGTTAGAATTATTGCACAATCTTCTCTAAATTAGGAACTCCTAAGAAAGTACTGTTTATGAAAAATGTTTTACGCGAGAAATTATGGCTTGTTGTTTGTCTGTTGTTGTCTGCTCTTTCTATGCAGGCACAAACCACTGTAACCACAGGCTTAGTGGGTAGCACTACTGCTTCAGCTAGTGGTGTTAATGTTTTTGGTGTAACCAACAGCAATACCTATTCTATTGCAGTAACGAGTTTTTCAATCTATCATAACATTGGAACCAACAATGGTCGTTCTTATACGGTGTATTACAATCCGACTTCCATTACTGGCGCGCCCACTATCACAGCTGCAAATGGTTGGATAACAGTTGGCACCTCTGCATTGATCACTTCTTCCTCATCACAAATAGTTACGGTGTTGTCAAACCAATATGTTGTTATACCACCTAACACAACCTACCGATTTGCTATAATTTGCAACTCCGGAAATGCTTATTTTGCAACAACCGGAAATAACACCTATGCAAATGGTAATGTTACCATTCAAACCGGTGGAAGTACTGTTAGTGCAGGTTATGCTGGCACTGCTCCGTCTCCTTCGCTTACCCCACGCTATTTTGCAGGAAGCATTTCTTTTGTACCGGCTTCTGTAAATAACATAGCTGCTGTTGCTTTAATTAGCCCAGTTTCAGGAACCGGATATTGCGCAACTGATAGCGTTAACGTAAGTGTTGTATTGCGTAATATGGGCGACTCTTCTCAACAAAATTTTCCTGTAACAGCACGATTTTTAGGTGCTACATCTAATACCCTTTCCGGTACTTATACCAAAAAGATAAGTGCATGGGTAACAGATACCCTAACACTCGGAAAGATAAACTTGCCACAAGGAACCTACACAGCAAATGCTTTTACACAACTTTCAACAGACACTATTCGGGTAAATGATACAACGCCAAGTATCAGTTTTACCTTCCGCAAGCCGGTAACATTACCTATTGTAAATTCTGATACCGTATGCCCCAATGGGAATGCGAATCCTACTATCTCCGGAGTGGCTAACACAGTGTATCGTTGGTTTTCTCAACAATCAAATGGTTCATTATTAAACATCGGTACTTCTAAGATTTTCCCAAATCTGACTAAAGATTCAATCATGTGGATTGCTTCGGATTCTGCAGGATGTCAAAGTGTGCGTGTGCCAATTGGTGCTATCGTTCGCCCAGCTCCTGCACCATTTTTGGGTGTTGATACAGCTTTTTGCGAGAGTATTCCTTTGTTGTTAAATGCCGGATATCCAGGTGCAACTTACTTATGGAGCACTGGCGACACTACCCAAACAATTCAAGTTGCCAATCAGTCAGGTTTATATTGGGTTCAAGTAACGAAATACTGTTCTCGGAGCGATTCTATTAACGTAACTGTTCGCCCTATGCCTAAGGTTTCGGGATTTTCATACATCCGTATGATCAATACTTACAGCTTTAACCCTTCGTTTGTTCAAAATGTTACCGGCTATTTATGGCTCTTTGGTGATGGAACTTCCTCAACCGATTCTAATGCCGTTCATACTTATGCACTTGGGCAAAGCAGCAATTTGACCGTTACACTCATTGTTTCAAATACTTGTGGTTCAGATACAGCACGAAAATTGATTCCAACTGCCGTTAATGATCTTTCAAACAAGGAGGTGGTGTCTGTTTATCCAAACCCTGCAAGAGAAAAAATTATGGTAAGTGCAGCCGATATCAAAGAAGGAGAAATTATGCTTTTAAATCTTCAGGGTAGTGTAATTCAAAAAGAAGCCGTGCATTTGCCTGCTGAAATCAATGTAAGTACATTGCCAACCGGTCATTATATTCTGAAGTTTCAATCTGGTGAAAAAACCTTTACTAAGCCTATTCAAATTATACGCTGACGACTTAAATTCTTATGATGTTGAAAGCGGGTAAATTACCCGCTTTTTTCGTTATAATTCCGAAAGTTGGAGTTATATCCTTTACTCTACTTTTGGAGCTGATGAAGTGCAAATGGGTAACTAATTGAATTGAAAAACTGTTTAGAAACTCCAAAATTTTATTTATTGAAAATATTTTCAATTTGCCTTCAAGAATGTATGATTGTTTCTAAGGTTTAGGTAAAAAGGGCTTTGGTAGGTTTTACTTAACAAACACAAGGAACAATTCAACCCAAAAGTCCATGGTGGCTATTGATGAAGGAAAAACAATGAGAATAAATTATGTAAATGGAACAGTAGAATTACCGGAAAAAGCCTTGTTGACTATGGTTGTTTACATCGGTTTGACTGATTTTTTATCAACTGCCCTTAACTCCAAAATGCAATTAGCGGAAGCAAAAGCTAAAAAGCCCAAAACCCACCAATGGCGTATAGTTCAAATGGTTTCAATGCTTCAAAATTTAAAGAACAATAAACGACAATAGTTATTTAAGAAATGGAAGAACAGCAAGAAAGTATGTTGGAATACATGAAACGAACCTTTTTAAAAAAGCAAGTAAAAGGATCTCGTTCTCCAGCTGGGAATTGGTTACAGTTCATGTTGAATAAAGTGGAGCGCGGAATGGCTGAAATTGAATTGATCGTGCGAGATGACATGTGCAATCCGTATGGAAATATACATGGGGGAATGATGTCCTTGTTAATAGATGAAGTGATAGGTTGGAGTGTTGCCAGTTTAGATACCAACCAGAACTACACGTCACTAAACCTGAACGTAGATTTTCTCTATGCCATTCATCGCGGTGAACATTTAAGAGCGATTGCAACTGTGGTAAGAGAAGGGAAAAAAGTGATTCATGTGAACTGTGAAGTATTTGACTTAAAGGGAATAATATTAGCCAAAGCAAGCAGTAACTTAATTGCTACCGGAATGAAGCCAGAAGGCGGTACCTTTCGGGTTGCCAATTAAGCAAATCAAGGCTATTTCAATTTGCGATGATTAGTTTTTACATTTGCGGTTTTTAATCATGCTCAACGGAAAGAAAATTGTAGTGGTATTGCCGGCCTATCGTGCAGCACTAACACTCGAACGCACCTACCGCGAAATACCCTTTGATATTGTTGATGAGGTAGTATTAGTGGACGACAATAGTCCTGACAATACCGTTGAAGAAGCCCGTAGGCTGGGCATTCAGCATGTGGTCGTACATGAAAAAAACAAGGGTTATGGTGGAAATCAAAAAAGCTGCTATAAAAAAGCACTTGAATTGGGTGCAGATATTGTTGTGATGCTCCATCCAGATTATCAATATACGCCTAAACTCATTCATGCTATGAGCGGAATGATAGCCTTTGAAGTTTATCCGGTTAGTTTTGGGTCACGTATTTTGGGCATGGGCGCTTTAAAGGGAGGTATGCCGCTTTATAAATACATTTTCAATCGTTGTTTGACTTTGTTTGAAAATATTTTAATCGGGCAAAAACTCAGCGAATATCATACCGGATACAGAGCATTTTCTGCTGAAGTCATTCGTTCTATTGATTTCAGTCATAATAGCGACGATTTTGTTTTTGATAATGAAATGATCTCTCAAATATTCATGAATGGGTTTGAAATTGGTGAAATTACCTGCCCTACAAAATATTTTGAAGAGGCATCCAGCATCAATTTCAGCCGAAGTATGAAATATGGTTTAGGGGTACTTCGTGTCTCATTAACGCATCGCTTTCATCGCTGGGGATTGATAAAAAGCAAGCTCTATAATAAATAAGTGCTATGCCTTATTTTTTTTAACCGGAATCCAATTTTCTTTTTCGGATTCCGGTTTGTTTCTTTTGTAGCCTCCACCCATTGCCGCAAAGTGTGGACAATCGTCTAAAATGTAGTCGGAAACGAGAAGCCAACTTCTTAAAGATGCGTTCATAAAACATGGAGACATCAATAGGTGAACCTTTGTAGAGAAATACGGCATATTCTACAGTAGGGATGGTCAACGAATTTATCCCTTCCGGCACATCTTCATACCTAATTTACCGAAATGTTAGTCTGTTTTTCAAAAACATTTTCATATTCGAAAGTGTTTCAAAATCCTCTTGGATAATGGTCAAGAGAATACAAAGTTCCTTTACGTGTATTTTTTATTGTTGCTATTCAAAGCATCAAAAATTCCCACAAAGGTTGGGGGGTAATATTGGGCAGAGTACATGAATATTTTATAGCCTCAATTCATCTAATTGACGTATCTACGGATGAAAATTATAGATGAATACTTAGGCTAATTCTAAACCGAATTGACGTAAGTGGTGACAACTGTGTTTATATAATAGCTGTATGGAAAGCCCGTAATCAAGCTCACCAAAAAAAGGATTCAGAACATACTTTTTCTTTTCGTTATCAAAAGCAGTAAAAAAATTATTGAGTTCGTCTTGTAAAGCAAGTACTGCTTCTCGATAAGATGTAAGCTTTGTAGGACGCGGGTTTTCAGGTAATAGACTGTTTGCTGTGTTGGGTTTAAAATCGGCTTCACTTTTAAGAAAATCTTGCATTTTTTCCAATTTTTCAGCCGGAGTAACCAATTCATAAGGTGGGTTTCCATAAGCCATAGCTATGGACTCAATCATGTGTTCTACCATTTGTTGCGGGTTCATTTTCCCCCATTGTGGTACAGCATCAGGCGAAATGCGAAGTAATAAAGGTGTAAGTTCTTGCTTTAGAAAGCGTGCTTTTTTTGAAAGATTGATCATTGTTATCAGAGTAGTTGTTGAATGAGATTATCTTGAGTAACACCATCGGCTTCAGCTTTATAATTACGCACGATTCGGTGGCGTAAAACAGGATGTGCCATAGCCTGAACATCTTCAATGTCGGGAGAATATTTTCCATGCAGTAGCGCATGACATTTGGCTCCAAGAATGAGATATTGAGAAGCACGCGGGCCCGCACCATAGGCAATAAATTGTTTAGCAATAGCAGGAGCCAATGTATTAGCAGGTCGCGTTTTGTGCACTAATGAAACCGCGTATTCCAACACATTGTCAGGCACTGGAACACGACGTACTAATTCTTGAAAAAAACGAATTTCCGTGGCATCCATTGATTTGCTTAAAGATGTTGTGCTTGCTCCAGTTGTATTTCTTACGATAGACACTTCTTCTGCAAAATCAGGATAGTCGAGTGAAATCATAAACATAAATCGGTCAAGTTGCGCTTCCGGCAAGGGATACGTTCCCTCTTGTTCAATTGGATTTTGAGTGGCAAGTACAAAAAAGGGAAGTGGCAATTGATACAATTGCCCACCGGCGGTTACGCTTCTTTCTTGCATGGCTTCTAATAGGGCAGATTGTGTTTTGGGTGGTGTACGGTTGATTTCATCAGCCAAAACTATATTAGCAAAAACAGGTCCTTTGACAAAACGAAACTGCCTGTTCTCGTCCAATATTTCAGCACCGGTTATGTCGCTGGGCATAAGGTCGGGCGTAAACTGAATACGCTTAAAGCTCAAGTCAAGTACATCGGCAACCGTTTTGACCAAAAGGGTTTTTGCAAGTCCCGGCACACCCACCAAAAGGCTGTGACCATTGCACAATATAGAGATGAGCAGCTTGTCCACCACTTCATGTTGCCCAACGATAACTTGACCAATAGCAGATTTGATTGTTTGAATCTTGTATTGCAGAGCTTTTGCTGCTTCAACATCGGATGTGTAGTGCATGTGTGCGATAGCCAAAATAAAAGTGATAAAGCCGTTTTAAAATTATCCGGTTAAGTTCTATTATTTTGTGAAAACTAACAAATACTTCTGTGGAAACTACCATAAAGCAAGCACAACAACAGGTTGATGAATGGATTAAAACTATTGGAATTCGCTATTTTGACGAGTTGACAAATTTGGGAATATTGATGGAAGAAGTAGGTGAAGTAGCTCGAGTTATGGTGAGACGTTTTGGAGAACAATCTTTTAAGGAAGGTGAAGAGCAAAAGCAGGCATTGTCAGATGAGCTTGCCGATGTGTTGTGGGTTTTGCTTTGTATTGCCAATCAAACGGGAATTTCCTTAGATGAAGCCCTACAAAGAAATATGGAAAAGAAGACAAATCGTGATTTTGAAAGGCACAAGAATAATACAAAGCTAAATCGCTGAAATCCTTACTGGACTTTAGATTAAAAGGGAATTAAACTTTTTGATTGTATTGTTTTTCTCAAAAAATGTTTGGTAGTTTCACAGCACTATTACACACGTTTAATTTTAAAGAACGTACCATTTACATGTGCCAAACGATTACTCAGGAACTTACTTTGGACTTACACTGCTATCGCCATTACACTTTCTACACACAGTCGAGAATATTTATTCATTCTTTAGATTGTTGTTCATAACTGTAACGCACCTTCATTTACTTGGATTCGGAAAAAGTGATAGGCATCTCTGCAAACCACTTTTTTGAAGAACACTGTTCTGTTTTATTTCTATTCTCATGTTTTTTTAAAAAGAATAAGGGGAATGCCGAAAACCTTTTTAGAGTAGGCAAAAAATAATTCTAAAGCATGTCAAAAATTTATCTAAACAAACTGTTAGTGAAAGCAACAAAACTTAGAGGTTATATTACCTTGTTGTTGTTGTTAATAACTTGCAGTATTCAAGCTCAGACAACTATTTTTTCTGAGGATTGGAGTTCGAACAACTATACTACAAATAGTTGGACGTTTACTCCTGGGCAAGGTAATTGGCAAATGGGTAGTTTGTACACACCAACGGGTGCTACATCACCTAATGCGTATTTCAATTGGTCGCCATCTGTTACTAACTATTCATATTCATTAGTGAGCAAGGTTATAAATGGTACAAGTTATGTAGGGATGACAATTGACTATAAATTACTGCTAGATGATTATGGGGGTTCAGTTGAGCAAATGAAAGTTGAGTATAAGAAGGTTATTGATACGTCATGGACGCTACTGACCAATTATAGCAATAGTAGTGGTTCGTTTAATGTAACTCCAACAAATGTACCATTAAGTGGTACGGATACGAGCAGTTTTCAAATTCGCTTTACAGCTTACGGACAAAACTCATACAATATTAATGGATGGGGATTAGATGATATCGTTGTAAAAGGAACACCTTCTACAAACTGTTCAGGTACACCAACAGCAGGAATTATCTCAGGAACTACTTCTATTTGTCCCTCTACTGCCTTTGTGCTAAATTTAACTGGTAATACTGTAGCAGCAGGCATTACTTACAAATGGCAACGAGACAGCTTGGGAACATTCGTAAACATTGCGGGTGCTACATCAAGTTCTTATAATGTTTTAGGTGGTATTTCTTCTATGAATAGGTATCAAGTAATCGTAAGTTGTGGCGCATCTTCTGCTACTACTCCTATAGATACTGTAAATGTTGCTCCATCATATACATGCTATTGTAAGCCGCCCGCAGTAACTTTACACAGTTCTGTAAATGATTATATTTCTAATGTGGTTATTACAGGAACAACACTTAATTCCTCAAATACGACGAATCCTTCTACGGGATATACACAAGTTTCGCCTACACCTTCTAGCAACACAGCTACTTTGATACAGTTAGGTTCATATAATTTAGTCTGCACTATTAATACTGCTGTTGGTATTCCACTAACAGCTGGTGCATGGTTAGATGCCAATGCGAATGGAATATTTGAAGCAAGTGAATATACATCTTTAACAATTGGTAGTACCACGGTTACGGGTACTATTATGATTCCGATTACTGCTGTTGCAGGTCAAACCGGATTACGATTACGTTTTCGAGGTGGATCTTTTGGAGCAGGTGATGCATGTGCTACATTTGGTTCTGGTGAAACAGAAGATTATGTTGTAACTATTGCTAATGCGCCACCTTGTTCTGGTATTCCAGTTATTGGTAGTGCATATGGTCCCTCCGGAAATATAATTTGTGCTAATGCTCCATTTTCATTACATGATACTGGTTATGCTGTAGTAAGTGGAATTACTTATACTTGGGAATCAAGTCCAGCAGGTGCAAATACTTGGACTACAATTGCAACTGCAACTTCAGTTAATTATACTGTAACGAGTGGTATTGCTACAGCTACCGATTTTCGGTTTAAAGCGGTTTGTAGTAATGGCGGAGGAACAACCTATTCGAATACCGTTTCAATGTCATTAAGTCCTTTCTATCTTTGTTATTGTGGTCCTGCTACCGGCATTCAATTGAATAGTTATCCCATTAATTATTTAACCAATGTTACTATTGTCAACACTACGTTGAATGATACGACTACAACTGTACCGGCTAATGGTTATTCTTTGTTTTGGCCAACAGCTGCCAATACAACAACCACATTAGTTGGTGGTGCACAATACACTATCAATTTGACTCACGCATATAGCGGTTATTATTCCGGTGTGTGGTTGGATTTTAATCAAGATGGAGTTTTTGATACCAGTGAGTTTATACCGGTAACTGTTACAGGTACTTTAGCAACCGGTATGTTTACCGTTCCGGTAACTGTTCAATCTGGTATGACAGGTTTAAGAGCTCGTGTTTTTTATAATCCTTATAGTAACACCCAAGCTTGTACACCAACTGATGACTATGAAACGGAAGATTACGTAGTAACCTTAGCAGCTGCTACACAATGTATTTCTTCTCAAATTCAAAGCGGTACAGCGAGTGCGCCAAGCGATGTTTGTTCCGGACAATCATTCCAGCTTCACTTAACGGGTAACACAGTTGGATTAGGCATTTCTGTTCAGTGGTATTCTTCACCATCAGGTGCAAATAACTGGTCGGTTATCTCGGGTGCAACTAATTCTGTTTATACGGTTTCTAATGGAGTTACCGCAGCAACGGATTACTATGCCTTAGTAACGTGTTCAAACGGAGGTGGTAATGCAAGTTCGAATACAGTTTCAGTGAATATGAATCCTTTTTATATTTGCTACTGTACTCCTTTGCAGAGTTATCCCCTCAATTACATTACCAATGTGAATATTCCTGCTACCACATTGAACGATACCACCACAACAACTACTGCTACCGGCTATAATCTTTTCTATCCAACTACAACCAATACCACCGCTCAGCTTACACAAGGAAATACCTATACGGTGAATGTAACGAATCCATATAGTGGGTATTTCAATGGTGTTTGGATTGATTTTAATGGAAACGGCACATTTGATTCGGTAGAGTTTATCCCAATGACGGGTACTACAGCTACTCATTCCGGTACATTTACAGTGCCTCTAACAGCCTTTGTTGGAAATGTAGGTATGCGAATTCGGGTATATTATACCTCTTATGCATGGAATCAGTCTTGTGCACCAACAGATGGATACGAAACAGAGGATTATGTTCTGGATATAGCTCAAGCAGTAACTTGTTCGGGTACACCTAATGGTGGCACAGTTACCGGACCTACTAGTGCATGTGCGGGAGTACCATTTAATTTGACCGTTATAGGGCAAACAACCGGTATAGGTATTTCTACTAATTGGCAATCAAGTCCTGCCGGTTCAGGCACATGGTCAAACATTGCAGGAGCTACAAATCCTATACTTACGGTTAGTAGTCAAATAGTCGCTACAGATTATCGTTTTGTTGACTCTTGTTCTGTTTCAGGAATAAAAGGCTATTCTAATGTAATATCTTTAACGCAGAATCTACCAATGCAATGTTATTGTACTCCTACTACTGCTGGTGGAACATCCTATTATATTACTAACGTAACGACTACAGGTGCTGCTACAAACATTAATAATAGCACATCAAGTGGTACTGCTACTGGCTATCATGATTATACTGCTATTACGCCATTAGTCGTATTGGCTGGATATAGTTTTAATTACAGTATAAACATTGCAGGCGGATCAAATTATGGAATGGCTATTTGGATTGATACCAATATGGACGGAACATTTCAAACAACTGAGCAGTTTTTATCAACTTCCTCTTATGTTTATCCACCAGTAACAGGTAGTATTTCTATTCCATCTAGTGCTAGACTTGGAACAACAAGAATTCGTATTCTAGCAGCTTATACACCTGGTAATCCTACAAATCCATGTAGTAATACTGGATCAGGGGAATATCAAGATTACTTAATTTCGATTTCTGCACCATCAGCATGTACCGGTACTCCAACAGCGGGTACGGCGACTACCAATGTTGATACCTTGTGTGTTTCAGGCAATGTGAAATTAAGCTTGACAGGATATACAATAGGTGTAACCGGTATTCAAATCCAATGGCAATCCAGCCCAGCAGGTGCGGGAACATGGGTTAACCTAACCGGTGCTACAGCTGATACCTTTACGGTGGTTAATGTAAACACACCGACTGATTTCAGAGCAGTAGTTACTTGTACCGCATCATCGGGTACAGCTAATTCAAACACAAAGAGCATCGTTATTACAAATCCAACAGTAGCGCAAACCTTCCCCGGTTCACGTTGCGGAACCGGCAATGTAACCTTGCTTGCTATAGGAGCCAATGGAGCAAACATCAAATGGTATGATTCATTGACCGGTGGTAATTTACTAAGTACTGGTAATGCCTTTATTTCACCGGTACTCAGCACAACAACTACGTACTATGCTGCACCATTTACCGGTGGCGGCGGTGCTCCAACAGTAATTCCTACTCCAAATGTTAATACAGATTATACAGGTGGAACAGTTCGTGGATTTTACTTTACTGCTCCTTGCAATTTTACTATTACAGGTATAAATGCAAAGACAATCGCTACGACCGGCAGTCAAAGTATCGGTATCGTAAGATTCAACGGTAATACACCTCCGCCTGTGTATGCAACAACTACAAATGCATTTACTACATTGTTCTTTACACAGAATAATCCAGCTACCGGAGTAATTCCTGTAAATATCCCTGTTTATGCTGGAGATGTAATAGGTGTATTAGGTCAACGTGGAAATAGTGTAGGCTATCCGGCTACTAGTGGAGCTTATACTACTACAATTAACGGAAATAGTGTTGTACTTACAAGATTAATTGAACAGAATAATCTTTCAACAACACCTTTGCAAGATTTAGCTGCAGACCCAGGAGGTAATATTGGTTTGTTGGATATTACTTACACAATCGGTTGCGAAGGCACACGCACTCCTGTAACAGCGACAGTAAATGCGGCTGCAACGGGTACAGGCTTGGCAGCCGGCGGAACCACTGTTGGCAATACACAGAGCAATGGCACTACGGTTGCTTATACCAGTTCATGTAATGATACGGTAGCCGTGATTAATTCCGGTGCTACCAACATTGGTACTACAGCAGCCATTGTGTTGACCTCACCAACGGTTCAGACTTTGGGTAACAAACCATTTGTGCCACGTGCTTATGACATCACACCGGGTACGAATGGACCTGCAACAGTAACGTTGTATGTATTGCAATCAGAGTTCAATGCTTACAACACATGGGTAACAGCCAATGCGCCGAGTACACCGTTGTTGCCAAGCGGACCATCTGATGTAACACACATTCCGAATATTGTGGTAACACAATATCATGGATCTGCATCAGCAGGCAACAAAGGACCATTGGGCTTGTATGCAAACACGAGCATAGACTTCATACCCAACAGTTCAATTACGGTAACGCCAATAGGAAGCTACTGGAAATTGACCTTCCCTGTAACCGGATTTTCAGGCTTCTTTATCCATAGTGGAACAACACCACTTGCCATAGACCTGAAGACCATCTCAGCGACCAATGTTGGCACGCGCAACCGTGTTGATTGGACAACGGGTGTAGAGAAATCAGGCGATATGTTTGAAGTAGAGCGCAGTGTTGACGGACGGAACTTTACCTACTTAGCGAGCATCAAAGGCAAAGGCGAAGCAAGCACATACAGCTACTGGGATCAAAGTCCGGT
>JAFDXP010000044.1 GCA_018267875.1 Bacteroidota bacterium | reverse complement strand
CCAAGTGGGAGGTTTATGGTGTATGATATAAGTGGCAAAACGGTGCTGCAAGGCAACACAGATTCCAACGGTGAGATAGACATCAAAACCTTATCCTCCGGTGCATATCTGCTCAAAATAGGCGAACAAACCATTCGGTTTTTGAAGGAGTGATGGGGGAGAGTTGCTTTTAATTTATATATGAAATTATTAAACCGGAAGGATTCAAAGTCTTCCGGTTTAATTTTAACGACCTATTGCATACATCACCTCTTTCACCGTTTTTACGGTTTGTTCAATATTAGGCAGGTAGGCGGCTACTAAATTAGGCGCATAGTGCATATTGGCATCTGCGGAGGCAATTCTACGAACAGGTGCATCTAAATAATCAAATCCTTCTTTTTGGATGCGATAAGCAATTTCAGACCCAACCGACCCAAATGGCCATTGTTCTTCAACAATCACCAAGCGATTGGTTTTTTTGACACTATCCAAAATGGTGTACCAATCAAGTGGGCGAATCGTTCTCAAGTCTATTACTTCAGCATTAATTCCTTCTTTGGAAAGTTCATCGGCTGCAGCCAACGCTACTTTCATCGTTTTGTTGTATGATACAAGGGTTACGTCATTACCGGTTCGCTTAATATCGGCTTTGCCAATCGGTAGGATATATTCTTCCTCAGGCACTTCGCCAACATCACCATACATAACTTCACTTTCCATAAACACAATGGGATTTTCATCACGAATAGCTGCTTTCAGCAATCCTTTTGCATCATAAGGATTGGATACGGAAATAACTTTTAAGCCCGGCATGTTAGCATACATGCTTTCAAAAGCTTGAGAGTGTTGTGCTCCCAATTGTCCGGCTGATCCGTTTGGCCCACGAAAAACAATAGGGCAAGTAAAATGCCCACCACTCATTGACAGTGTTTTTGCTGCATGGTTTAAAATCTGATCAAGCGGCAATACAGCAAAATTCCAAGTCATAAACTCAATAATTGGGCGAGTGCCATTCATGGCAGCACCCACGCCAATAGCGGCAAAGCCAAGTTCGGCAATAGGTGTATCAATAATGCGCCGTGGTCCAAATTCGTCCAACATCCCTTGACTTACTTTGTAGGCTCCGTTATATTGTGCTACTTCTTCGCCCATTAAAAAAACGCGGTCATCACGACGCATTTCTTCTTCCATTGCTTCGCGTAGTGCTTGACGAAAAGGTATGGTTCGCATGTACTGTAGTTTGAGTTTTATTTTAAAAGGTCAAAGATAGGTGGCAAGAGGCATTTGGCAAAGTTGACCCCTATCTTTAAGATTGTTTTGTTGTGAATTAAGGAGTGGCGGGATGAAAAAAAGCAGTGCTGCTGAATCCGTTTTCCGTGAAGCGTAGTTGCAATATAGTATCTGATAGGTTGAGTACTTCCATTTTTATTTTATCTCCAACTCCTTTCTGTTGCATTTCATCTAACATCAGGTTTCCATCATCATCAAAATACCATTTTACCGTATCTACCGGAGTATTGAAAGAAACTGCTACGGTTCCATTTTTAAAAAAATTGAGCCAAGTGTGCAACATGGTTTGTTGTTGCATAGCTACAAAGCTGTCTAATTGACTTTTGAGTTCTACACGCAAGCTATCCATATTACGTGCACCGTATAACTGCTCGTTAGTTGCGGCATCTGTACTTTTTCCAACGGTATCAAAAAAGATTCGAGAAGAAGCAATTTGTTGATCTAATTCAGGGCTTTCAATTCTTGCAGCTTGCCACTTACGGGTAATCAACTTTTCTTTAGAAGATTTGCAGGAAAAGAATAAAATTGAAGTTAGGGTTAGTGCGAAAAGAAATTTGGTGTTCATGTTATTGATAAATTAGGCGGAAGTAACTTTTCCATTCTAAGGACTGAAAAAGATAGCCTTCTAATGCCGGAAAATTTTGTTGATCGGTGATACGTGGATAGGCTTTTTTAAGGAACGAATAACGCATTGATTCAGGTTGCATTTCTTTGGCTAAAAAAAATGCCTGACGAGAAGAAAAACAATTTTGCTCTGCCTTCTTCATTAAAAAAGCAGCTCGTTTTTCATCATCACTTTTAGTTCGAACGGCTGCAAATAATTTGTCAAAAGCCTCGTCATCCAAAGGATTGGGGCATTGTGGGTTGGTGGTGGGAATAGGTTGTGTAGTTGCAGGAACAGGTTGAGTTTCGATGGGAGTTTCCGCTTCTGGATTTGTACGAGCGGCTTCCTCAACGGTTTGTTCTTCTGCAATGTTGAAAGGCTTTTGCTTGACTTTTGGTGTTGTTATGGGTTGGGTATCTGTGGTAGGAAGTGCAACTGCTGGCTGTTCTTGAGCGGGTGTAGGCCTATTAGGTGTTTCAGATATCGGAGGGGGAATTGAGGCTGTCTTTTCAGATTCTTTATTGGGTTGAATTGTCGATTCGTTGTTAGCTTCAGCACTTTGAACAGCATGTACATTATCTAAAACCACATTGTCCAAAAACTTAGGTTGATTAGTGGGAGCGACTGTGTCTTGAACTTCAGTTTGCTTTGTAGATGATGTGTTTTTGGGTTTGGAAGCAATGGTTATCATTTCAGGTAAATGATCTTCACCTTCTTCCCCCGGAAAAAGATAGAATCGTTGTTGAATATCATACAGAGAAAACGTATTTTCTTTGCGGGTTAACAAAAAGCCGCGAGAGCCGTTTTCAGGAACCAATACTGTGAAATTTTGTACCGGATATTCATTTTGTTGAAACAAGATTTGTACATGTATAGGCCCGGCTTCCAACTGTGGCAGGATATAGTAGTTTTTGCTGTAACGAGGTAGCATTTCGCCTTCTAATTTTACGTAGAAAGGTGTTTGCTTATCACCTTGAATATATACATAAGACCATCGTTGTGCCTGCACAGAAAAAGCACTGCAAACGAACAAGAAACTCCAGATAAACAGGCTTATCAAACGAGGCATCAGGCTGGGGTTGTTGATTTATTCAAGTTCAATTAAAATAGCTCCTTTTTCAACCGCTGTTTTTTCGGTAATGCGTACTGTTTTAACGGTTGCATCAGAAGTTGATTTTAAAATGTTTTCCATTTTCATAGCTTCCAAGATGATGAGGGCATCTCCCTTTTTGATAAACTGCCCGGGTTCTACCAATACTTTCAAAATCATGCCGGGCATGGGTGCTTTCACGGGTTCTGTTTTTTGCATGGACTTCAGGTCTAATCCCATCTTGCTCAGCAATTGATCAATTTCTTCTTTGATTGTTACAGAATAGGTTTGCCCGTTAATGTTTAGCCATAATGTTTTTGTTTTTCGATCAATTTTTTCTACTAATGCAGTAAAGCTATTTTCGTTATACAGGATGCTGATTAATCCATTGGGTAAGGGCTGCATATCAAAGGAAACTTCACTTTCATTAAGTAGCCATTGGTTTCCGGATGGAGAAACAGAAATTGTTCGTTGTTCGTTGATGGTAGTCTGAAGCATTCGTTGATGGTGTAAATGAAGGCAACTAAAATTTTAGTTTGTTATCGGGCAATATTTACGGCTCTTAACTCACGGATCACGGTTACTTTTATTTGACCTGGGTATTGCATCTCTTTCTGGATTTTGTCGGCAATTTCAAATGAAAGGCGATCGCTTTCAGCATCTGAAACTTTTTCCGCTTCTACAATAACCCTAAGCTCACGTCCGGCTTGAATGGCGTAAGCTTTTTCTACTCCATTATAGGCGGTTGCTAAGTTTTCTAAGTCTTTTATACGTTGCAAATAGCTTTGCATCATTTCTCTACGAGCACCGGGTCTTGCACCGCTAATGGCATCACAAGCTTGCACAATTGGGGAGATGATAAAGCTCATTTCCATTTCATCATGGTGTGCGCCAATGGCATTGATTACGGCCGGATGTTCTCCACTCTTTTCAGCTAATTTAGCTCCTAACAGGGCGTGGCTCAATTCGGTTTCTTCATCAGGCACCTTGCCAATATCATGCAATAATCCGGCACGTTTTGCAAGTTTTACCACTTTTTGTCCTAAGCCTAATTCGGCAGCCATAATGCCACAAAGGTTTGCAGTTTCTTTTGAGTGCATTAAGAGGTTTTGTCCATAAGAAGATCGGAAACGCATTTTACCAATCATGCGTACTAAATCTTTATGCAATCCATGAATACCCAATTCAATGATGGTCCTTTCACCAATCTCCATGATTTGCTCTTCCAATTGTTTGCGTGTTTTTTCAACCACTTCTTCAATACGAGCAGGGTGAATTCGTCCGTCTTGCACCAAACGTTGCAGCGATAAGCGTGCTACTTCGCGACGAAGCGGATCAAAACAGCTTAATACGATTGCTTCAGGGGTGTCATCAATCACTAAATCAACACCGGTTGCAGCTTCCAAAGCGCGAATGTTTCTTCCTTCCCGCCCAATAATTTGACCTTTTAGTTCATCACTTTCAAGGTTAAAGACGGTTATGGCATTTTCAATGGTTTGTTCGGCAGCAGTGCGTTGAATTGTTTGAATAACTATCTTCTTGGCTTCTTTGGTTGCATTCACCTTTGCCTCTTCCATGATTTCTTTCACATGAGCCATGGCTTTGGTACGTGCCTCTTCTTTGACCAATTCGACCAATTCAGCTTTTGCTTCTTCGGCACTGAGATTAGCCACTTTTTCTAATCGACGAATATGTTCTTCTTGGTGCTTTTCAAGCTCAGTACGCTTGATATTAACCACTTGAATTTGTTTGTCCAAGTTTTGCTTAAGCTGCTCGTTTTCATTGACTTGCTTTTGCAGATTGGCATTTTTGTCGTTCCAGCTTTGCTGTTGTTGTTTAAGTCTATGCTCGGCTTCCGAAATCTTTTGATTTCTAATTAAGGTTTCTTTTTCATGGTCGCTTTTCAGTTGTAAAAATTGCTCTTTAGCTTCGAGAATTTTTTTCTCTTTTATGGTTTCTGCATGTGCTTTTGCATCTTCCGTGATTTTTCTGGCATTTTGTTCGGCATCTTCAATTTGTTTTTGAGTGTTTTTAGCAAAAATGATTTTTCCAAGAAAAATTCCTATTAAAATAGCCGCCACGGCAATCGCGGCAGCGATGATGGTACCCATAATGTGTGTAATGCTTTTGTGGTCTTTTAAATAATTGATGTTCGTTCCATCCGCCTTAAAACAGCGTCAAAATGTTTTGGGGTTAGGTATGGTTATTGTGCGCTAAATTAAGAAAAGAAATTGGTTGCAGTAGTACGAAATAATGAGTTTAGGAATGGAGGTTTGCTAACTTGCGCATCATTAAAAATATTTGTGCATGGTTTTGTCATACGCCTTTTGCAGTGTTTCTATTGCTGCAATGCGCCAGAGACCGGCTCATCAGGCTGAGCAAGTAAGTCAACTTTTATGGGGTGAAAGGGTAGAAATTTTAGAGTTGAATCAAGATGGATGGGCAAAGGTAAGATGCGTGTGGGATGAGTATGAAGGATGGTGTAAAGTCATGCAGTTGACCCATATTTCTAAAACTGAATTTAGAAAGGAGGCAAAATACATATCGCAAGGCATGAAGGATTTTTTTGTTTTCCCCAATGTGGATTTGTGGGTGCCTTTAGGTTCGGATATTCGAAAAACCAACATTGTCAAAGGTTCTGATACCGGATCCTTTAAAGGGGTGAAAGGCAGATTTTCAGCACTGAAAATGGATGAACAACTAATTCGGTTTTATGCTTTAAAGTTTCTTTATACTCCTTATCTATGGGGAGGGCGATCGGTTGCCGGCATTGATTGTTCCGGCTTTACACAAATGGTTTTCAAGTTGTGCGGCAAACAGCTTCCTCGCGATGCTTGGCAGCAAGCAGCAGTAGGAGAGACTATCGTATTTTTACAAAGTGGTCAATGTGGCGATCTTGCTTTTTTTGATAATGCAGAAGAGAAGATTACACATGTAGGCTTGTTGCTTTCAAACGATACGATTATTCATGCAACGGGAGAATCAGGGAAAGTGGTGATTGATAAGATAGACCCGGCAGGCATTATTAGTACAGAGTTGCGTAGAAGAACGCATCAATTACGCTTGTTGAAACGGTATTTTTAATACTCATTTCCTTTGTAGTAAATCTTAAAAATATTTAGCCCTACTTGATATTTTAAAACATCGTAGGAGAGTTGCCAATTTGTTTCGCTGCCAGCATCGCCGGGGTTAAACATAGAAGATACGTCATAGACTTCACCCTCTGACATGAGGCGCAATACGCCTGACCGATTTACATAAGCCAAGGAGTTATATTGTACTACAAAATTGTCGGGATAGTAACTTTCTAATGAAATAATGTCACCCTTGTAAAATGCTTTAAACCATCCTCCACCATCGCGAAAGGCAACTACATTGTCACCTATTTTATATTCCCGATTAAAGTAGCCTATTGTTTGAATGCTGTCGTTGTAAAAGATTTTAAAATAACCATCGTTTGAAACATAAGCAACTACATTATCGCCCACTGCATAGTTTAAAGGTGGAAAATTTTCAGCAACAATCGTATTGCCATTGTGAAAAATTTTGAATTGCTTATTAATGTCCACATACGCTACGGTGTTGCGTCCTACATCGAAAGAACTAACTGCATAGTTTTCTTGCGGTATGATTTTCCCACTAATGAAAATGCGAAACTGATTGGCATAATTGACATAAGCAGCTACATTGTCCGAAACCTTCACTACATCAATAGCGTTGCCGGCTAAAAAGTTTTCAATGGGATACACCTCACCATTATAATAGGCTTTGTATTCGCTTCTAATGCCATCTAAAAACAAAAGTACACTGTCGCCAAGATAATACTGCTGAACCATCCCAGAAAGGTTTTTGACCTTGCCATTATCAAAAACATTGAGCGATCGTGCATTAAGGAATGCTACCAAATTATCACTGATAAAATAATCGTTTGTAAAACCGATATTTATAGTGCGAACCCCGCCACCATAGTATATTTTGAACGATCTTGAATTGTCAAGGTAAGGAATGGCTGTGCGCCCTATTTTCATAGAAATAGGAGCTAAATAATCAATCTTTCGAATCATTCCATTATCCCAAACCATGACTTGGTTTTGAATATTGACATAAGCCGATAAAGGTTGAGATTTTATTTCTGTCATGCTCAGCAAGAATAGGAGCAGGAAAGTGATACGTTGAGTCATTGCACGGGGTAAGATTAACCGGCTACAAGATAAAATAAAAAAGCCAGTCTGAGAACAGACTAGCCCCTATAAACCCTATCACTATGAAAACTTTTGCAAAGATAAAGAAAGATTGAAAAACAATATCGGTTTTTGAAAAAAAATTAGGTTTTTGTTTGGTAAATATAATGTATTGGAATTGCCAAAAATGAGAAAGCTAGCCTGAGAACAGACCAGCCCCTATAAACCCTATCACCATGAAAACTTCTTTAAAAAATGAGAAAGGCTGGGTTAAAGCCTTTAACTCATCAACGAGGCAAAGGTAAAAATTAGATTAAAGTCAACAAGAGAAAGCTTGTTAACGACTTGTTAATGATTGGAACTGTTATGTGTTTTATTTTTTCTTCTTAGGCGTAAAAATGGCTATCATTCGTTTGCCTTCCATTTTAGGCATAGATTCTAAAGCTCCTACTTCAGCCAATCTTTCAGCAAATTTTAGTAGTAGCAATTCTCCTCTATCTTGGAACATGATAGCACGGCCACGGAATTGTACATAGCACTTTACCTTGTTTCCTTCTTGAAGAAATTTTTCGGCATGTTTAGACTTGAAGTCAAAGTCATGATCATCTGTATTGGGTGTAAATCGAATTTCTTTTACTTCCGATTGTTTGGATTTTGCCTTTTGCTCCTTGTCTTTTTTCTTTTTTTCGTAGAGAAACTTTTGGTAGTTAATCAAGCGACATACCGGAGGTACGCCATTGGGAGAAATTTCAACCAAATCAACCTCCAGATCAGTTGCCATTTGAATGGCTTGGGCAATAGGATAAACCCCCGGCTCTATGTTTTCACCTACAACCCGTACTTCGGGTGCAGTGATTTCATTGTTTAGGCGATGTTCTCTTTGTGGTTGTCTTGGTCTAATGAAAGGCCCGCGTGGTCTTTTCTGCATTAATTTTTATTAATAATGTGCGCAAAAATAGCGTATTTGTAATTTCAACAAAGCACTGCAAAAATATTATGCTGTGATGGTTGGTTTTTTACCGCTCATTTGCTCTTTGATAATTGATTTTAATTCTGACATAAAAGTTTCATTGGGCAGTGTTCCTTTGTCGCCTTCTCCGTGTTTGCGAACAGAAACGGTATTGTCAGTCATTTCTTTTTCGCCTACAATCAGCATATAAGGCACTTTCATCAATTCGGTATCACGAATTTTTTTCCCAATTTTTTCGCTACGATCGTCCACTTCTGCACGAATATCTTCAGCCATTAGCAGATCGGCTACTTTTTGAGCATAGTCGTTATATTTATCGCTGATGGGCAACACTTTTACTTGTTGAGGTGAAAGCCACAATGGAAGATTACCACCACAATGTTCTAAAAGCACAGCCACAAAGCGTTCCATAGACCCGAATGGTGCACGATGAATCATCACCGGACGTTTCCTGGTGTTGTCTGAATCTACATATTCTAACTCAAATCGTTCTGGTAAATTATAGTCCACTTGGATAGTGCCTAATTGCCAATTTCTACCTAAGGCATCTTTGACCATAAAGTCGAGTTTTGGCCCATAAAAGGCAGCTTCGCCATATTCTATAACGGTACTCAAACCCTTTTCTGCTGCGGCTTCCATGATGCTTTGCTCAGCAATTTCCCAGTTTTCTTCTCCGCCAATATACTTACTTCTATCGTCTTTATCTCGAAGTGAAACTTGGGCTGTAAAGTTTGAAAAATCTAATGAGGTGAAAACAAACATTACCAAGTCTATTACTTTTTTAAACTCTTCCTTCACTTGGTCAGGACGACAGAAAAGATGTGCATCATCTTGAGTAAAACCTCTCACACGTGTAAGCCCATGCAACTCGCCACTTTGTTCGTAGCGATATACTGTTCCAAATTCTGCTAACCGAAGTGGGAGATCGCGATAAGAACGAGGTGAAGATTTATAAATTTCACAGTGGTGCGGGCAGTTCATGGGTTTTAGCATAAAAACTTCACCCTCTTGCGGTGTTGTTATAGGTTGGAATGAGTCCTTACCATATTTGTCCCAGTGACCGGAAGTAACATAAAGGCTTTTGCTGCCGATGTGTGGTGTGATCACAGGAAGATATCCGCTTGCCATTTGTGCTTTTTGTAAAAACTGTTGCAGTCGCTCGCGAAGCATGGCTCCTTTGGGCAACCACAGTGGTAATCCGCTACCTACTTTTTCTGAAAAGGTAAAAAGTTCAAGTTCTCGACCTAATTTACGATGGTCGCGTTTTTTTGCTTCTTCTAAAAGCGTTAGATATTCATCTAATTCTTTTTGGTTTGGAAAAGTGATGCCGTATATACGAGTAAGCATCTTATTTTTCTCGTTTCCGCGCCAATATGCTCCGGCAATGTTGGTAAGCTTGATTGCTTTGATAAAGCCAGTGTTTGGGATATGAGGCCCACGACATAAATCCGTAAAACCACCTTGTGTGTAAAAAGTGATTTGACCATCTTGAAGGTCTTGCAAAAGTTCCAGCTTGTAGGGGTCTTGTTTTTGACTGAAATAACCAATAGCTTCCTCTTTGGGGACTTCACGGCGTAGATAAGCATTATTTTGCTTAGCCAACTCCTTCATTTTATCTTCAACCTTTTTCAGGTCTTCTTCATTGATTGTTTTGTCGCCGAGATCTATATCATAATAAAAACCATTATCAATAGCCGGTCCAATACCAAATTTGGTACCCGGAAAGGTAGCTTCCAAAGCTTCAGCCATCAAGTGTGCAGATGAATGCCAAAAGGTGGATTTTGCACCGGCATCTCCCCATGTTAATAGTTTTAAAGAAGCATCTTTGTGAATGGGTCTGGATACATCCCAAACTTCGCCATTTACTTCGGCTGCCAATACTTTTTTGGCTAATCCTTCGCTGATGCTTTTAGCAATTTCAAGTGCTGATATGCCTACATGATAGTCACGAATGGCACCATCTGGAAAGGAAATATGTATCATAATATAAGTATCGTTATTATTAAAAAAGTGCAAAGGTACAAAAGAGCGTGGCTTATTACATAAAAAAACACCGGCGAATTGCACACCGGTGAATGTTAATTGTTTCCGGTATCAACCTATTTTTTTTTGAAGCTGTACGTATAAGTCAAAGTGTCGTTTCTTAATGAGTCCACTATATTTTTTGTGAAATTCCTATACTGAATTGTAAAACTACTGCCTGTGTAGCTTGTAAAAGGTGCAGAAACTGCAGATTGGTGAAGGAATGTTTGAAAGGCATTGATGAAATTTATGGTGTTGCCATTATTTTCAAGATACCATCCAAAGTCCACCAAATCTGGTTGAGAGGGATCGCATTTGGTGGGGCTGTTTTGGGTACCGGACATTCCCGCTGAAAAAACGAGATAATCATCTTTTCGGCAAGAGGGTAGAGAGTCAAAAAAGTTGTAAGTAGTGTCTGCTCCAATTGCAGGATCAAATCGTAAAGTACCGGCACTCATTTGCCATTTACCAGAACGCAAATCATCCTCACGAGTGGGCTTTACATCACCACTTTTGGTACACGAACCTATCAAAAGACAACATGCTGCTAATGCTGTTAAATACCTCATAGTTGTAAACAGTAAAAAAATTTGTTGCTAAAACTAAACATTAAAGTCAACTATCAAAAATCTTTTCCCCTTTTCGATATCAATCAGTCCTATTTAAGTTTTAAAGTTCAACAAGAAAATGGTAAATAACTAACAATGGACAACCAATCGTTAATTCCTGATTTTTTTCTTTTTCTCTAAAATTAATTTGCTATCCATAGCTTCGTCGACATGAATTATTTGGGTCATGCAGTTTTGTCTTTTGGTGATTCGCAGATTCTTGTTGGAAACATGATTGCAGATCATGTGAAAGGAAAATTAGCTCTAGAGAAATTTCCATTGCGTGTAAAAGAGGGTATTTTGTTGCATCGTAAAATTGATGCTTTTACTGATCAGCATCCGGCTACAAAGCGTGCTATGCTTTGGTTTCGGGCTGATTATGGTTTGTATTCCGGAGCAATTGTAGATAGCTTATACGATCATTTTTTGGCCAATGATCCAAAGTATTTTTCTTCTGAACAAGCTTTGTTGCAGTTTTCGGAAAAAACCTATGCGCAAATAGATACTCAGGTAACTATTTTTCCAACACTCTTCAGGCAATATTTTCCTTACATGCGCCAACAAAATTGGCTGTACAATTATAGAACACTTGCCGGAATGCAAAAGTCTTTACATGGTTTACATCGTCGTGCAAAATATATGCCTTCACCTGAAAAAGCGTATCAACTTTTTATCGCACATTACTATCAATTAGCCCAGTGTTACTATGAGTTTTTTGATGAAGCAGCACACTTTGTTAAAGTTACGTAAGCTGTATAATTGGGTAAATCTTTACACACTCGAACTATAATTTTGCACTTTATTGTACTTTTAAAATGCTCTCTAATTCTCGTTTTTACTTTACCAGTTTACTTTTCTCTTTACTCATTGTTGCTTGCCAACCCAGTACTGAACCTGCCAATGCACATACTCGCTTGGATGATCTACAGCAAAAGGGCAAGAATGCGCCTAAGCTGATGTATGAAGACACTACCAAACCTCAGTATCAAAGCATCATTCAACGTTTAGACTCTTTTTATCGTATTCAAGTGCAAGGAGGTTTTAATGGTAGCGTGTTGATTGGGCATCAAGGTAAGGTTATATATGAGCGATATTTTGGCTTTGCCCGCCGTGAAAATGCCTTGAAATTATCTCCCAATACACCTTCTCAATTAGCTTCTACTTCAAAAACTTTTACAGGAGCGGCAGTATTGTATTTGCATCAACACAATTATCTCAATATTGATGAAGCTGTTGCACATTACATACCTGACTTCCCTTATAAAGACATCACCATCAAAATGTTGCTGAGCCATAGATCCGGCTTACCGGATTATCAAAAATGGGGTGGCACTTTTGTGAAGGATGAATCAATACCATTAAGCAATGATCAAGTGCTGGATATTTTTGCCAAAAGAAAGCCTGCCTTAGAGTCTAAACCCGGAACTCGTTTTAAATACTGCAACAGTAATTATGCCGTGCTGGCCAGTGTGATTGAATACGTTACGGAGATGAAGTATGAGGACTTTATGAAACGTTACATTTTCGAGCCTTTGGGAATGAAAAATACTTTAGTACACCATACACCGGAATTGTTGCCTTCCAATGCTGCGTACAATTATAAATATAATTGGCAACGATGGGAGTATAATTTTGCCGATGGGGTAGTGGGCGACAAAGGTATTTACAGCACACCTCGCGATATGTATTTATGGGATCAATCTTTTTACAAAAATGTTTTTTTGAACAATGAAACTTTAGAATTGGCTTATGGTCCTTGTTCGTTCGAAAAACCTGGAGTAAAAAATTATGGTTTAGGCTGGCGAATGTTGTGTTATCCAAGCGGTAATAAAATTATTTATCACAACGGATGGTGGCACGGAAACAACACTGTTTTTTATCGCTTCATCAAAGAAAATATGACCTTCATTGTGCTTGGTAACAAATATAATAGTGGTATTTATCGGCAAGCAAAAGTTTTGTACAGTATTGTGAAGAATGTGCCGATTGGTGAAGGTTTTGATGAGGAAGAGTAAGTTTTTTCTTTAAAGTGCCTATAAAATAGCCATCCCTCGTTTTGCAGAATTGCCGCACAACGAGGGATGTTTTTAATTCTAAAATCCAATTGGCTAATCCTCTAACGAAGCTGCAATGAGTTCTGCTATATCCATTACTTTTACATCGTCTTCTTTCTCTTTGCTTTTTACACCATCGGTTAGCATGGTTGTGCAATAAGGGCAATTAGCTGCAATGATTTTGGCACCAGTTTCTATTGCTTCTTCTGCTCGTTCAAAATTGATACGTGTTGTTCCGGCTTCTTCTTCTTTAAACATTTGTGCTCCGCCAGCTCCACAACACATGCCGTTGCTACCACAGCGTTTCATCTCCACAAGTTCTGCATCTAATGCCTTTAAAACTTCTCTGGGAGCTTCAAATATTCCGTTTGCTCGACCTAAGTAACAGCTATCGTGATAAGTTATTTTTTTGCCTTTAAATGCACCGCCTTCCTTGATGCGAACTCGCCCTTCGTTGATAAGTTGTTGTAGAAAGGTGCTATGGTGCATAACTTCATACTTTCCGCCTAATTCAGGGTATTCATTGGTGAAAATATTGAAGCAATGTGGGCAAATGGTAACTATCTTTTTTATGCCATATCCATTTAGTGTTTGAATGTTATTGTAAGCCATCATTTGAAAAAGGAATTCATTTCCGGCACGTCGCGCAGGATCTCCGGTACACATTTCTTCTTTTCCCAGAATAGCAAATGATACACCTACTTTGGTGAGAATGGTAGCAAATGCTTTAGTGATTCGTTGCGCTCGTTGATCAAAGCTTCCAGCACATCCTACCCAAAAAAGCACTTCCGGCATTTCATTATTAGCGGCAAATTCCGCCATGGTCTTTATCATAAAATTGTTCTGTTTATTTAAGCAAGCCTACATGGCTTTACTTTGTTGTTGTTTCTAAAAAAAAGTTTGAAACAAATAAGGTTATTTAAGCGGAAGGTTCCATTTCGTTTGCCCATTTGTCACGATCGTCAGGGCTAAATTTCCAAGGAGCCATGTTGTTTTCAATATTACTGCTCATCAAATTCCATTCTTGTGGTGCATTGCTTTCTTCCATGATTAAATATCGGCGTAATTGATTAATAATCGAAAGTGGCTCGATGCCTACCGGGCAAGCTTCTACACAAGCTTGACAAGTGGTGCAAGCACGTAATTCTTCAACTGAAATGTAGTCATGTACTAATGACTTTCCGTCCTCTACAAAGCTTTTGTTCTTGTTAATGTTTTCACCTACTTCTTCCAATCTATCTCGGGTATCCATCATGATTTTTCGGGGAGATAATTTCTTACCGGTTATGTTTGCCGGACAAACAGACGTGCATCTACCACATTCGGTGCAAGAATAGGCATCCAACAAGTTTTTCCATGATAAGTCCATCACGTCTTTAGCTCCGAAACGATGCTGTACTGGCGCTGCATCTGTTGTAGGAGGTGCCAATTCTGGTTGCATCATATATAACACCTCATTTTGCACCTCAGGCATATTAGCCATTTTGCCTTGTGGTGTAAGGCGTGTATAAAAGGCATTCGGAAAGGCTAATAAAATATGAAAATGCTTGGAATAGGGTAGGTAATTGAGAAAAGCAAAAATACCTAAGATATGCCCCCACCAACAAGTGTGTTTGATGATGTTAAGCGTATCTAAGGAAAGTCCGATAAATATAGGAGCAATAAGCCTACTGATCAGGAATCCATCGCCTACTCCTTCTTTTAATTGAATAGCACCTTCCATCGCGTTCATCAGAAGCAACATGCACATCAATACAATTTCAATGTACAAAATCGTATTAGCATCTCTTTTGGGAAATCCATCCAATTCGTGCATACTAAGACGTTTGACTTTCAAAATATTTCTACGAATCAGAAATACAATAACAGCAACTAAGGTGAGAACAGCTAAAATTTCAAAAAAACCAATTACTACATTGTAAAAAGTACCTAATGGAGCTTGAAAAATTCTTTCGGTTCCAAAAATTCCATCAATCAATATTTCAAGCACTTCAATATTGATCAAAACAAAACCTGCATACACAAAAAAGTGTAGCACAGCAGGCAGCGGACGTTTAAACATTTTTTTCTGTCCAAATGCTAATAAAAGCACATTGCGCCAACGTTTTCCCGATTGATCGGTTAAGTCTTCATCTCGTCCCAATAAGATATTCCGACGTACTTCGACTACTTTTTTGGTGAATATTCCAATGGCAGCACCGGCACATAAAATGAAAATTATCTGTTGAAGTAAATGCATGAAATGGGGTTGATTTACGCGCCGAAAGTTAGTTTCTTTTACCGTAAAATCATAGTTTGATTACTTGAAGTGCGGGTGGTTTAGTTGAAATTGTTTAGGTTTGAGCAAACTGTTTTTTTGTCACATGCCAACACGAATATTTGTATGGTTTTTCCTTGCGATTGGTTTTGTATATCCTCAATGTTCTTTTGCTCAGAACTTGAAGCTGGAAGATCGTCAACTGATGGTCAAGCTGGAAGATAGTCTGGTGCAAATGGCAGACTCTATGTTTAATGCTTATTTGCCGGATGATCGTCCTCGTTTTTGTGAAAAATTTGTGAAGCATTTAGTTGCTGCTCTTAAAACGGAAAATTCTTTTAGCTATGAGTTTCCATTGTTACGCAAAAAAATTAATCTGATTTATCCTACTGACAAAAGTTTTCGAGTATTTAATTGGTTTATCATTGCTGGAGATCATGAGGTGAGATATTATGGCGCAATTCAAATGCCTTCTCAATCGTTGAAACTGATTCCATTAATTGACCACAGCAAAGAAATTGGTGTTAATGCAGAAGACACCCTTTTGACAGCACCTAAATGGTATGGAGCTTTATACTATCGTATAGTAGAAACGGATGCGGATGGTGTTCGTTATTACAACTTCTTTGGGTTAAATAGTAGCAGTTTAGTGAGTAATAAAAAAGTTATTGACCCGATGCATTTTGATGGAAATGAAGTAGTGTTTGGTGCGCAGATTTTTAATGTGAAATCAGAAACGAATAAGGGTAGAATCATGCGCTATATCATGGAGTATAAAAAAGATGTTCAAGCCTCGCTTAATTGGGATGAAGAAGCAAAGTCAATTTATTTTGACAAGTTAGTTTCACAGTCTAATGACCCTAATAGAAAATATACCTTTGTTCCAAGTGGTCAATATGATGGTTTTCGTTGGGGTGGAGGGCAATGGAATTATATACAAGACCTAATTCCGGTTCAAACTTTTAAAGATGGCGAAGCGCCGGCTCCTCGACCGCTAAAAGGGCAAATGAAATAACGCCCTTCAATCACTTCATTTTTTTGTTAGTTATTTGAAATGATAGTTCCCTTAGTTTTGCTTTTTTAATCGCAATTCGATTGCATGTACATTAAAAATCAAACTTTTTCAGACGAAGACACTTTGTTGGAGATGCTTTTTGACTTTTCACTGGGCGATGAATCGCCTATAATTAGCGAGCATAAGGCAAACATTGAACAAGATTTACTCCAGAACGATACTTTTCAAAAGTATCTCCCTACCATTAAGGATGAAGAGGAAAGATTAGAAATTGAAACAGAGGAACGACGGATCCGGTTAGCAGAGGCTTTGATGAGTCAATTTGAAAAATTTTCCGTAAGAAATCAAATGTTTTATGGTTTGAAAAATAAGGAAGAAACACTATTGTATTCTATTGATTTAGTGTAGCTTTTTTTCGATTTACCTGCCTTTTATTTTTTAGCTTCATGCGCTTAACGTTTTTATTTTTTACTTTATTTTTTGCGAATGTTCTTCGTGCCCAGTCTGACGTTTGGACGCTTCAGCGCTCCGTGCATTATGCGATTGAACACAACATTTCACTACAACAAAATGTATTGAATCAAAGGCTAGCTGCCCTTCAATTGCAGCAAAGTAAATTGTCTCAATTGCCCAATCTCAACGCAGGAGCTTCATTGGGACGCAGTTATGGTCGCTCGGTAGATCCTACAACTAATCAATTTGTGCATGGTAGTTATGATTTTGTTGGTATGACCGGCTCGGCAGATGTTTTACTGTTTGGGTGGTTTCAACGAAGAAATACCATTCAAGCAAACAAGTATAATCTGGAAGCTGCCAAAGCTAATTTAGATCAATTGCAAAACGATATTTCTCTTAATGTAGCAACGGGTTATTTACGAGCTTTGTTAGCGCAAGAACAAGTTCGGGTAAGTGCTAAACAAGTGGATCTTTCTTCAGCTCAATTAGACCAAACTCGGAAATTTGTTGAAGCCGGAAAATTGCCCGAATTGAATGCCGCTCAACTTGAAGCTCAATTAGCCAACGATAGTGCAAACCTAATCAGTAATATTTCTGCCTACACTGCTGCCATACTCGATATTAAAGCCTTACTCAATCTCGACTTTCAAACGCCATTTGAAATTCAAGCACCCGAAATCAATATTGGAGAACAACTTTCTGTTTATGCTATGACTCCTGAAAGCATATTTCAGCAAGCATCTCAGCATTTTGGATCTATCAAAGCCAGCGAATGGAATTTGCTCGCAGCTCAAAATAGGTTGCGCTCTGCTCAAGGTGCACGTTACCCTCAATTAGGGTTGAATGCCCAATTTGGGACTAACTATGCTACGACATTTTCTGAAATTACAGGTGGTAGTTTAGGACAAGGAACACCCTCCGAGCTATATTATGTACAAGTAGATACATTGCAAGTTCCGGTTTATCAGCGAACGTTTAATTATACTACTCGTCGAATACCATTTGGCTCACAATTAGACAATAACTTTCGACAAACGGTTACGGCTTCTTTAAACTTTCCACTATTCAATTCTTGGCAAGCACAATATAACGTACGTCAAGCAAAGATTAACCTCGTTTCAAATGAACTAAACAAATATCAAGCAGAGTTAAAACTGCGTCAAGACGTGTATCGAGCCTATAATGATGCATTAAATGCCATACAGAAATTTAAGGCTACCGAACGAGCTGTTGATGCTGCCCGCCGTGCCTACAACTTTGCACAAAAGCGATATGTATTGGGGTTAACCAACACAGTAGAATACCTTACGTCTCAAAATGCGCAATTTGTAGCCGAGGTAAACAGACTTAGTGCTAAATATGATCTTATCTTTAAACTCAAAGTGATTGATTACTACCTAAACAAAGAACTCGTACTATAATGCAAATTGAACTGAAGCAAACTTTACTGAATGCCGCACAAGAAGCTGGAAATATTATTCGCCATTATTTTCAAGGCAATTTTTCTATTTCAAATAAAGATGGGATAAATAATTTGGTAACAGAAGTTGATACTAAAGCAGAAGCCAAAATTATTGAGATTATTAAAGCTACATTTCCTGATCATGACATCATCAGTGAAGAAGCCGGTGAATTATCTCAAGTGTCACCTTATAGATGGATTATTGACCCAATTGATGGTACGGTCAATTTTGCACATGGTATTCCAATTTGTTGTGTAAGTATTGGATTGTCCTATAATGATGAAATGATGATGGGTACAGTGTTTAACCCAATTATGAACGAGTTATTTTTTGCTGAAAAAGGAAAAGGGGCACAATTAAATGGACAACCTATATCTGTTTCTGAAAAATCAGATTTTAGAAAAGCCTGTTTAGTTACCGGGTTTCCGTATAAATGGCCGGAAACCAAAGAACATCCCATTCGAGTATTTGAACGCTTTATCTTAGAAGGGCTTCCTGTACGCCGGCTTGGATCTGCGGCCATAGATCTTTGTTGGGTAGCCTGCGGCCGATTTGATGGCTTTTGGGAATACAACTTAAACCCATGGGATATTGCTGCCGGATATTTGATTGTAACCGAAGCAGGTGGAAGAGTAACAGATTTTAAAGGAGAAAACTATTCTGTTTATGACCGTCAAACGCTTGCTACCAACGGACACATACACCAAGAGATGTTAGACCTGATTGCTGATCGTTCAAATTAATATTGAGTAGCTTTTTAAAAAAAATTACAGTTCAAGAAATAAAAATGGAAAGAACGGAAATAGATACTATTGGTGAATTCGGATTGATAGATCATTTAGCATCCTATAATGAAACAAAAAACGCCGGAACACTTGTCTCTATTGGTGATGATGCCGCCGTAATAGATCATTTTGGCAAACAGACAGTTGTTTCAACGGACATGCTGTTGGAAGGTGTGCATTTCGATTTGATGTACACACCCCTAAAACATTTAGGTTATAAATCAGTAGCGGTCAACCTCTCTGATATCTATGCCATGAATGCTACACCCACGCATATAACAGTTGCCATTGGTGTTACTAATCGTTTTTCGGTGGAGGCTTTAGATGAGTTTTATGAGGGCGTTTATGCAGCTTGCGAACGATATCATGTTGATTTAGTAGGTGGTGATACTTGTACATCTTTAAAAGGGTTTGTAATTAGTATAACTGCAATTGGAGAAGTAAATACAGATCAGTTTGTAACTCGCTCAGGTGCTCGGAAAGGTGATCTGATCTGTGTTTCAGGAAATTTGGGTGCTGCTTATCTTGGGCTACAACTGTTGGAACGAGAAAAAAAGATTTTCTTAGAAAGCCCTTCAGTCCAACCAGATTTGCAACAAAAATCATACATCGTTGGCCGGATTTTAAAACCAGAACCTCGTGCTGATATTGTTGACTGGCTTCAAGAAAACAAAATTATGCCCACCAGTATGATAGATATTAGCGACGGGCTAAGTTCTGAGCTATTGCATGTTTGTAAACAAAGCAAGGTAGGATGCGTGTTGTATGAAGGCAAGATCCCAATTCATGATGAAACGAAAGAAATGTCTTTAGAATTTAATTTAGATCCTACTTCTTGCGCACTGAGTGGAGGCGAGGATTACGAATTGTTGTTTACCGTTTCTCAAGCAGATTATGAACATGTAGCGCATCATAAAGACCTTAGTGTGATTGGCTACATTACAGATTTGGAAGAAGGCGCAATGTTAGAGTCAAGGCAAGGCAAAAAACATCCATTAACGGCTCAAGGCTGGAATGCATTTAGATAGAAAAGGGTTCTTGTTTGTTCATAATTTTTGTAATTTTCGCGAAATAATTGTCTTCGATGAAGTTTTGGAAACACACTTTGATTACAGCTTTTGCTTTTTTAGGCGTTTGTTCAACCGTTTTATACACATCGTGTGAAAAGGATAGTTGTTCAGATCTTAAATGCCGCAATGGCGGTGCTTGTGCAGATGGATTTTGTCGTTGCCAAACAGGCTACGAAGGCACTCAATGTGAAACATTGACTGCTACAAAATTTGTCGGAAGATTTATCGGGCATTTCACTTGCCCTGGCAGTGCACCAGCTATTGATACGGTAGATATCTGGCTGAAACAACCACCTTCAACAGTTTTTTTTGTAGATCGTGGAAACAGGTCAGATACCCTTTCCGGCACAGTTTCCGGCACCGACCTCTTTTTTGCAACAACCACAGTTGGAAATGCTAAACATTATACCAGAGCAGAAATCATAGCAAATAAAATTTCAGTTTTCACTGAGTCTATTTTGGATACTAATTCAGGAGCGCCAATTGCGTGTAGCTTTGTTGGTTTTAAGTAGTTTTATTTTTCAATCAATTTTAATAAAAGGTGTAGCACATTGGTTACTCCTTTTTTTATGATTGCACAATACACTGGGCTTCAAAATACTACTCCTCTAAACAGGGGTAATACGATATGAGACTTGTAATGTTTTTTTAAAGAACGTACCTTTGCGAACTTGGTAATTGCTTTTTAATCAATTACCCTTGTTATATACTACTGTATCTGTCCATGGCCATTGTTCTTGTTGTAGCTACCATTCTGCTTGCTATCGTTTTATATAAATTGTTGGGGAAGAATGAAAAAACTTATGCCTATACCCACACAATGACTATTACTTACCGTATTGACGGCACAGAACAAATACAAAAAATGAATGAGAATGGCATAGTATTTATCACCGGTAAGAAAGTACTTATTGATGGTAATCCGTATGTTTATCAGTCTTCTGACAGACGCAAAATTCAAGCTCGGTTAAATAGAGAAGGTAAGCGTGTTAAAACAATTGTCCTTTTCCTTACCAATGGTGGTGAAAAATATTATTACGTAGATCAAATCAATAACATAAAAGATGTTGTGAGACGACCGTAAAGGGATACCTTTTAACTTATCATTTTATCATTACCGCTACATTCGCAAGCTAATCTTACATACTCCACGATGGTACAAACAGATTTCATCAAAGTTCCTTATGGTACAACAGTTCACGGCGAAGAAGAAATTGCAGCCGTTGTAAACGTCTTGCGCACAACCACTCAAATGGGTAAGCATGTACGAGAGATGGAAGAGCGGGTAGCATCCCTTTATGCTAAAAAGCATGGTATTATGGTGAATAGTGGCTCCTCTGCATTGTATCTTGCTGCCGATCTTTTAAACTATGATCAAGGTGCTGAAATTATAACACCGGCACTTACGTTTTCTACCACTGTTGCACCACAAGTAAAAAGAGGATGGGTTCCTGCTTTTGTAGATGTGGAAGAAGGTACTTACAATATTGATGCAAATAAAGTAGAAGCGATGATTACGCCTAAAACCAAGGCTATGATCATTCCTAACTTAATAGGCAATTTGCCCAACTGGAAACAACTTCGCGAAATTGCAGATAAGTATAACCTTTTCGTGTTAGAAGATTCGGCAGATACGCTGGGGGCTGAAATTGACCATGCTTCTTCCGGTCGTTTTACAGACATGAGTACTACCAGCTTTTATGGATCACATATTATCAATTGTGCCGGAAATGGAGGAATGTTGTGCGTGAATACGGATGCTTATTTTGATAGAGGAAGACTGCTCAGAAGTTGGGGGCGTAGTTCGTCTTTATTTGTAGAGTCTGAAAAAATTGAAAATCGCTTCAACGTAGAAATAGAAGGTATTCCTTACGATGCAAAATTTGTTTTCGAAGAGCCCGGTTACAACATTGAACCATCAGAAATGGGAGCAGCTTTTGGCATCGTTCAACTTAATAAACTGGCAAACAATATTGATTTAAGAACACAACATTTCCATCGTTTGTTAGCCTTTTTTGCTCAGCATGAAGAATATTTTATCCTGCCCAAACAATTGCCTAATTCTCGTACCGGATGGCTGGCATTTGCTGTCACTATTCGGGAGTCTGCTCCTTTTATTCGTAGAGATTTACAAATTTTCTTAGAAAAGAGAAATATTCAAACACGCACAGTTTTTACCGGAAATATTTTAAGACAACCCGGTTTTAAAAATTGTGCACATAAAGCTAGTGCAAATGGATATGCTGAAGCAGATAAAGTGATGCGTGGCGGTATGTTGATGGCTTGTCATCATGGGCTGTCTGAGGCACAATTAAACCACATGATGGAAAGTATAAGTGAGTTTGTAAAGTCGCTATAACTCGAATGGAATTAGGAATTCTCGTTTTTATTTGTATTCGAAATTATTTTCGTGCTCGTGTGATGCAACTCAATGCAGGGCTTTGGGCGTTTTATACGTTTATAGCCGCATTGGCTACTTGGTTTGTTGGCGGCATAATCATTACCCTGATTATGATTGGGCGTGATGCACAATTACGTGCCTTGCTCATGCACCAACCGGTTGATCGGCAACAAGCTGTAGATTATTTGATGAGAAAAAACCTCTTCGTGCCACAAGTTTTTTTGATCGTCTGTATGATTGGTGGCTATCTGATTGTGCGACATTTCATGTCCAAACAAAGTATAACGAATAATAATAATAATCAGATTTAAACCCTCTTTTCCAACCCCATCGTTGCATAGCCTATCTTTGTTGCTGCATGAAAAAGACAATTCTGATCACAGGTGCAACTTCAGGCTTTGGTAAGGCAATAGCTCAATTATTTGCAATTCATGGACATCATTTAATTATCACCGGAAGACGTAGTGATAGGCTCGATAAGCTGAAAAATGAATTAGACAATCAAGCTTCAAGTGTTACTACTTTATGCTTTGATGTCCGTGATAAAGTTGCCGTTAAAGAAGCTATAACTTCTATTCAGGATAGAACTATTGATATTTTAGTTAACAATGCTGGCCTTGCTTCCGGCTTGTCTCCAATAGATGAAGGAAATATTTCTGATTGGGATTTAATGATTGATACCAACATCAAAGGGTTGCTTTATATGACTAAAGAAACACTTCCTTTATTGAGAAATTCTACAACTCCGCATATTTTTAATATTGGTTCTACAGCAGGAAAGACCGCGTATAAGAATGGAAATGTATATTGTGCTACTAAGTTTGCTGTAGATGCAATATCCCAGTCAATGCGAATTGACTTATTGCCTTATGGAGTAAAAGTTACAGCAATCAACCCCGGTATGGCAGAAACAGAGTTTTCTGTTGTGCGATTTAAAGGCGATAAGGAACGGGCTAAAAAAGTATATCAGGACATTCAACCCTTACGTGCTGAAGATATAGCCAATGTCGTATTGTTTTGTGCAACTTTACCGGAGCATGTTTGCATTAACGATCTGACGCTAACTTGTACCAGTCAAGCAAATGCAATTTACACGATTCGAGATTCTGAAAAGCCCAAGCAGCTTTAAGCAATTACAAAACCTGTATGTACATCTCCGAAACCAAAATTAGAGTTCGCTATGGCGAAACAGACCAAATGGGCTATTTGTATTATGGTAATTATGCCCAGTATTATGAAGTAGGCCGAACGGATGCTTTTCGTTCTTTAGGTGTTTCTTATCGAGAATTAGAAGCAACCGGTATCATGATGCCGGTGGTAGAATTACAAGTACAATACTTTCGTCCGGCATATTATGATGACTTGATTACCGTGCGTACAACCATTAAGGAAATGCCTACCGGCTCAAAAATTATTTTTCATTCAGCCTTATTTAATGAAGCCGAAAAGTTACTCAACAAGGGCATTTCAACCTTAGTGTTTTACAACAATCAAGAAAAGAAAAAAGTGACAATCCCCCATCAAATAGAACAATGTTTAGCACCCTATTTTTTCACGCAACAGGAAAGTAAATAATGGCTTTAGTAAGAGCGTCTATCATAACCATTGGCGATGAGTTGTTGATTGGTCAAGTGGTTGACACAAATTCAGCTTGGATAGCTCAGCAACTCGTTGATTTAGGAATTGAAATCAAACGTCGAACAGCTATTGGAGATGATAAGGATGCGATTATAGATACTTTAAACAAGGAAATTGAAGCTGTTCAACTTGTTTTTCTGACAGGTGGATTAGGTCCCACTTCTGACGATATAACTAAGCCTGCTTTGTGTGCGTTTTTTAATGTCCCGTTGGTTGTTAATGAAAAAATTGAATCACACTTGCGTTCCCTCTTTGAACGAAGAAACATTCCCATTTTTCCGGCTAATCTTTCTCAAGCGGAGGTGCCGGACAATTGTCAAATTTTGTTTAATAGGCAAGGAACAGCACCCGGCATGTTGTTTGAAAAGAATGGCTCAATAATTATATCATTACCTGGTGTGCCACATGAAATGAAGGGCATCATGGTTGATGAAGTGATACCGATGCTTCGTAAAAGATTTTCCAACGATGCTTATATGTATCGTACCATAATGACAGCCGGTTTTGGTGAAACAGCTATCGCTGAAAAGATAAAGGATATTGAAAGCACACTGCCTTCGCATATTCGCTTGGCATATTTACCCGCTTATCGTATGGTACGATTGCGGTTAACCGGTAGTGGGGCAGATAAAAATATATTGAATGAGGAGCTGAAAAGTTTTCAAGATGCAATAGCAAATCGGTTGCATGAGATGGTTGTTTCATTAGAAGATTTGACTTTAGAACAAATTATTCTCAACAAATTATCGAATGAAAATCAAACCATTGCTTTAGCTGAAAGTTGCACCGGCGGCTATCTTGGGCATAGGATAACGCAAATTCCCGGAGCCTCAAAATGCTTTTTAGGGAGTATTGTTTGTTATCAATATTCAGCAAAAGAATTATTGCTGGGTGTTGATACGACTGTTTTGAAAAAACAAGGAGCAGTATGTGAAGAAGTGGCAAAACAAATGGCTTTCGGAGTACGGAAATCCCTTAAAAGCAATTTCGGTTTTGGCATTACCGGATTGCTCAGTTCAGGTGGTGATGATAATAAAGCTCCTGTTGGTACTGTTTGGATGGCTGTATGTGATGAGGCTGCTGTTCAAACTATAAAGTATGTTCTACCCTATGATAGAATTCAAAATAAAGAGGTTGCTGCCAATATGTCCTTGTTGTTTATCTGGAAGTTTATCAATCATTCTTTGTGAGAAAAAATCTGTTCTTAATTGGGATGCCAGGATCAGGGAAAAGCTTTTGGGGTACACGCTTGGCAGCATATTGTCAATTGCCTGTGGTAGATACAGATGATTTGATAGAACAATTACTAAGCTGCTCTATTCAACAAATATTCATAGAAAAAGGAGAACCCTTTTTCCGAAAATTAGAATCTAAAGTTTTACAACAAATTGTTTCAACAATGGAGCCTCCGCTGATTGTATGTTGTGGTGGCGGAATGCCTATCAATCCTGAAAACCTCCACCGGATGAATCAGTCGGGAATAATAGTTTATCTCAACGCCAGTCTTGATTTAATTGAATCCCGAATCCGATCGGATTCTCAGAAACGTCCCTTATTGACTAATACAAGTCATCTACGCAATTGTTTAGAGGAATTATTTAATCAAAGACACCATTTCTATTCAAAGGCAGACTTTATCTTACCGGTAGATGATCTTTCAATTCGCGATTTTGAACCTATCTTGCGCGCATGTACAGAACAGCATTAGTTGCAGGCTCAATATTGGGTGCATTAAGTGTAATTTTAGGTGCATTCGGTGCACATGCTTTACGCCAAATACTTTCTCCCGATCAATTGCAAATTTTCGAAACGGGTGTTCGTTACCAAATGTATCATGCTTTCGCGCTTCTTGTTTGTGGGCTTCTTTCATTTCACTTACCCTTAAAGCCACTAAAACTTGCCACTCAATTTTTTATTACCGGAATAATATTGTTTAGTGGTTCCCTATATCTGCTTGCAGGCTTAAAAGCTACGGGGCAAATAGGCTTGGGTGGGGTAGGCATCTTGACTCCTATTGGTGGACTATTTTTTATATTGGGCTGGATTTTTATGCTTGTTGCTACTTTGCAAAAAAGATAGTTGAATATGCGCCCATTTCAACATCTCACTATTGTTTTTGGCTCTGTAATGGCTATGTTAGTCGTTACATGTATTCAGTATCAATTATCTTGGTGGTGGTTAGTCATTGTGGCTTTGGTATATGTTCATTTTTTAGTATTGGGAGCCATTTTTATTCGTTGGAATTTTTATGTTCAATCATTTGGCAAAGGCACAAATAAGCTTTGGGTTTCATTGACTTTTGATGACGGACCTGCCAAGTACACGCAGCCTATCCTTGATATTCTTGCTGAAAAACAAGTGCCGGCCACATTCTTCGCCATTGGTAAAAATGTAGTTGCCCATCCCGAAGTTGTGAAACGATGGGATCATGAAGGACACCTTATTGGTAATCATAGCTATGGTCATGGGTTCAATTTTGACTGGCAATCAACAAAAGAAATGACGAAAGAAATTGAAAGCACCAATGATGTAATCGCTTCGATAATTGGTAAACGACCTCGTTTGTTTCGTCCGCCCTATGGAGTAACAAATCCCAATTTGGCAAAGGCAATTAACCGAGCAAAGATGCACTCAATAGCATGGAATATTCGTTCGTTTGACACCAAATCGAAAGATCCTGATCAATTGCTCAATCGAATTCTTGACCGTTTAAGCGGTGGTGATATCATTCTATTGCATGATAGCATGGGCATCACACATGAAATTTTAACGGAGTTGATAGAACGGACGCAACAAAATGGTTTTACTTTTGTCCCCCTTGATAAAATGCTCGACATACATGCATATTCATAAAATTTTTTTTACCCCTCTACTATTCATTTCCTCACTTACAATTGCTCAGCCAAAGGGCTTTTCTACAGTGAAGAATGTGCCAGAGTTTCAAACTTTATTATCAAAATCCAATAGTCAAATAAACACAATTAGCAGCGATTTTGCACAGACAAAAAATATGGCACTTCTGTCAGAAAAGGTAAAATCAAAGGGGAAATTTTTCTTTAAAAAAGATGACAAAGTGCGTATTGAATATACCGCTCCCTATAAATATTTGCTTGTTATGAATGGCGGAAATGTATTAGTTCGAGATGAGGAGAAAACTAGTAAAATCAATACTAAAAGCAGCAAAACTTTGCAGTCGGTCAATCGAATTATGATTGACTGTATGCGCGGCACAGTGTTAAGCAATCCAGATTTTAAAGCAAGCGTTTTCGAAGATGGGCACAGTTTTTTACTTTCTTTGAATCCTGCTACCGATGCCATGCGCAAGCTTTTTAAACGCATAGATGTCCTTTTAGACAAGAAAAGCTTTGATGTCAAACGCCTCTCTATGATAGAGCAAGGTGGCGATTTTACCGACATGGATTTTTCTAATCCACAGCATAATGTAACGCTCAATGAAGATATTTTTAAGACTCGTTAGCAGTTTTGTTTTCCTTGCATTTTTTTCCTGTTCTACGCCTTATTCAAAACTAACTCAAGTAAGTAGTGTACCCTTTTCTGCAAAGCATTTCATGCCGCAGTTTGAAAAGAAACTATATCGTTGCGTAGTTGATGGTCGCTTTTTGTTTAAAAAATTTCATCTAAGTGGCATTTTATTGTTGAAACATTTTCAAGACAGTTCCACAAGAGCCGTATTTCAGAATGAAATGGGTTTTACTTTTTTTGATTTCGAATGGAATCAAGTTGATAGCTTTAAGGTAAATCAGATAATCCCTCAATTAGATAAACCTGCTTTGATAAAATTGCTGCAAAAAGACATGAACCTATTTCTAATGAAGGGGCTAAATGCCCATTCTGAAGCGAATTTTAAGGATAATGATGAAATTTTTTATCGCTTTACCCTCAATAAAGGTTATGCTTATTATATTGCAACAAAAGACACCTTAAGGCGTATTGAAAATGTGGGTAAGAAAAAGGTGATAACCATTAATATCGGCGAAAAAGGAACTCCTCAATCTTTACCTTTAACGGCGATATTTATCCATCACAAAGCTAATTTCACCATCAAGCTGAATGCCATAGATGACCATGTTGATGAATGATTTTTATACGCTACATCCAGTAGAAACCACTGATTCTACTTTAAAGTGCAAGGTTATTTTTAATCAAAATCACCCTATATGCTTAGGGCATTTTCCGGGCCAGCCGGTGGTTCCGGGTGTTTGTATGATGCAGTTGGTAAAGGCTTCCATTGAAATGATAAGTACTTATAATTACGCTCTACGAACTGCGCCGCAAGTAAAATTTTTACGCCTCATCACGCCTAACATTTCGCCTATGCTCACTATATCTTGGAAAGATATGGAAGGTAAACTAAGCGTTCAAGCCTTATTGGAAAATGAGGGAGCCTGTTTCAAAATGCAGGCAATCTATGAACGTTTATAGGGTGAAATATTGATGGAATAAGGTTTTTAGTTGGTTTTATAGATAATGAAACATTCGTTCCTTGTTTCTCTTTCTTCTTTTTCCTTCCTTTTTTTAATGCCAAGTTGAAAAGTTGTGCAAAAGGGTTTTTTTCTTCTTGTGAATTTGTTAGGATTTTCTAATTAGGGCATTATATTTGTCCTCAAATGTTAAACGAATGAAAAAGCACATTTTACCATTATTACTCTCCGGTGCAATGATGTCATTTGCTCCGTCCCAAATGAACGCACAAATTCGCAACGATCGTGGAACGTTCAACATGCCTTGCAAAGGAGATATGTTGATTGAAACACAAGCTCGTTTGAACTTGGGCAATGGAAGCCTATTTGACCTGAATGATGGATTCCTATGGAACCTTGATCGCGGACTTAGCAGAGATGCTATTGGTGCTACAAATTTTACTGGTGGCAATTACTATCCCATGTTGAAGACTCGTAGCTTCATCAACCACAATACCGTATTCCGTATGCTGACAAACATTAGCTATGGCAATCGTCGTATCAATGGACAGTTTCAAGATACTGCAATGAACAATTTTGGCATTGCATTAGGATTGGGTATTGAAAAGATTTTTCATCCTGCCGAGCGTTTGAATACATACATGGGGGCTGATTTAATGCTGGGTTATGCTAACGTGAATATGCGTACCGTAAATGTTCACAACAATCAAGGTGCATTTGGATTAGGCGTTCGTATGTTTACCGGTATGGATTATTATGTTCTTCCTAAAGTTTATCTTGGCTTAGAACTTGGTTGGGGCTTAAGCTACAACTACTATGGAATGGTGCATACAATGAGCAGCAACAACAATCGTACTTTGTCAAACTTTACCCTTACTCCTTATGTAACTCCTCAATTGCGTTTGGGTTATGTGTTGGGTATGTCTAAAAAGCACAAAGGTCATAATGAGCCTTCTTATCGCTCTAAGGATAATTCCGGTGACGACGAGTAATTCGTTTTACAATATTATTAAAGGGCACTGCCGGACGTTGTTTCATCGTTCGGCAGTTTTTTTAGTGGGCTGTATTTGTATTTCTGAAAGAGTAAGCTTATTTTACAGCCACGATTAAAATTATTAACGGTCATATTTAGGCATTGCGACTTTGGTACATTGCCTTTAGTTTGGTCTGTTTGTAAACAACCTGTACATAATTTCAGATGAACAAAATAGCCTCTCGCCTTTTTCTTTTTGCAGCCGTATTAGTTGCTTGTTGCGCTATGCCATCTTGCAATACGCAAAAAAGTGCCTTTCCGAGCGATCCATATCGCGGAGCCACTGCCAATCCTAACTCATACCCACAAAAGCGTGATAAACTTAAATCAACACGAGCCTATCGCACTTTATCGCCAAAGCCAAGTACGTATTAATGTGATGTTGGTTGAAGGTTTTGCGAATCTATTGTACGATCAAGAAACGATTGTTCTACGATTGGTTGTCGCGCCATTCATATACCCAACTACTTTGGATCATTTCTAAATGACCTTCGTTACTTTGTTCTCGGGTTCCTTCAAAATTAGGAAGCGATAATACCCATTCTAATAGATCCGTAAATCGAATTCGGTAAATTTGGCTTTCTCCGAAAGAATCACCAAATTTTTCGTACAGTTTTTGAGCTATATCTTCGTAGTCGTTCCAGTGTATGGGTGGTTCGTAATGATTCATTGATAAGTGCGTTTTTGTTTGGTCTGCTTATTCGCCGTGAATTAAGGATTGATCTGGAATTGTAACCTCAATGGTGCCACTTTCATCGTCTGTTAAAATACATTGACACCCCAATCGGGAACTCAGTTTAGGATTTCGTGCTCGGTCAATAAAGTCTTCTTCTTTGTCCGAAATTTCAGGAACAAGCTCATCCCCTTTTTCTAAGTAAATATGACAAGTGGAACAAGCACAAACCATCCCGCAATTGTGGTGTAATTCTATATTGTTTTCCAAGGCAGCTTCAAGAATACTTTGCCCTCCTGAAATGTTTTGTAGCGTTATTGGTTCTAAGCCCTTTTCTTCAAACTTAAAATGTATCGTGTACATAAATGATCGTCTGTTGTGGGCGCAAAGTTAGGGTTTGAGTAGAATTCAATTTTCTGTTTACTCAATTCAAGGTATAAATGTTGGTAACAGTAGGAGCTAAAGCTCTGTTTTGCGTGAAAACTGATGGCAGAATAGATTTTGGTTTTACACTATTTGTAAACCTTACATGGAAACTTATAAACCTGTAAATGGTTACTGAAAAAACTTTAGAAGTTATTTCTTTTACGGTTTGTGAAACAAAATGAGATAGTCTTTTATCTTTTTAGTTTGGAAAATAAGGAAATTGTGGCTTTAAAAAGATCGGTTGTGTTTGAGAGAATATCATAATGATTTGGTCCAAACATTTGAGGAAGATAATATCGAGCTGAATTTTCTATAGCAAGAGCATAGGTGTTGATTCGATGCTCATTCAATTCTCTTAATGCTTGCTTTACATCAAGCATGCCATATCGCCCTTCATAACGATCATAATCATTGGGTTTTCCGTCAGACAAAAGGATGATCCATTTATTATCGGCAGTACGGTTCATTATTTGTGCGCCTGCATGGCGTAAGGCAGCACCAATACGTGTATATCCTTCCGGTTCAATGGATCCCACTTTGTTCTTTACGTAATTCCAGGGTTCATCAAATCCTTTAATTGTACAAAATCGGGTATGGTTACGTGTTTTTGAGTAAAATGTTGCGATTGAAAAGTCCACATCAAACTCAAAAAGTATTTGTCCGAATAAAACGGCAACTTCCCGCTCAATGTTGATAATACGATTGCCGGCAACATATCCATCTGTCGAAAGGCTGGTATCAAGCAAGAGAAGAATAGATAGGTGCCGGTCTGTTTTTCGATTGTCAAGGTATATTTTTTCACTTGGGGTATGCCCGGACAATACATCCGTCATTAAATCTGTTGTGGCATCAATATCAAACTCAGATCCTTGAAGCTGTCGGCGATGTTGCATTGATTTGTTATGGATGTTAGTCAATGCTTTGCGTAGCGTATTTAAGATAGGAGTGTTTTGGGCGATCACTGAAGCAGCAAAACCGTTTTCTACGTCATGTGAAAAAGTCGGAAACACTTTACAGAAGCCTGTTTTGTATTTTCTCTTTGAATAATCCCATTCATCATAACAAATGGAATTATTGGTAGTAGAATGATCTTCTACTTCTGCTAATGATAAGTTTTCTATAAATTCAGAATGATACACCGAATGTGCAGGATCATCTACCCGCACTGTATAGCGCATATTTAGTTCATCGAGTGCATTTTCGTGTTTGGCAAGATCGTCATCTCCATCCATGTCACGCCAAGAGCCATTAAATTCTTCTGCGGTTTCTACTTTTTCAAAATTGTGTGTAAGAACATAGTCTTCTTGTTGTTTTTTATCCACTTGAAGCCGTTGAATTTCTTCTACCGCTTTTGCTTTTAAAATTGTATCAGGCGATTTTGTTGGGATTCGAATCCGATCAATCAAAGGGTTGTCTGCTGTCGTAGTGATTTTTATTGTTTCATTTATCATCCATTTCCCATAAAGCCAAGTGAGATCAATTTCATTTTGATGCTGACTATAAAGCTGGTTAATGATTTTTTGATACGTTCTTTCGGTATAAGGATAAAGATGGAATAGCAGCTTTAGTATTTGTGGTGCTGTTTCTTCAGCTCTTTGTCGAGAAATTGTTAAGTCTTGTTCATTTTCAATTGTCCAATTCAGGTTGAGTTGACGTTGAACCGAGAGATACAAAATTCGAAACAAGTAAAATTGGTAATTGTCTTCTTTAGATTCAAAAATGGAGAAAGATGAGGGTAGAAAAAAAGATTCATTTTTGTAACCACCCTCTCGTTCAGCAGGGAAAATATCTATGGCTACACCGGTTGTTGCACGTGCAATTAAGGTAAAGCGTGCTCGATATTCATCCAGTGTTACTCTATACGCAAGTTGTTCGGCTACTGCCTTTTTTCTTTGCTTAAAATAGCCTACTACTTTCCCAAACAAAAATTCATCTAAAGCCATTAAATCATCAAATTACAAAGGTCAGAAAGCGCTGCAATGGTTTCGTTTTCATCGGTAAGGGGTTCTACAACACTTACCCTAACTGAGAGCCTTTTGGGCAGCCCGCTTCGAATCAATTTTGCTGCATCCACCAATAGTCGGGTTGAAACAGTTTCTGTTAATCCAAGCTCAGTAAGGTTGCGAATTTTGTTTCCAATTTGAACTAACTTTTCTGCTATGTCTTTTTCAATTCCAGCTTCTGCTATCAAAATTTCTACCTCAATTGGTGGGGTCGGGTATTCAAATGTAATAGCTGCGAAGCGTTGTCTGGTAGAAGGTTTCAATTCTTTAAATCCTTTTTGATACCCCGGATTATATGACGCAACTAACATAAAATCGGGATGTGCTTGAAGGGTTTCACCCAGTTTGTCAATATACATTTGCCTACGATGGTCGGTTAATGGATGAATGGCTACAATTACGTCTGGGCGTGCTTCTGCTACTTCATCCAGATAAATGAGCGAGCCATTTTTAACAGCAGTTGTAAGTGGCCCATCAATCCATGTTGTTTCCGCGCCTTTTAAAATAAATCGCCCAACCAAATCTGTTGATGAGGTTTCTTCATGACAACTGATCGTAACCATTTCTTTACCTAATCTATGTGCCATGTATTCTACAAAGCGAGATTTTCCGGTTCCGGTAGGCCCTTTCAACAATAAAGGAATTTTGTTGATATAGGCATGTTCAAAGACTTCTACTTCTTTGTTTATAGGACGATAAAAAGGTGTTGTGTGCATGGTTTATTTATTTGTTGCCAAGTTGGCATGGTTGTTTTACTTACTTTCTAAGGCTTCATCGGTTGGTAAGCCGAATTTTACAAATTCAATGAGGTATAGAATAATGCCGGTAGTAAACATAGTAGCACAGCTTACTAATACTAAGAAGTGAACTTGAATTTCCTTTTGTACTTCTCCAAATTCAATTCCCATTTTTCGTTCCATATACACTTGTGCCACACCTGCCACACCAAATGCAGCGGTCATGCCCAACATGCCAATGTTTGAAAGCCAAAATGCGTAAGTGCCACGGGCAGTATCAAAAAGTTTTCTTCCTGTAAGATTAGGCATCGCATAAGCTATTATAGCTAATATAATCATCGCATAAGCTCCCCAAAAAGCAAGATGACCGTGCATTGCTGTAACTAAGGTTCCATGTGTGTATAGGTTCACTTGAGGTAAGGTATGTGCCAACCCTAATAATCCGGCACCAATAAAGGATACAATAGCTGTTCCTAAAGTCCAATTTAAAGCAAGTTTATTGGGGTGCTTTTTCTCGCCACGACGATACATAACAATGGCAAATAAAGCCATACCCAAAAAGGCTAAGGGTTCTAAAGCAGAGAAAATTCCACCTACTATTAACCATACCTTACCGACACCTATATAGTAGTAATGATGCCCTGTGCCTAATATACCGGAAATAAAGGTTAGACCTACAATTACATAAAGCCACTTTTCAATCACTTCTCGATCTACACCCGTAATTTTGATTAGCAAAAATGCTAAAATTCCACCCATGATTAGTTCCCAAACACCTTCCACCCAAAGATGCACTACCCACCAACGGAAAAACGAATCGAGGGTCTGATTGTCAAACCAAATCATGCCCGGTAAATACAAAAGTGCAGCAAACACTAAACCCATTGTTAGAACAAGAGATGTAGTAGTTCTTTTTTTCCCTTTAAATAGCGTAGTAACGATCAACCCAAGAAAGGTCAACACATTTACTACAACCAACCAATCAAGTGGGCGAGGAATTTCAAGAAATTTTCTCCCTTCCCAATAATTGAAATGATATCCTACCAATGCAATGACACCTACCAATGCAAACGAAATAAGCTGCACATAGGCTAATTTTACATTGACTAATTCATGTTCTGCTTCTTCCGGAATAATATAGTAGGCAGCACCCATAAAGCCTGATAATAACCACATAACTAAGGCATTTGTATGTACGGCACGGGCAGTATTGAATGCTATGATATTATGTAACCCGTCTAAGCCCATGTGTGCAAAACCCATAATAAATCCATAGGTCAATTGGATTGTGAGTAACAACATGGACAAGGCAAAGAACCAATAAGCTACTTTTTGTGATTTATATTTCATTCTGTTTATTTTTTTGAATTCGTTATTATATTTATTACAAATTGGACTTAGCGTTAATTGGAATTTGAAGTTGATTTATAACTTGGCTTTGCCGGAAATCCATTCAAATCAGTTTTTCCAATCCAAGTCAGAAATGCAATGATGTCTTCTGCATCATGGTCAGAAAAACCATAAGCTACCATCTTTCTTCCTCGAGGTTGCCAAGCCGCCTTAGACGTGAGTACAGCCTTTACATAGGGTGCTCCACGACGGTCAATTACTTTTGTCAACTCAGGAGCATAATAGGCACCCTCTCCCAAAATAGTATGACAACCCATACAGTTATTCGATTCCCACAAATGCTTGCCGGCAACTACTTGTGGAGTAAGATTTTCAGGATGTGTTTGTTTGGGAACATCTTGAACCAACGACCACCACGAAAGGATGATAAAGGCTAAAAATGTAACAATGGTTCCACCCAGAAAAAACCATTTTGCTTGAGATTTTGACAGCATGTTTGTTGCGTTTTTTGTTTGAAAAATTTATCATTCAAAAGGCTGAAATGGCTTATCAGAAACACTCTTGAATTTTCTATGACAAACGTATTTTCACATAGCCCCAAACAAAATGACATGCGTCAGCTTCTAAAATGTTCGTTGGTATGACAAGAAATGACCTAAGTCAGAAGTTGTGTTTCTCTAAGAATTAATCGCCTAATCTAATAGAATAGAACAGCCTTGAATAGATAGTTGGAATAGTAGATTCAATTTCTTTAAAATATGGTGTATCTGAAGATTATTTGAAACTTGCTCATAGATACATCAGAAAGTGTTTGATAAAATATTGTCGTGAATAATTGTACTTTTGCACACAAATTTTTGTTCAGCTTATGAATTTCCAACTTTCAGAAGAACAGTTAGCGGTGCAAATGGCCGCTCGTGATTTTGCACGTAATGAATTGCTGCCCGGTGTGATAGAACGCGATGAGCATGCAAAGTTTCCTACTGAACAAATCAAAAAGTTAGGCGAATTAGGTTTCTTAGGCATGATGGTTGACCCCAAATATGGTGGCTCCGGAATGGATACAGTTAGCTATGTGCTGGCTATGGAGGAAATTTCTAAAGTTGATGCTTCGGCTTCAGTTTGCATGAGTGTCAATAATTCGCTTGTGTGCTGGGGGCTTGAAACCTTTGGAAACGAAGATCAAAAGCAAAAATACCTTACTCGCCTTGCTACAGGAAAAAGCTTAGGTGCTTTTTTATTGAGTGAACCCGAAGCCGGAAGTGATGCAACTTCTCAACGAACTACTGCCGAAGATAAAGGTGATTACTATTTGCTGAATGGCACAAAAAACTGGATTACAAACGGTAGCTCTGCTGATTATTATCTGGTAATTGCACAAACTTATCCGGAAAAAAAGCACAAAGGAATTAACGCTTTTATTGTTGAAAAAGCTTGGGCAGGAGTAACAGTAGGAGCCAAAGAAAATAAAATGGGTATTCGTGGAAGCGATACACACAGCATCATGTTTCAAGATGTGAAAGTGCCTAAAGAAAATAGAATCGGTGATGATGGCTTTGGATTTACATTTGCTATGAAAACCTTAGCCGGCGGAAGAATCGGTATTGCTTCTCAAGCTTTAGGTATTGCCAGTGGTGCTTATGAATTAGCACTTAAATATTCTAAAGAGCGTAAAGCTTTTAACACCGAAATCATGAACCATCAGGCAATAGCCTTCAAGCTCGCTGATATGGCTACCGCTATCGAAGGTGCCAGATTGATGTGCCTCAAAGCTGCATGGACAAAGGATCAGGGACAAGATTATACCTTGTCTGCTTCTATGGCAAAATTATATGCGTCTGAAATTGCTCAATGGGTAACAAATGATGCCGTTCAAATACATGGTGGATATGGATACGTAAAAGAATTTCATGTGGAGCGCTTGATGCGTGATGCAAAAATTACCCAGATATATGAAGGAACTACAGAAGTTCAAAAAATTGTCATTAGCAGAACTGTGCTAAAATAATTTTTATAATTTTTTTTAAAAAGAGGCTGTCTCAGAAATTTGGAGGCAGCCTCTTTTGTTTTTATGATTTCGAAAATAGGATGATTTTTGTAAGTTCCAAAATGGGTTCAATGAAACAAGTAAACCGAAATGTCTCTCTTTTAAGTTTAGCCGCTTTTTTTGAAATAAATTTGTTTTTCTCCTAAAGATTTTCTTAATTTTATGCTTGCAAGTTTGTCTAATCAAGCTGCATAAACGATATGGATAACAAAATAAGACTCATTATGCTGTGGGGGGGGGGTAGCTATGCTCCTTTTTAGCTCCTCAATTCGCACAACAGCGCAGATTGTGCTGCCCGTCAACAGCGATGTTCATGTGGCATCTGTTGTGCCGCAATCACCTTACATGGATGATAT
>JAFDXP010000043.1 GCA_018267875.1 Bacteroidota bacterium | reverse complement strand
TGCACCCTATGATGACGGGATTTATGTTAGACCTCAGCAACCAACCCAACGGCATCTATCTCTATCGGTTTATAGTGAACGGCACCACACGATATAGTGGTAAGATAGAATTGGAGCAATAAACCTCCCCTGCGCCGCTATTCCTCCTGAGTAGTAGCGGCGCAAATATCCAATCCAAATATTCATCTCTTTAAATTGTAAATCATGAACCGAATATATATTATTATACTCTTGCTGCTGTGGGTGCAACCTGCCGGTGCACAACAATTTGAGGGCAAACTTTTGATGACATGAAAAATTACTAACCTGAAAAGCCTTATTGGGGCTTTTTCAGGTAATCAATGATAGATTGTATTTGTTGCTTAGTCAGGTTTTCGTTACTTATGTGTTTTTTACCGCCATATTTTTCAAATAGCAAAACAGCCTCTTTGTCGCCCGAAGCCACCAATTTATTTCCATCCGCAATCATTTGAATAAGCCATCCGTTTGTTCGGCGTAAGCCAACATCTTTTAGGGCAGGTCCGTAGCCATCATTATCCATGCTATGACAAGCTTTACACTTTAAATCAAACAGTTTTTTCCCATCAGAAATACCGGAATAGGGATTATGAACCAAGGTGTTTGTCGCCTCTTTTCGATCAGATTTTGATAGCGAACCCGCCGTAAAAACCTCTGTAGAAATTATCTTTCCGCCTTTGTAGGTTTTAAGGATATAGCTGTCTTTTTTACTGTTCCAAGAATTGTGTGTACCTTCAAACAGTTTTTCTTTAGTCAAATCGCCGGCTTCATTAAAGTAACGCCAAGTTCCAACTTTGAGTTTGTCTTTAAAAAATTCTTCGTATTCTGTTTTGCCATTTTCATAAGTTGCAAATGCACGCCCTTCGGGAAAGGCATTTTTCCAAAGTTTAAAGATTTTGATGGATCCGTCAGGGTGATAAGTGAGGTCTTCACCATCAATAAATTCGCCTTTATCGGTAACGGTAAAAGTTCGTTTGGCATAAACTTTACCATCCGGATAAAACTCAGTATAAGTGCGGCAACGGCAAGATGGGTTGTAGGCAATGAGCATTTGCAATTTCCCTTCTTCATTAAAAACATTGGTAGTTTTTGATACGTTTTGTGCACGAGCGATAGAAAGAATAAATAGAACGGACAAAACTGAGAATAGATGCTTCATACGGAATGAGCAAGATAGAAAATTAGAATTAAGTGAGGATCTAAATGGCGTTTTCATCTTCAGTTTGCTTTACTGCATTGTAGAGGCTAAAATATTTTCCTTTTTTGCTCATCAAAGTAGTGTGATTGCCTTGTTCCATAATATTTCCTTTTTCCAACACAATGATTTCATCTGCTTTTCGAATGGTAGATAAACGATGGGCAATAATGATTGCCGTTCTACCTTGTATGAGGGTGTTGATGGCTTGTTGAATCAATTGTTCGCTTTCGCTGTCAACAGATGCGGTTGCTTCGTCCAAAATCAGGATTGCGGGATCGTATAAAAGGGCGCGAGCAAAGGATAATAGTTGTCGTTGTCCTTGTGAAAGGGAGTTTCCGCGTTCCATTACGTTAAAGTCATAGCCTTGAGGCAGACTCAAAATAAACTCGTGTAGTCCCAGCATTTTCGTTACTTCTTCTATTCTCTGCTGCGAAATATGGTTGTTGCGAAGGGTAATATTATCGCGCACCGTACCGGAAAACAAAAATACATCTTGCAGCACGATGCCTATATGGCTTCTCAGGTTGTCCACATCATATTGGTTGATGTCGTGGTTGTCAATCAGAATTTGCCCGCTTTGAATTTCATACAAACGATTGAGGATGCTGATGATAGACGTTTTACCGGCACCACTGTGTCCAACAATGGCTAAAGTGTGTCCTGCCGGCACTTGAAAAGAAATTCCCCGTAACACCGGAATGCTTTCTATGTATTGGAAATGAACATTTTGAAAAGTAACTTCTCCACGAAGGGAAGTCGGTCTGTATTTTCCCTTGTTTTCTAACCAATTTGAATGGTCGAGTACGCCAAACACTCGTTCGCCAGCCACCATGCCCATTTGCAGCACATTGAATTTGTCAGCAAGCATTCGTAAAGGGCGAAACAATAGGTTTAAATACATGACAAAAGCAATGACAATACCCGCTGTAACTTGATGGTTAAGCATTTGATTGGCTCCCCACCAGACAAGCAATCCTAAGGACATTGCCAGAATGATTTCTACTACTGGAAAAAAAACAGAATACGCAAAAATGGCTTTGATATTGGCTTCCCTATGTTCGTGGTTTATGGTTTTAAATGCTTCTAATTCTCGTTTTTCAACAGCAAATGCTTGCACCAAATACATACCCGAAAGATGTTCTTGTACAAAAGCATTGAGTGCCGATACGGCATTGCGCACCCGTTGAAATGATTTGTTTACACTTTCCTTGAAATAATAAGTAGCGATGATTAGAAAGGGAAAAGTAGTTAAGCAAATGCAAGTCAGTCGCCAGTCAGTAACAAACATCACGATGATGATGGCAATGATAGTTAACACATCAGCCAAGATAGAAATGATGCCTTCTGAAAACACATCATTTACGGCTTCAATATCGTTAATAGTGCGTGTGGTGAGTGTGCCGATAGCTGTTTTGTCGAAATAGGAAATATTTTGGAAAATAATTTTCTCAAAAACCGTTTTACGTAAATCATTGACTACAGTTTGCCCTAACCAGTTGATTCGATATAAAAACCAGAAGCGCAATAAGCTTTCAAGGAGCAAAATCCCAAAATGAAAAACACTGATCCAAATAAGACCTACCAGTAGATTGTGCTGAATGTATTTATCCACCGAAAGCTGTATCAGATAAGGGCGTAGCGGTGTAAGCACGGCTAAGAACAAGGACAAGGAAAGAGCAAAATAAAGCGTTCGCCTATAGGGTTTGGCAAACGACAAAATGCGTCTGAGCGTATGGGTATCAAAGATTTTTTTAGAAGTTGTTTTTCTGCTCACAGGCTATTCTATATCTTCTTTAACGCTCATCAAATAAGCCTTTATGAAATCGCCTAATTCTCCATCCATTACTGGCTGCACATTGCCTACTTCATAATCGGTGCGATGATCTTTTATCATTTTGTAAGGATGAAAAACATAAGAACGAATTTGTGATCCCCATTCTATTTTTTTCTTGCCTGCATTTGCTGCATTTTTCAGTTCCTCCCTTTTGCGTAGCTCTTCTTCATACAATCGGCTTTTAAGCATGGTGAGTGCCTTTTCTCTATTTTCTCCTTGTGTTCGTGCTTGCTGACATTCTACAATAATACCGGAAGGAATATGTTTTAAACGTACGGCTGTTTCAACTTTATTTACGTTTTGTCCGCCTTTTCCACCTGAGCGATAAAATTCCCATTCTAAATCTGCGGGGTTTACTTCGATCTGGATTGTATCGTCAATAAGAGGATATACAAATACTGAGGCAAAAGAGGTGTGCCGTCGAGCATTGCTGTCGAAAGGTGAAATCCGCACTAACCGGTGTACGCCGCTTTCAGCTTTTAATAATCCGTAAGAAAAAGCACCGTCAAATTCTAAGGTTGCTTGCTTGATGCCGGCTCCATCGCCATATTGCACATCTATTTCTAACACTTTCCAGCCTTGCTTTTCGCCATACATGCGATACATGCGCAAGAGCATTTCTGCCCAATCTTGACTTTCTGTTCCGCCGGCACCTGAATTAATGACCATTACGGCCGGCAGTTCGTCTTCGGGTTCGTTCAGCGTGGACTTAAATTCAAGTTCATCTAACTCTTTGATGGCATAGTCAAACCCTTCTTTTGCCTCCTCTTCGGTAGCTTCGCCGGCTTTCCAAAATTCAAACAACACGGCAAAATCTTCAACGGCAGTTGTCATTTTTTCAAAAAGCCCCAACCAATATTCATTGATTTTTATGTCTTTTAAAATGCCGGTAGCGCGGGCATTATCGTCCCAAAATCCCGGTGAGAGGGTAAGCGTCCTATCGTTTTCAATTTTAGCCTTTCTATCTTCCACTTTCAAAAAACGCTGTAAGTGTTGCACACGCTCGCGCATTTCTTTTAATTGCTCCTGAGTCATAAGGTTGCAAAGGTAAGGGACAGAATTGCGCGATGAAACAAAGAGGATCCATTCAAACAAAGCTATCTTTACCGCCCGAAAGAAAATTGTTTCATTTATGCCGCTTGACCGTACTGTAGCTCCATCCATTCACGATGCTATTGAATTTGATTATGTTTTGCCGCCTGTCAACACCCAAAGCTTGAGCAATGGATTGCCTTTGCATTGGCTCAACGCCGGTGTGCAGGAGGTGGTTGAAGTGAATTGGGTTTTTCCGGCCGGTTTGTGGTTTGAGCAGAAACATAGTGTTGCCAATGCTGTTGCTGCCTTGCTGAAGAATGGTACCACCAACCGAACGGCTCACCAAATTTCTGAGGCATTTGAATTTTATGGCGCAAACTTGAAAGTAAATGCCGGAAATGATTTTACATCTTTAACGCTTTACACTTTAGGAAAGCATCTTCCCAACTTGCTTCCGTTGGTATATGAAATTCTCACTGATTCTGTTTTTCCGGAATCGGAATTGCAGCTTTTTAAGCAAAATTCTATTCAACGACTGTTAGTAAGCTTACGGCAATGTGAATTTGTAGCCAATCAAAAAATTGATGCCTTATTATTTGGCGAAGCACACCCTTATGGGCGATTTTCTAAACAAGCCAACATAGAAGCTCTGACCCGACAGGATTTGATAGACTTTTATCACAATCATTTTTCCATAGCCGATGTACGCATTTTTATTGCAGGAAAAATTAGAGATTCCGATGTTCAGGCGTTGGATGATGTGTTTGGTAAAGCCCCCATTATTTCAAAACCGCTTACCCAACTTGCTTTTGATATACCAGAGCCGGAAGCTAAAAAACAACGAATTTCGAATGATGAAAACGGTGTTCAGGCAGCCATTAGAATCGGTCGTTTGTTCCCCAATCGCCATCATCCCGATTTTGCACCTATGATTGTGCTCAATACCTTGTTCGGCGGCTATTTTGGCTCGCGATTGATGAGCAATATTCGTGAAGATAAAGGCTATACTTATGGTATTTACAGCTCCATTGCTCCTTATATGCAAGGTGGGTCTTTAACCATTCATACAGAAGCAGGTCGAGATGTGGCAGAAGCGGCTGTAGCCGAAATATATCATGAAATGACACGCCTTCGCGATGAACCGGCAGAAGCAGACGAACTGTTATTGGTGAAAAACTATTTGTTAGGCAACCTCTTAGGCGACTTAGACGGTCCGTTTCAAATCATGCAACGTTGGCGTACTCTGTTTTTAAATGGTTTGACTGTGGAACACTTTAATCAAAATATTCAAGTTTACAAAACCATCACGGCAAAGGAACTGCAAGTCTTAGCACAAAAATATTTTCATCCACACGATTTTTATGAAGTAGTAGTGGTTTAAGGTGTAGGCGAATCGTTTAATTGGAAAGCTTTTTTACCAGGTCTAACTTTCATTGAAAAGCGAAGCCTTGCACAAATGGAAGTCTGTTTTCAAAAGTTTGTTTGCATAGGTATTTTTGAACACCATATTTGAATTCATGAGCAATTTAGATTTTAAATTAACATAAAGCTTGAGAATTATTTTTCCGGAAAACCTTCGTTTATTTTGGACTAACTTGCACCCCCATTCAGCCCCGCATGGAGTTAGCTCAAGGCAAAAAAGTCTATTTCGCATCCGATTTTCATCTTGGCATCCCCGACAAGGCTACCAGCCAAGAAAGGGAAAGGCGTATTTGTCATTGGTTAGACAATATTAAGCATGATGCTGCACAACTTTATTTGGTTGGTGATTTGTTTGACACTTGGTTTGAATATAAAAATGTAGTTCCAAAGGGATTTGTTCGATTTTTAGGTAAGCTTGCCGAATTACGCGATGCAGGGCTTTCTGTTGAAGCGTTTACCGGCAATCATGACTTATGGATGCAGGGTTATTTTGAAGAAGAATTGGGTATTCCGGTTCATCATCAGCCAATTGAGCGGGTTTTTAATGGGAAGAAATTTTTTATAGCACATGGTGATGGGTTAGGTCCCGGCGATCGCGGTTACAAGCTTCTTAAAAAAGTTTTACGAAGTCCGATTTCGCAATGGCTTTATCGGCGTATTCACCCCGATACGGGTGTTGGCATAGCCGGTTGGTTTAGCCGATTGGGTCCAAAGCATAATGTGGCTGAAAAGCCATTTCAGGGAGCAGAAAAAGAATGGTTGGTGCAGTTTTGCCTTGAAACATTGCAGCAAACTCATTTTGACTATTTTGTTTTTGGACATCGTCATATTGCCATAGAGTTTCCATTACCTAAAGAAAGTATGTATGTAAATTTAGGCGACTGGATCGTGTTTGACAGCTATGCAGAATTTGACGGAAAAAATTTGAGATTGAAATACTATAATAAAACATTGTGAGCGAAGGAAATAAAACACTCGTATTGATTCGACATGCAAAAAGCAGTTGGACAAACCCTTTGCAAAGCGACTTTGACAGACCGCTCAATGAACGAGGGGAGAAAGACGCTCCATTGATGGGCGAAAGATTGCATAAGCTGAATATTTTGCCGGATTTGATCATTGCCAGTACGGCAAAAAGAGCGGCACAAACAGCCAAAAAAATAGCTCAAGTTTTGAATTATGATATTGGCAAAATAAACTGGGACGATGGTTTATATCATTGTATTCCTCAAGTGCTGGAAGAAAAAGCCATCGCGCAATCAGACGAATTGCAAACCATTTTTATCGTTGCACACAATCCCGGCATAACCGATTTTGTTAACGAACTATCAGAACATTTTCGAATAGACAATATGCCTACTTGCGGCGTGGTGGCAACCACTATCCACGCAAAGAGTTGGGCAGATTTTCATTCCGCACAAAAAGAGGTTTTCCTCTTTGAATATCCTAAAAACTTATGACCAATAACTTTAGTGCCAGCTCAGAAATCTTATCACACCTTTTCAACGAACATTTTGGAAGTGCACCGGATAAAGTAGAGCTATTGCCGGTTTCCGGCTCCGATAGGTGTTATTACAGACTTTCAAACCAGACAGATACAGCCATCGGAACATACAATGCCAACACGGCAGAAAACAACAGTTATTTCTATTTTACTCGGTTGTTTCAAAAGCATGGCATTCAGGTGCCCGAAGTGCTGAAAGCAGCAAAGGATAAGAAACATTATTTGCAACAAGATTTGGGATCAACCACTTTGTTTGATTATTTAATGCAAGAGGGATTTACCGATCAGGTGAAAGGTAAATTTAGACAGGCAATTGAGCAATTGGTGTTAGTGCATTGGATGGCCGGACGAGAAACAAATTTTGAGCAATGCTTTGCGACCAAACGATTTGATGAAAAAGCCATCATGGCTGATTTGCTCTATTTTAAATACTACTTCGCCGACCTGCAAAAACTATCCTACAACAAGACTTTGCTGACCGATGAAATGGAAGAACTGAGCCGTGAATTAGGGCGATTGCAACCTCAAACGCTGATGTATCGCGATTTTCAGAGCCGAAACATAATGCTGCATGACAGTCAGGTTTCTCTTATTGACTTTCAAGGAGCCATGCAAGGAGCGCCGCAATATGATTTGGCCTCTTTGTTGTGGCAAGCTAAAGCACAGTTGCCGGAATCTTGGAAAGAGGAATTGCTCAATGACTATATCACTGCCATGAACGCTTTGCCAATTGCCCGAATGGACGAATGGCATTTTCGAAAAGGATACTCACAGATGGTCTTGCTTCGTTTGTTGCAAGTGTTGGGAGCTTATGGTTTTAGAGGATTGTTAGAGCGTAAGCCGCATTTTTTATCCAGCATAGCACCCGCCCTAAAAAACCTTGAAATATTTTTGGCTTTACATCCGCATCTACCGTCCTATCCAGAGTTTCGTACTTTGTTGGAAAGAATTTGCAGCCCAGAAATGCAAGCTCGCTACACTGCGCCTACCTCTGCAAATGGGGATTGTAAATTGCAAGTTACCATACAAAGCTTTTCCTATAAAAACGGATTTCCTAAAGACAAAACCGAGCATGGAGGCGGATATGTGTTTGATTGCAGAGGCATACTCAACCCCGGTAGATATGAAGCCTATAAACACTTGACAGGTCAAGATATGGAGGTGCAAAATTTTTTAAAACAAGAAACCTCCATGCCTGAGTTTTTGCAACATGTGTTTGCCTTAGTCTCCATTAATGTAGAAGATTATTTGGCACGAGGGTTCGAGCATTTGAGTGTTTCTTTTGGTTGCACGGGCGGACAACATCGTTCAGTTTTTGCAGCAGAACAATTAGCACAATTTCTATCTATTCGCTATGGATTGAAAACAAACGCAGTTCATTTAAACGAAAAAAAATGGGTGCGTTAAGTGCCTTTCATCAAAGGAAAGTCATACAATGCTTTTATGATATGCTTTTATGAAAGTGTAATTAATTCTATGGGTGCTTTAGGGATATGGTGAATGGATACAAATTCAAGCTTGTGGAAATTAAATTTGCTTACTCTGTTTATGATATTTTTCTATGCCCTTTCAGGTTGATTGATGGAAAAAAAGGGTCAGATAAATATCCAAAAAGTAATCGGTATATATAGATATCGTATATCCCTTTCTTCGAGATTGAGGCAAACAAAAAATCGCCCTAAGGCGATTTAAAGCTGTGGAGAATAACGGAGTCGAACCGATGACCTCTTGCATGCCATGCAAGCGCTCTAGCCAGCTGAGCTAATTCCCCAACAATAATGTGATGGTTAAGCGGGTGCAAATCTATACATTGCAATGGTTTTTTCACGTAGGCAATTCAAATATTTTATCTTCTTACTTCTTCTTACTGAAAAAATCTCTTAATTCCTTGCTCATTTCTTCGCCACGTTTTCGAAGATCTTGAAGTTCATAATTTACATTTTTTTTAAGCTTTTGAAAATCAAGTGGTTCGCCGCCTGTCATATAGGCTATTTCATCTTGTGTGCGTGCAAGCGGAATAACAATCCAAGCAATGATATAAGCCAGGAAGCCAATGCCGGCAGTCAAAAACAGTACAACCATGATCAAGCGCACAATGACGGGGTCTATATCAAAATAATTGGCAATTCCACTACAAACTCCTCCTAACATTTTATCGTTAGGGTTGCGATACAAACGACGTTGACCACCTGTAGTGCGAGGCTCATATCGTGCAGGTACATAGGGATTGGTAGCTGAAGTATTGTCAGAACCAATAGAATAGGCCGGACCTAAGGTGTCTATAACTTTGGTTACATCAGCCTTATCCACACAAGGAGTGCCGGATTGTAATCGTGCGGAAAACAGTTCGGCAATTCTATATTCAATGTCTTGTATGATTTCTTCCTTACCTTCTTCATTTGAAAAATGTAGCTCTAAAGATTTGATGTAGTCGCGTAAATCGAGGTAGGCATCTTCCTCAATAGGAATTAGGCGACCGGCAAGATTAATTTGAATGATACGTTGCATTTTTGAAGTTTTTTTTATTGTGCTGTTAAAAGATGTACGGCATTACTCAGCTCAGCCCAGCTTGCCAATAATTGATGATAAAATTTCAAACCCGGTTTGGTCAGTGTGTAATATTTACGGGGTGGACCTGAGGGCGATTCCTCCCAGTGATAAGTAAGCACTTCAGCATTTTTGAGCCGTGTAAGCAAGGGGTATAAGGTGCCCTCTAATACAATCAAGTTAGATTGTTTCAGTTGTTCTAAGATGTCACTGGGATAGGCTTCCTTTTCTCGAAAAATGATTCCAAGAATGCACAATTCCAACAAGCCTTTCCGCATTTGCGATTCCGTGTTCTCGATATTCATCCCAAAGTCAATTACAGCACAAAACTAAGGTAAAAACAAATACTATGCAATGCCAAGTACTATTTATAGAAGAATTATCAAAAGATTTTTTCGCCAACTTTGTGATGTGATGTTTAATTCAGTTTCGGAATCCGATTTAGATTTTTTTCGTTCAGTTATAGGTATTGCTTTTGTCATTACAAGCGAAGATCAGTTGCTTCGTTGCGCTTCCGACCATACGGAAGATTTTGTGTTCAAACCTGAGGTTGTACTACAACCTGTCCATGCAAATGAGATTAGTGAATTGCTGCGTTATTGTAATGAACGGAATATTGCCGTAACACCTCGCGGAGCCGGTACGGGATTGAGTGGGGGCGCATTACCGATTTTTGGCGGTGTGTGTATAGATACTAAAAGGTTAAACAACATTTTGACTATTGATGAGCAAAATTTTCAGGTGATTACGGAGCCGGGTGTCATAACGGAAGTGTTGCAACAACAAGTGCGTTTGCATGGATTGATATATCCGCCCGATCCCGCCAGCAGAGGTTCTTGTTTTATTGGTGGAAATATTGCTGAAAATTCGGGCGGGCCAAGAGCTGTTAAATATGGTGTAGTAAAAGATTATGTGCTGAACTTAGAGGTGGTATTGCCCTGCGGAGATATTATTTGGACTGGAGCCAATGTGTTGAAAAACGCAACAGGCTATAATCTAACACAGTTGATTGTAGGCAGTGAAGGTACCTTGGGAATTATTACAAAAATTGTTTTGCGCCTTATTCCAGCTGCTCAGCATGATTTATTGATGTTGGTTCCTTTTCGTTCTGCCGAAGCAGCTTGCGAAGCAGTAAACGCCATTATGCTAAACGGCATCATTCCATCTGCATTAGAATTTATGGAGCGAGATGCCATTGTTTGGGCTATGAATTTTGTGCAACATTCGGCTGTGCCGTTGGCTTCAGATATACAAGCTCATTTACTAATTGAAGTTGATGGAAACGATACAGATTTGCTGTATAAGGAGATGGAAAAAATCTCTGAATTGCTGAACCGATTTGATATTGGTGAAATATTGTTTGCCGATAGTCATGAACAAAAACAAATGCTTTGGAACCTGCGAAGAAAAGTGGGCGAAGCCGTAAAGAGTAATTCTGTTTACAAAGAAGAAGATACCGTAGTGCCACGTGCCGCCTTACCTCAATTGTTGCGTGCCGTCAAGCGAATTGGTGCGGAGTATGGCTTTCATTCGGTGTGTTATGGCCATGCCGGCGATGGCAACTTGCACGTGAACATAGTGAAACAAGAAATGAGTGAGGAAGATTGGCAAAATAAGCTACCCTTTGGCATTCGCGAATTGTTTGAAGAAGTAGTGAAATTAGGGGGTACTATTTCAGGTGAACATGGCATAGGGTTGGTGCAAAAGAACTATTTGGACATTGTGTTTTCTGAAAAGCAAATTCAATTGATGAAGGCAATAAAACGAGTTTTTGATCCGAACGGCATTCTCAATCCGGGAAAAATATTTGAGTGAGAAAAGAAGACGGGTCAAACAGGGTATAAAACATGTAAGCATAGTCTTAAATGGCTCTAAACAGTTTAGTTTAGTGAGTGTGTTAGTAGCGTTTGCTGATAATAAACCTTCCCTAATCTTTTATGGATAAGATCCCCTTATTTAATAAAAATGCTGACTATTCCTGTTAATAAACCAAGACCTCCAAAAAAAGCGTGTATGTAAATGAGTACCTTAATTGTTTGCTCCATGTTTTATTTTAATTGTCAGTTTGTTTTCTTTTAAAACAATTGTTAATCAGTGGTTTGGGTTTACTATCATTCCTATTTTTCAAATCAAGTCAACACATCTTGATAGGATTTTAACTTGTGAAGTAAGCATTTTCTTCCTGATGTTATGCTTAAAATTATAAGGAAAATACAGCAAGCAAACTTTCTTCGGTAAATTAGAGTTAAACGTGTTGTCTATATACGTATGCAATGCCCTCACTCTTTTTTAATTTGCGAATATAGAGTGAAACTATGCACCAACAAGCCATAGCTTACCCATTCTAAAAAATGAGACACTATCTTTTATCCAGGAATAATTTCAATAATGCCCAGTCTATGATTGGAATGGCTGAAAGGTATTTAAAAAGAAATTAAAAGGTATTTAAAATTGAAAAGGATGGTTCATCGTATGCATAAATTCTTTCCAAACATCGGCAACAATTTCACCTGCGGGTTTTATCTCTTTGATGATTGCGCTAATTTGCCCGATTTCTAATTCACCCTCAGTTAAATTGCCTTCAAACATACCTTTCTTGGCGCGTCCTTTCCCCAACAACAAATTGAGTTCATCTGTGGTAGCACAGTTGATTTCTGCTTGTTGCACTTGTTGAAAGAAATTATTTTTTAACAGCCTGACAGGGGTCAACTTTTTTAAAGAAAGCTGCGTGTCGCCTTCATTGGCTTGGATAATTAATTCTTTAAAAGCCATGTGGCTGGAAGCTTCAGGGGTACAGACAAAACGTGAGCCCATTTGCACTGCTTCCGCGCCTAAAGCCATTATCGAATACATAGCTCGTCCGGTTGCAATGCCACCGGCAGCTATCAAAGGAATAGTGATTGCTTCACGCACGGCAGGGATCAGGCAAAGAGTGGTTGTTTCTTCTCGTCCGTTGTGTCCGCCAGCCTCAAAACCTTCGGCAACCACTGCATCTACACCGGCATCTTGGCTTTTCTTGGCAAATTTTGCACTGCTCACTACATGCACAACTGTGATACCTGCATTTTTAAGAAGGGAAGTCCATGTTTTGGGGTTCCCGGCAGAAGTGAAAACAATAGGTACATTTTCTTCTAAAATAGTTTCAATATGCTTGTCTATATCAGGGTATAGCAAAGGAAGATTTACGCCAAAAGGTTTGGTGGTAGCCTCTTTACATTTCTGTATATGCTCTTTAAGTGTTTGGGGATACATGCTGCCTGCACCTATCAATCCAAGCCCGCCGGCATTACTTACGGCAGAAGCCAACCGCCAACCGGAAGCCCAAATCATGCCTGCCTGAATGAGGGGATAATCAATGCCAAAAAGTTGGGTAATTCTGTTGCTAAAAACAGGTTGCATAAGGCAAGCAAATATTTTTCAAACAAAAAAAGGAAGTATAGATTATCCTAAGTCAATTTCAGTGTTGTCGCCTATGTTTAAGCTTTGGCTCAACCCACGTACAAATGCATCATTTCCAATGATAGAAGAGTGTAGTACCACTTCGTCTAACTCGGCAAAAGAGCCGATGATAGAGTCTTTGACAATGGAATATTTGATGGTTGTGTATTCTCCAATGGAAACATTGGGTCCGATAATAGAATTGGTAATGTTGCAACCTTCGGCAATGTTAACAGGGGGAATCACGACGGTGTTGTGAAAGTTGTATTCCTTTTGATTAATTCCATTCTCTTCCATTTGCTTGAGCAGAATAGCATTGGTAGCTAATAGGGTTTCTTTTTTTCCGCAGTCAAACCAATTGTTTACTCGAAATGCTTTGAAAGGCACACCGGCTTCTACCATTTGTTGAAGCGCGTGAGTCAAATGATATTCGCCATCATCATCATTACGGTTATATAGGTTTTTGTCGAGAGCTGCAAAGAGGGCTTTTGTTTCTTTTATGTAATAGACACCGACCAAGGCCATGTTAGATTTGGGAATGAGTGGTTTTTCTACCATGCGCAATACATTGTCTTTGCTGTCAAGTTCAGCTACGCCAAAGCTTCTTGGGTCATCTACTTTTCGCACGCCAATTTGTGAAATGGGGCTACCCAACAGATCTTTTACATTATAGTCAAAAATTGTGTCGCCCAGCACTATCAAGACTTCGTCGTCTTGCACAGCATCGCGTGTTAGCCAAATAGCATGTCCGGTTCCACGCCGATCATTTTGTGTAACGAGGGAGTAGGAGAGTTCCGGATAGGTTTTAGCGATATAACGTTGGATTTTTTCGCCCAGATATCCAATGACAAAAACAAACTCGGTTACGCCTGCATCCAGCAATTGATCAATGATTACACCGAGAATGGTTTTTCCGGCAATGGGAATGAGTGCTTTGGGTTGTGTATAGGTAAGTGGACGAAGTTTGGTGCCTGCACCTGCAACTGGAATTATGGCTTTCACGCTATAATTTTTTTTGGGCTGTGAAATTACTAAAGAATGGTTTAAAAATATTTAGAGCTACTTACGTGCTTTAATGTTTTCCCATGTTTGATATAGAGATTCTTGGGTAGGGCGATTTTCGGGTATTTCTGATAAAGGCTGACAAGCATACCAATCATGAAAGCAATCTTGTGGTAACGATTGATATAACGCTGTTCCTTTGGTTTTCCAAGCGAT
>JAFDXP010000042.1 GCA_018267875.1 Bacteroidota bacterium | reverse complement strand
CGTGCAGTATAGGGCTTTTGTTTCTTTTGCAACATCACCCTTGTAGCCACGCCTCTTATGAAGTTTCTGTTCGTAGGCTCGAATATTTGCCGCCTGCTGCCTTCAGATTTTACCTCAAGGTAAACACCCTTGCTCTTGGCTAACGATAAGTACTGCAACTCTCGTTCGGGACTTGCACCCTATAGATAAAGAACATGCCTGACACACATAAAGAGTCCCTAGACAGGGACCCTTTTCTGTATATAAGGAGAGAATGGAGACTATTTCATTTGATCTTCTTTCCTTACTGTTTTTTGTTTTCTGTGAATTGGTTTGTTTTGTTTTTGTTTGTTTTGATGATGCAAAGATGCAGCAGGAAACAAGTGTATGGAAAAGAATAGAAAGGGTTAACGTGAATTTTGCAAGCAGTTAACCAACGATTAAGAATTTTGAAGTAGAAAATTGAAAGGAAGATGTCGTATAAAATGCCGTAACATGCTATGGTATTATGTTTCAGCTAACCAATAGGAGGTAATTCAAATTTCAAATAAAGTAGGAAATGATGCTGCTTTAAAAACTAAAATTGTAAGTAATACTTGGCAAAATGGGAAAAATAGAAACCTGTTTTACTTTGACTTCAACACCTTGTGAGGTATTTCCGCGTGAGTCCACATAAAGGAAGTATGGGTTTTGTCTGCTATAAACATTGTAAATAGAAAACGCCCAACTACTTTTCCAGCGATGAGGCTTTTTATGTTTAGGTGTATAAACTGCTGAAAGATCGAGCCGATGGTAAGGGAAAAGCCGATAGGCATTGAGTTTGCTGTATTCGGGCGTTAGTTGTTGCTCTACAAAATAGTAGTTAGTTGGCAAAGTAATAGCATTCCCTGAACCATACACAAACACTCCTGAAAAAGTCCATCGTTTGCTATGTTCATAAGTGGCTACAATAGAAAGATCATGTCGCCGATCATATTTTGCAGGATAGGATTCGCCATTGTTTAACTGCGGAAATTTTCGCCAAGTCCAAGAAAGAGTATAGCCAATCCAGCCAGTGAATTTCCCCTTTGTTTTATTAATAAAAAATTCAGCACCATAAGCTGTTCCGTTTCCAAATACATAATCTAATTCCGGGTCGCGTGTAGGAGAAGTAGGTGTATATCCTTCTCTATATTCAATCTGGTTTTTCATGTACTTGTAATATACTTCAACACTTGTTTCAACCTTATTATCCCATAAATTTTGAAAATACCCTAAAGAATATTGCCAAGCTGATTGAGGTTGTACGACATAAGTGCTAGGTACCCACAAATCGGTTGGTAAAGTTGTTCCGTTATTAGTTACCAGATGGATATATTGATAAGACTTCACCACACTGGCTTTGATAGAAGAAGTAGGCGAAAGTGAGAAACGCACATTCAATCGAGGCTCCAATCCTCCATAGTTTTTTACAATGCTGCCTGCGCTATAATAGGTACTATCAGTTTTGTTTTGATTCATATCATAACTGTATCGCCAATATGGTCCTCGTTGTGCAAAAAAGGAATAGCGAAGTCCGGCATTGATTCGAAGCCAATCAAACAATTCAAAATCATCTTGTACATAAACGCCGGCTTCGTGTGCATATTTTATCAAAGCATTGTTGGGCTTCAATTCGGTGTCACCTGTTTTACCTGAAATTTGATTCGGAATAAATTTATGATGGGTATAGTTCAGCCCCCATTTAAAATGATGGTTGTTTGCTGCGAAATAATCAAAATCTACTTTGCCGTTCCAATCCTTAATTCCTGAAGACAGTTTTAGTTCAAAATCGCTTTGACTACCTCCAAATGAAAATTGATATTCATTGTAAATAAGCGAAGTGTTCATAAACAAGCGATCACCAAATAAATGATTATAGCGGAGGGTAGCTGTAGAATTTCCCCAAGGAATTTCTGCCTTAAAAGATGAACCAGCACTGTTGAACTTAAATTTATCCCTACCAAAATAACCGCTTAAATAAACATGGTCGCGTTGGCTAAAAGCAAAATTGGCTTTAAGATTAGCATCGTAAAAATAGTAGCCCGAGCCACTAAAACTTCCATTTTTGGTGAATGGCTGCATCAATACGTCTAAGTACGTGCGTCTGCCTGACAATACAAATGAGCCTTTGTGCTTTTCTAAGGGTCCTTCTATCGTTAATCGAGAGGCAATCAGTCCAATTCCGCCTTGGGCATGATATTCATTTACATTTCCTTCCTTCATGGAAACATCCACAACCGAAGATAGGCGACCACCATAACTTGCGGGCATACTACCTTTGATTAAGGTAATATTTTTGACAGCATCAGAATTAAAAACAGAAAAGAAACCAAATAAATGACCTGGATTATACACAACAGCATCATCTAATAGCACCAAATTTTGATCCGGACCGCCACCACGTACATAAAAACCTGAATTCCCTTCGCCTGCAGATTGAACACCGGGCATCAGTTGCAACGCCTTTAAAATATCTACTTCACCAAAAATTACAGGCAGGTTTTTAATTTGTTCCACCGACATGGAAATCGTTCCCATTTCCGTAGTTTTTACATTTTCATCCTTTCTGCTTGTTGCCAACACTTCTACTTCTTTGAGTGCTGCCTTACTGAGCAATTCAGCATCAAAATGCTTGCTTTCCACCAAGGACATAACTTCTGTTTGGGTGGCATAGCCAATATAGCTATAGATGACATTGTATTGCCCAGATGGAAGAGTTAGGGAATAAAATCCATAATTATTTGTTTGTGCCCCGATCTCCAGCTCCTTGATATAGACGGTTGCAGCAATTAGTGCTTCGCCACTTTGCTTATCGCGAACATAGCCACTTATGGTTACCTTTTTTTGTGCAAAAATTAAAATTGAAAAACAGCAAAAAAGAAATGTCAGGATACATAGCCGCATAGAATAATTGGAAGGGTAGGGAGGAATAAAATTTACTTTAAACTATCTGTTACTTCACCACATTCCAGCATTTTTTTACCAAAATATGGATTCTTAATTTCTGTTTCATTACTCAACCAATAAGCCCCTTTATCATTAAAAGCCATTGGGCAATGCTGGCGATAAATGCCTGCATTTTTCAAATCAGCCGCACGAAGTAATGTGAACATAGCATTCGAAACCTTTTCAAAATGCACCCTTTTTTTATCTGTTTTAGGATCGTTTGTTTCTGCAATTAAGGCTTTACTTTCTAAGTTAATTGTATCTAATTGAAGGGATAGTGAACTATCTTTTACTTTTCCATGAAGATCTGCAATGCTTGCTATTAATTTTTGAGCAGCCACATCGGACTTTGCCGCATCCGTTGCAACTAATGCGTCTTTCAACTCATAGTAATTACCAACAGAGGTCATTAAAAGTGAAGTGCCAACACTATCAAGTTTACTTTGTGGAACAAGAGCAACAGGTTGAGTTTCAGTAGTCTTTTCTTCTTTTGTTTGATTATTTGAACAAGAAAGCAGACTTCCACAAGTGCAAAACAAAAGAACAGTAAAAACAGATTGGCGCATAACTAATTTTTGGTGTAAAAATAGGAATTAAAATGGTAGTGTACTTTGTCATGCATTATTGAAACTCATCTCATTAAATTATTACTACTAAAGCCGGTACAATACCGTAACTTTGCGCCCCTTATGATTTCTGTAAATAATTTATCGCTACGCTATGGAAAGCGCGTACTTTTCGAAGACGTAAATATTCGTTTCACGGAAGGAAATTGCTATGGCATTATTGGTGCAAACGGAGCCGGAAAATCTACTTTTCTAAAAATAATATCCGGTGAAATTGATCCTACAACCGGTAAAGTAGAAATTGGGAAAGACATGCGCATGAGCGTGCTTCGCCAAAACCACTATGAATTTGATGAAGTTCCCGTATTGGAAACGGTTATAAGAGGTAATACTGTTTTATATAATGTGATGAAGGCAAAAGATGCCATCTATGCCAAAGAAGATTTTACAGAAGAGGATGGATTAAAAGCCGGCGAATTAGAAGCACAATTTGCTGAAATGGATGGCTGGAATGCCGAAAGCGATGCTGCTACTTTATTAAGCAATCTGGGAATAAAAGAAGAATTTCATTATAGATTACTAAAAGAATTAGATGGCAATCAAAAAGTTAGGGTACTATTAGCTCAAGCCCTATTTGGTCATCCGGACATTTTATTATTAGATGAGCCTACTAACGACCTTGACCTTGAAACGATCAGTTGGTTAGAAAACTTTTTGGCAGACTATGATAAAATTGTATTGGTTGTTTCTCACGATCGCCACTTTTTAGATGTAGTTTGTACGCACGTCGCAGATATTGATTTTGGAAAAATTACAATTTACTCAGGCAATTATAGTTTCTGGTATGAAAGTAGTCAACTTTTATTAAAACAAAGAACAGAACAAAACCGCAAAGCAGAAGATAAAATTGCCGAACTAAAGGAGTTTATTGCCCGATTCTCTGCCAACGCTTCAAAATCCAAGCAAGCAACAAGCCGTAAAAAAGCCCTCGATAAAATTAAGTTGGAAGACATGCGAGCTTCAAATAGGAAATATCCTGCTATATTATTTAACAATCAAATACGTGAAGCAGGTGATCAAATATTAGAAGTAAAAGATTTGACCAAAACACTAAATGGTGAAACCTTATTTCGAAATATATCCTTTGACGTAAGGCGTGGACAAAAGATAGCGATAGTTTCGTCTAACTCATTAGCAACCAGTGCATTTTATGCTATTCTTTCAGGTGAAGACAAAGACTTTTCTGGTAATTTTAAATGGGGTGTTACTATAACTTCAACCTATCTTCCATCAGATAACACTAAATATTTTGATGAGATAGATTTGAACCTCATTGACTGGCTTCGCCAATATTCAGAAGAAAAAGACGAAACGTTTATTCGAGGTTTTTTAGGAAGAATGCTATTTTCAGGAGAAGAAACATTGAAAAAATGCAATGTGCTAAGTGGAGGTGAAAAAATGCGTTGTATGATGAGTCGCATGATGATGTTGAAAGGTAATTTACTTTTATTAGATGAACCAACCAATCACCTTGATTTAGAGAGTATTACAGCATTAAATAATGGTCTTAAAGACTTTAAGGGAACCATTTTATTTACCACTCGCGACCATGAATTAGCACAAACAGTTGCCGATCGTGTGTTTGAATTAACACCTGGAGGATTAATAGATCGAGAGATGAACTTTGACGATTATCTAAAAGATGAAAGAGTGAAAACACTCAAAGAAGAAATGTATGGTAGCTTAACGGCATAGTTCAACCCTAACTTAAGGGATATTTATTGTGATTTTTAAGAAAGCTTTGGGTTTGTAATACCGAAGGGTACCGTTCTTGACCCATTTGCAGGAAGCGGCACAACCGCATTAGCCCAAAAAATATTGATAGAAATTCCGTTTGATTTGAAATTAATTCTGAATTTATTCCAATAACATTTTTAGCATGGACATGTTGCTGAAGAAAAGCAGGATGAATTTAAGTTTTGAATATTCAGAAGAATGAAAAATGTAATGATAAGAGATGCTATAATTAACAATCCAACTCACGTTACAAGACTGTATTGATTATAAACTACTCAGCTACCGAGAGAATGAAAGCGAGTTTTGATGACTTTACTAAAAAATTCGGTGGACAAGTATTCATAGTTTTCAGTATTGACGACAAAATAAAAAATGAAGAAGTGGTAGGACAAATTGCAGAGGAAATCAAACGACTAATTAAATAATGGTTTAGAAAATTTACTTGTTTCCTTTTTCTACTTAACATAATATAAATTATAGAACAAAAAGAGAAGAATATTAATGCGCCATATTAAGGCGCATTAATATTATATAATAGCTAAATTAGAATAATCTTAACAACGATCAACTGTCCATTTGGCTACTGAAGGAGCTAATTCCTTTTGAGATTTGCCACCTACAAACACACCGATATGTCCACCAGGAAATGGATATTCTTTCTTGTCCTTAGAGCCAATTTTTTCCATAATGGCTAAAGTGCTTGGGTTTGGAATAATGTTATCTTCTGTAGCATAGACATTTAGATAAGGAACAGACATGTTTTGAAGATTTACTTTTCTGCCTCCTAACTCAAATTCTCCTTTTATCAATAAGTTGTCTCTGAACAAATCTTTGATATACTTTCTATACATCTCTCCGGCAATGGCTGGAAGATCGCCTTTCCATTTTTCCATACGAAGAAAGTTTTCAAGCTTGCTTTGATCTTCTAAGCTATCCATCACACCAAAATATTTACTGATGTTCATGCTTGGTTTTAACATGCCGAAAGCACTGTCTATTTGTTCTCCAGGTATCGTTCCTACACTGTCAACCATGGTGTCAACATCAATATATTTAGCCCATTTATACAACATGCAACCACCGTTTGCAAAATCAAATGGTGCTACATAAGTTGTTAGAGATTTGAGCTTTTCTGGATATAAAGAGGCATATATCATTGAAAAGGTTCCGCCTTGGCAAATTCCTTGTTTATGAATCTTCTCTACCTTATGTTTTTTACGTAAAAAGTCAACCGCATCATTCATGTAGCCATCAATATAGTCTTCCATAGTCAGAAAACGATCTGCTTTGGTTGGATATCCCCAGTCCATGATATATACATCCAACCCTTCATCAACCAACTTCTTCATTAGACTTCTATCGGGCTGAAGGTCAAGTACATCTTGACGATTGAGCATAGCAAACGAAACCAATACAGGCGTTTTGCACTTTGGTGGAGTGCTACGTAAGTAGTGATACATTTTCACTTTATCGGATTGCCATACTAATTCTTTTGGCGTAGTAGCAACTTCAACTTTTTCTATCTTTTGGAGAGTCTCATAACCCTTAGCTAATTTTTGCGTTGTGGAAATAAGTTCTTCCATCATTCCTGTGGGATTCCAATTCATTTATCCAATTTTTTTTGCAAAGCTAATAAGAGTAACTGAAAAATGTTGTAGATTAAGTTAAAATGGTTTCAAGCTTATTAGTTTCTACTTTATAATCATTATTTTCAGTTTGCAAAATGGACTAATTAATTCAATGCTCTTCTTCAAAAAATACTTTATAAAAGTGCAATCCTGATTCTTCATCAAATCCACGCTCAATTCGCTCCCTATTTCCATGAACATAGATGTGGAAATTCTTGTCTAATTTCAAAACACTTTTTAATGCTCGTGTATTTTTTTTCACGGCAGCTTCCGAAATTTCAAAGTTTGATTCAAAGGTTCGGTCGTGTGTTTCCTCAAATTGTTTTTCATACTTTCGAAAGGATTGAATTAGTGCTTCATCGCCAAAAACTTGTTCTACAAATTGACCTTTGTCAAAATTTTCGTTTCGCTTGAAATAATTTACAGAGCTATTTAGCATTTCTATTTGTTGTACACGCTCAACTTCATATTCAGAGGGAATTTGTTGAACAATAAACTCTTTGCACAATTGAATGTAATCTTCTGTTGCATGATATTCATCATCGGCAGCTTTAATTTTTAAGAATTGATCTTTCCAAAATTGTGCTTCACCCCCTTTAGTTGTCCGATCTACAACATGTACTATATAGCCATTTTCTATTTGCCTGTTGAAAATGATACAGCCTTTATCCATTTTTTCGGGGTTAATGCCTTCATCAGAAGAAAATTGATATTGCCCCTTTATTTCTTCAAGCTTCAGATAATTTGCTTTAGACTCTGTTTTATAAATACCCACTGCATCTGTCAACACTCCATTGACCGGACAATTTCTAAAATGAACTACATGTAATTCACCCGATTTTATTTGGGGTAAATTGGTTATGTCGTAAAGGTGTCGAGCTATATTATTGGCTTGAAATAAAAAGCTGTCGGGTTGTTCAAAAATTTTGTTGACAAAGTGAAATACTTCGTTGAGGTTGAGGTCTGCTGGATGCCAAAGATGGTAGGATCCTGCTTCTCGAAATGGAGTCAGAAAATATTGTAACAGTACCTGTTTTAAAATCGGACTATCAATATTTACCTTTTCGGTACACAATTGAAGAGCCTCTCCTGCTACCTTATTGCCAATATATTGCGTTGCCAGTGCATCAATCGAAATATCGTTCAGTGAAAATATAGATGACATAAAAGCTCGCAAATTATTGCTTCTTTCTTTACATTGCTTTTAATCTTTTCGTTTAAAAGCTAAGAATGTAAAAGCTTTGTTGGACGCTTAAACCAACGTATGAAGGACACAGTCAGGGCTCCGGTGAAAAGTAGTATAGCTGCTGTTAGTAAAAGCCAATTTACTATACCGCTACTGAGCATAAACATAAAACCTAATCCCTGCATAAATAATACAACTTCATTTAACAATACCCCTACAATAAATACAGTAATAGCTGCTCCTGAAGCACCTTTGGGCGAAATTAAATTGATCTGAATGAAATAGGCCAGTAGATATAACGTAACAAAGCCCAACAATACTAAATGCAAAAAACCAATGATGACAGGGCGATTGGCAAACACTAATGGTCCCAATGCAGGTATAATAGTCAATGTTTGAAAAAACATTTTTAGTCCAAACGCAACCGTAGCAATAAACGCAATGCGCTTAACGATGGGTTGAATATGCTCCAGATGAGGCTTTAATGATGCCATCATAATCAAAAAACTAACCAAAGAACACAAGGTCAAAAAGCTGCCTAAATAGGCAATTGTTCGTATTGCATTATGAGGATAGTGCCATAAATAAGACATGAACATGGCAGGAATAACAGTGATATTTAAAATACGCGAAAAGGCACGAGTAGCTTTGTTTTCCACTTGAGCATATTGTAGCATCAAAGCCATAACAGCCAAAGAAAAGAACCCACTGTATTGAAGATGGAGGTATGTATAAACCGCATCTTTGTAAAAGTAAACATCCTTTGACCGCGTTGCCATCAAATAGGCTAAAGTGAATGCACCAATTGATGACAAGGCTAAATAAAAAACTGATGCGCCTGATAATAATTTGACTGATTTTGAAGCATTCACTTTTTTAAGGTCACGAAGAAAAATGATGGTGTAGAAATAAGTCGAAAAAATAAATAAAGATGAAAATAAGATAGAATAAAACGCATAACCTTGCAAGGGGAAGCTAAACAACATGCCGTAAGCGTTTAACAAAATGATTGAAATAATGATGTTGTACAACCTTCTTTTAGAGCCTTCGGGTTTTATGATTCTAAACGTCATTAGAGCCAACAAAGCAATTGTAACCCACCCTCCAAAAGCAAAATGAGAATGGGCATGAAGCACATATTGAAAGGTGATAAATGGAAGAGAAAAAATCATTTTGCTTCTCAAGGTTAATCCTAATAAAGCAACAATTGACAGGTTGGTAAGTGCGATTTTAATCCAACGTTCTAAGTTATTCATTATTCTATTTGAATCTAATTTGGGACAATCAGTATTTCTGCAACATCAAATTTATCGCATCAAAACCGATATTCCTTCACTAAAATTAACGGACAACATACCAATTGATGTTTGATTCAACATTTTTATTGCTTGAGCTCGAATATGCTTAAACTGTGCATGAACAGGGCATGGTGTAGAGTCTGAACATGGTCCTGTACCTAATGCACATCGGGTATAAATTGCGTCTCCATCAATTGTCAATACAATCATTTTTATAGGCGTTAGAAGTTGTTGTTCAGTTACAAAAAATCCACCATTGGGACCCTTTTGTGAGGATATTATTCCCCGCTTTGTTAGTTCTTGCAATATTTTAGATGTAAAGGGCTTGGGTGCACCAATTCCCTTTCCAATTTCAGTAGCTCCTACCCTTCTCTGACACTCCTTTTGAGAGGCAATATATACAACTGCGCGAATAGCATATTTACAAGTCTTTGAGAACATCGTTTATTCTAACTGTCAATAGCAACCCTAATTACTCTACTTCCATCATAGTTGATTTCTCTTGATGCTTAGCAGCCAATTCCTTAATAAAGGGTTTTTCTAATTTCCAATATTTTATGGCCACAAAATAATTCCAAATAATGGTAAACATTCCAACAAACAAAAATATTCCTGCAAATGCAAAAACATGTAATGTAGTGAGAACGGGTTTCATCATTTGTTGAAAGTTAGTCATACCCAACCACACTTCACGATATCCCTTTAGCAATCCTGCCACTACAAGTGCCCCCCAAAATACCAAAAGACTTATTGCAACTGTAATAAAGCCGATATTCAGTATTTTTTTGTTGAAAGCAGGCAATCTGTCGATTTTTAAAATATACCCTAAAGAACCTAACAGAATCATAGTGTTTATGCCAATGGTAGCGCCCATTGCATGTGCTACGGTAATATGAGTGCCATGTGTATAACGATTAATGGCAGGAATACTCATCATCAATGCCAAGCCAAGGTTCAGATAAGCCCAAAATTCAGCGTGCATAATGAAGCGATGTGTATATAAATAGCGATACTTTCTCGCTTGGCTAATTTTACTTTTAAAGTCAATACAAATGGCTATAAACACAATCCACTCTGTCATGCTAATGGCATAAGCCAAATGGCGCACAAAGGAAGTAGCCGGGAGGTTATATATATGATGTCCCCAATTGATCATTAAATTCACGACTCCTATGAAATAGAAAATATACGCCTTCTTAGATCGAGCAATGCTTCCATCTCCTAACAACCGAGACATGATATAGAGTGAGGTTCCATAAATCATTTGATTCCAAGCTCCTACCATTGCCCCATTTGATTTCCATTGAATAGTCATTTCACGCAAAAAAGATTGTCGAAACCAAGGAATTTGATATAAATTTTGTTCTGTGAAAGTGAGTAGAAAAAAGATCAATCCAGTTGCCCACATCCAAACGTAAAGGGGAGGATTTTTAAAACTTTTCTTCCATCCTGAAAAGAAACTATTCATCAAGAAAATCCATGCTATAAAAATGGGTAAGCATAAGAATGGCGGAAATTCCCAATACTCTCTACCACCAAATTTTTTAAAAGAATAAAAGCCAAAAATAGCAAGAATGGTAGTCACCCAAATCCACACAAAGACCTTATCCGATGTATTTTCTTTGGTGCCAAAAACGTTTTTTTTGAAAAAAAGTAAACCCGTAGCAGCCCCGCTTATGATCCAAAACAAAGCAGCTGAAACGTGCATAGGGCGCAACTGATAAAAAGGCAAATAGCGATTATATAGCTCAGGATACAAAAAAGCAAATGCTGCAATCATGCCAAAAAATAAAGTTAGCAACAGCATGGTTAGCGTGAAAGCTGTAAAAAATTTTAGTGTTTTGGTCATTTGTGGGATATAATATAGGTTCCAGTCCAATGAACAGAAGAATCGGCAACTTGTGATTTTCCGCTTTTATCAACCCAAGAAAGAAAGGCTATAACATCGTTGACTTCATTGTTTGACAAATGAAAATCGGGCATTTTACCGGTTCCATGTTCTATTATACCGCGCATATAACTGGTCCCCTTTTGAGATGCTACATTGGTTAGATCCGGTCCCATATATCCACCCAATCCATAAAATTGATGACAAGACTGACAATTTTTTTCTTGCCAAACTTTCCAGCCACGTTGAGCAGCCGCGTCAGGGGCATCTGGCTTATTATCGCAAAATAAATAGACGATACCCGAATAGCATCCAAAAAACAGGAAAGTAAGCAGCAAAATCTTTTTCACGGAATACAGTGGAAATAGATGGCAAAACAATCGAAAAACCTTAGACTAAACTATGACGTGCATCATAGCTCTTTGTGATGTGCATCAATTTTCAGGCATTTAGAATGTATTTCATGCATGTAATATCACATGTATTCAAATGGCAACTCTTTGAGTTAATAACATGAAATTATTTACCAACCCAAAGAATCACCCTAAATATTAATTTTATACATATTGTGTTATAACGGTCTTTTGCATTTTATTGTGGGGGTAACAATACTTGGTCAATTGCATAAACTATACCATTTGCTGCTGGAATAGCACCTAAAATTTTTGCCTTTCCATTAATCATGATTACACCATCTTTTTTCAAAATGGTAATATTATTTCCGTTTACTTGACCAATAATTTGACCATCTTGAAGCAAATCTTCTTTTAATACGGCTACAGAAACATGATATTGCAATATATCTTTCAGCTTGTCTTTATTCTCCGGTTTCATTAGGTTTTCAACTGTTCCTGCTGGAAGTTGGTCAAATGCCGCATTGGTAGGTGCAAAAACCGTAAATGGACCTGCATTGCTGAGCGCATCCACCAACTCAGCCTGTTTCACGGCAGCCACTAAGGTAGAATGATCCTTACTACTCATTGCGGCTTGAACAATGTTTCTTTGTGACACATCATCTTGTACACCAGACTGACCAGATGGTGCAGTGGTATTAGCGATTTGATCTGTTGTTGCAACATCAGATTTTTCATTTGACTGATTGCAACTAACTAAGGCACATGTGCCCAAAACTGTTACGAAAAGAAATAAACGTTTCATTACTTGGAGTGTTTTGATATGGTAAAAGTATTCAGTCAACTTTCTGATAAATATGACAAACATCACAAATCGCCATATAGTGACGACTATCACCATTATATAGAACTAAAGTCAGTAGAATTCCCTTTAAATGGCTGACTTACGTTGGTAGTTTTGCGTTAAGCAAAGCGAAATACTTATGAATAAGCAAAAAAGATTTTCAGATGCAGAATTTGACGCGGTTGAATGTAGTGTGTCACACCAATCTCTTTTTGATTGTCTTACCAAAGATGAAATCAATATGCTGGATGAGTTTAAATCTTGCTTAACCTTTAAAAAATCTCAACAAATTTTTAATGAAGGCAACTATCCATTAGGAATATACTGTATTGACCATGGAAAGGTAAAATTATCGCACAGTGGTGAAGATGGAAAGATGCAAATTGTACGTTTGGCAACAGCCGGAAATATCATCGGCTATCGTGCATTATTTTGTAATGAAAAATATAATGCCAGTGCCATAGCTTTAGACGATACCAGTGTGTGTTTTATTCCCAAAGATGTATTTATGAAAGTATTGTCTTTAAACACGCAACTGGCTCAAAACTTCATCCGATTATTGGCAACAGATTTGAGAAAGGCAGAAGATCACATGACCGAATTAGCTCAAAGACCCGTTCGGGAAAGAATGGCAAAAGCACTAATAGCTTTAAGAGATTTGTATGGATTAGTGAAAGGTGAAACAACTATTAATGTTTCTTTAAGCAGAGAAGAGATTGCAGACATAGTAGGAACCGCCACTGAAACAACCATCAGGTTGCTTGCAGAGTTGAAAAACGAAGGTATAATTTCATTTTCCGGTAAAAAGATAAGTATTGAAAATATGGCTGCTCTCGAAAAAATTGCGCATTGTTATCAGCCTTCATATCAATATAGCCGTTAAACAATGCGCATAATATTATTCTGTTGGAATAACTATCAATTACTATGGTTTTGCTACGTTAAAATAGCCTTTTTGAATATTGATGTAATCGCCACTTTTAGGAGAGCGAGCTAAGAAATAAAATAGTCCCTTAATGTGCGTATCGTCATTTTCCAAAATTTTCACTTCGCCGGCTTGTGCTCCCGTGCTTAAGAAGATAGAATTGTTGTCGCTGAAATTGCTCATGTACGATGCGGTATTATCTGAATTCATATAGAAAATATATACACTCTTGCCAGGCTGTGTATTTTTGTTTAAATAAAAATACACTTGAGATGTATCGCCACCATAATGCAAGCCAGTCAGCATGATATGGTCGTTACCAACTTTAGCCGAAGTTGCCACATCTGCTTTCCATGTTTGCCCATTTAGTGTCATAGACATGGGGTCATCTCCACTCCAATCAAAATTTGTATTCATTCCGCCTGTTGGATTTAGCGGATTCACACTGTTAGAACCGCCATTGGAAGGCGATGCATTATAGTTGCCATTATCGCAACTCATCAAACCGCCCCCTACCAACAACAATACAAAAAATAAAGTCCTTTTCATTTAAAAAATTGTCTTTTAGAAAAATGGTTCGTTATTGATTTTTCAGTTCACTAACAAACAATCGTATAAAGATACTAACCCAAAAATAATTTCAAAGCGACCGTTAAGAAATCTTTAAGTGTAGTTCATTCAATTGCTTTTCATCCACCAAAGAAGGCGCATCAAGCATCATATCTCGCCCCGCATTATTTTTTGGAAATGCTATAAAATCACGAATGCTCTCTTGCCCGCCCAGCAAGGCACACAGCCTGTCAAATCCAAAAGCAATTCCTCCATGAGGTGGTGCTCCATATTCAAAAGCACCTAAAAGAAAACCAAATTTTTCTTGTGCTTCTTCTTTATCCATTCCTAATGCAGCAAACATTTGTTCTTGTAATTCTCGCTGAAATATGCGAATAGATCCACCACCAATTTCAGTTCCATTCAACACAATATCATAAGCATTAGCTTTTATTTCTCCATAACGATCTGGGTTAGCTAACAAGTCAATTTGATCCGGTTTGGGCGATGTAAATGGATGGTGACGAGCTACCCAACGGTTTTCATCTTCAGCAAATTCAAACAAGGGAAAATCAATTATCCAAAGAGGTTTATATACTTTAGGGTCGCGTAATCCCAGTCGCTCACCCATTTCAAGCCTAAGTTCGCTCATCGCTTTTCGAGTTCTCTCATCACTTCCTGCCAACATCAATATCAAATCGCCCGGTTTTGCAGCACAAAAATCAGCAATTAAACGAAGTTTCGTTTCATCAAAAAATTTGTCCACACTGCTTTTCAGCGTACCATCAACATTATATTTAACAAACAATAAACCAGTCATTCCAATTTGTGGACGTTTAACCCATTCCGTAAGTTCATCTGTTTGCTTTCGTGTATAATCTGCTGCTTGTTGGACAACTATAGCTAAAATGGATTCAGCTTCATTAGTCACTTTAAATTCAACTTCATGTAGGGCATTACAATGCACTTGTCCTTGTGATTTCAAGTTGCAAAGTTTCATGTCAAAACGAATATCAGGCTTGTCATTTCCGTAGTTCCACATGGCATCGTCCCAAGTCATTCGTGGAAAGGCATCGCTAATATCAGCACCTTTAATTTCTTTAAAAACATGTTTGAAAAGCCCTTCGAAAGTGTTTAATATATCTTCTTGCACCACAAAGCTCATTTCACAGTCTATTTGTGTAAATTCAGGTTGCCTATCTGCTCGAAGATCTTCGTCCCGAAAGCATTTCACGACCTGATAATACTTATCAAATCCGCTTACCATCAGTAATTGTTTAAAGGTTTGCGGGCTTTGAGGTAAGGCATAAAATTGACCCTCATTCATGCGGGACGGGACAATAAAGTCTCTGGCTCCTTCTGGGGTTGATTTTATCAGAAATGGTGTTTCAATGTCCATGAATCCTTGTTCGTCCAAATAGTTTCGTACAGAACGGTTTACCCGATAACGTAGTTGCATATTTTTTTGAAGGACAGGACGACGAAGGTCTAAATACCGATACTTCATTCGCAACTCATCACCACCATCTGTTTCATCTTCAATAGTAAAAGGTGGTACAGATGCGGTGTTCATAATAGCAAAATCTTGAACAGCAATCTCAACTTCTCCTGTAGGGATTTTAAGGTTCTTATTACTTCTTTCTACTACTATTCCTTTTACTTGCAACACAAATTCTCTTCCTAATGGAAAATTATCTAACTGTTCATTCAACACCTCGTTAAAAAGCAATTGTGTAATTCCATAACGATCGCGAAGATCTACAAAAGTGATGCTACCAAATTTGCGAATAGTTTGAACCCAGCCTGCCAAGGTTATTTCTGTGCCTGCATGTTGCAACCTTAAGTCGCCACAGGTATGTGATCGGAACATAAAACTTCTTTAGAAAAAAACGCTGCAAGTTAATACAAAGCGCATCAGTAAAGCACGACTTTAGCGATACCGATGCGCTATTCAAAAACTTTTATCGTGAATATTATGGTTGTTTATAAGAAAGCCCCATGTTAAACAACATAAATGCCCATTTGTCTGCTTGTTCTTGAATCATCATAGAAGTTGGTTTCCCTGCTCCATGACCTGCTTTTGTTTCTATTCGAATCAATACTGGATTCTCGCAATTTTGGGCTGCTTGAAGGGCTGCTGCAAACTTGAAAGAATGAGCAGGTACTACCCTATCATCATGATCGCCGGTCATCACCATTGTGGAAGGATAGCAGGTTTCGCTTCGTACATTATGCACAGGTGAATATTTGTAGAGATATTCAAACATAGCTTTGCTATCATCAGCAGTTCCATAATCATAAGCCCAACCTGCGCCTGCCGTGAATTTGTGATAGCGCAACATGTCTAAAACACCCACTGCAGGAAAGGCTACACGAAACAATTCCGGACGCTGAGTAATGCAAGCTCCAACCAATAAGCCACCATTGGAACCACCTGAAATGGCGATAAACTCTCTGGAGGTATAGTGTTGAGCAAAAAGATATTCAGCAGCGGCTATGAAATCATCAAATACATTTTGTTTTTGCATTTTGGTGCCGGAATTATGCCAATTATCTCCAAACTCGCCACCACCACGAATATTAGCAACTGCATACACTCCTCCATTTTCCATAAATACCAAATTGCTTACACTAAAACTGGGTGTGATGCTAACATTGAATCCACCATAACCATAAAGCATCAACGGATTGTTACCATTCAATTCCAATCCCTTTTTATAAGTAATAATCATCGGTATTATTGTGCCATCAATTGAAGGATAGAAAACTTGTTTGCTTTCAAATTTTTCAGGATTAAACTTTACAGTAGGCTTTTTGAAAATGGCAGATTTTCCGGTAGCGGCATCATACTTAAATATGGTGGAAGGATAGACATAAGAAGTGAAAGAAAAATAGATTTCTTTATCGTTGCGTTTCCCGCTAAAGCCGCCGGCAGAGCCAAGTCCAGGAAGTTTAATTTCTTTTTCTTTCTTGCCATTCAAATCATATTGAACAACTTCTGAAACAGCATTTTTCAAGTACTGTGCAAATATTTTCCCAGAACAGGTAGTAATGGTTAAAGGAAATTCAGTTTGCCCAATCAAGTCTTTCCATTTTTCAGGCTTAGGGTCGGCAGCATCAACAGTTACTAACTTTCTGTTTGGGGCATTTCTATTGGTAACAATGTAAAGTTTTCCTTTGTCAGAATAAACAACATCTTGTTCATAATCAAAACCCGTTGCAATTGGCATAATGGGAGCCTTGCCCATAGTTAGGTTTTGAATATACAGTTCGTTACCGTATGTAGCATTTGCAGCAGTAATAATGAGGAAATTCTGATCTTCTGTTACGATGCCGCCAATATAACGGCGTGGCATAGATTCTCCTCCAAAAATCAAGTTATCTTCCGATTGTTTTGTCCCTAATTGGTGATAATACAATTTGTGAATTTGTGTCTTTTCCGACAATTCACTGCCTTTGGGTTTATCATAACTGCTATAATAAAAACCATCATTTCCCTTCCATGATAAACCACTAAATTTAACATCGCGTAACGTATCATCAATTTGTTTTTTGGAAGTTGTATTCAAAATAATTACTTTCCTCCAATCACTACCACCTTCAGAAATTTGAATAGCGCATAATGAACCATCCTTTGAAAACTCAATTCCGGCAAGGGATGTAGTTCCATCCGCTGAAAACTTATTTGGATCCAGAAAAACTTCAGGCACACCTCCTGTCTTTTGTCTATATAGGATCGATTGATTTTGAAGTCCATTATTTTTATAGAAATAAGTGAAAACACCTTCTTTAAACGGTGCTGAATATTTTTCGTAATTCCATAGGGCAGTCAAACGATCCCGAATAGCATTGCGAAAAGGAATTCGATCTAAATATTCATTGGTAACATTATTTTCAGCCGAAACCCATTCGGCTGTTTCTTTACTTCTGTCGTCTTCCAGCCAACGATAAGGGTCTGCTACTTTGGTGCCAAAAAACACATCGGATTGGTTAGTTTTTTTAGTAGCCGGATATTTGCCGGAAAAGCCGCTTTGGGCTTTCATTTCCACACTTGTCATGAGTGATAATAATGCAGTTGTAAGAAGGATTGACTTCATGAAAAATTGATTTGAAAAAAATACTTGTTAAAGATACGTACTTGAAAAAGCTCAAAGCAACATACGTCTAAAACCCAATAATAGAATCTTTAATTTTCGGATAGCCTACTATTTGCATCTTTCATAATTTCAGGATAAAGCGACACTCAAATGTTCAATGTAATGCAGGCGATGAATATTGGGCTCATTTCACAAACTTGTTCCTACATTTTCTTCGTAATTTTGCACACTAATTTTTTTAAGAAATTTATGGAGCGTATTTATTTTGACAACGCCGCAACTACCGCACTCGACCCTGAAGTACTTCAAGCTATGATGCCCTATCTTACTGAAAAATTTGGAAACCCTTCTTCCATTTATTCTTATGGTAGAGAAACAAAAATGGCAATAGAAAGTGCTAGAAAAGTAGTAGCCAAACTATTGAATTGTACACCTGGTGAAGTTTTTTTTACTTCCGGCGGAACCGAAAGCAGCAATACTGCTATTTTTGCGTCAGTACATGATCTTGGATGTAAACATATCATCACTTCGCCTATTGAACATCATGCTACACTGCATACTGTAGAGAATTTGGCAAAAAAGGAAGGAATTCAATTAAGCTATGTGAAATTGAAAAATGATGGACATATTGACTTAGTTGATTTAGAAAATTTGCTTAAAAACCATGAAAAATCTTTAGTTACCTTAATGCACGCCAACAATGAAATTGGCAATCTTTTAAAAATTAAAGCAGTTAGTGAACTCTGTGTAAAACATCAAGCTATTTTCCATAGTGATATGGTTCAAACTATCGGACACTACCCTATTGATTTACAAAGCTTTCATGTTGATTTTGTTTCGGCAGCCGGACATAAATTTCATGGACCTAAAGGGGTTGGAATGTTGTATGTAAATAGCAACATAAAAATAAACCCTTTACTACAGGGTGGTTCACAAGAGCGAAATATGCGTGCCGGAACAGAAAACCTATACGGCATTGTTGGTTTTGCTAAAGCGTTAGATTTAGCCATGCAGCAATATGAAACAGATAGTAAGCATATTGCTGAACTAAAAAGCTACATGTGCCAACAAATTACAGACTCTTTCCCACTTGCTCAATGCAATGGAGATGCACATGGCAGTAGCCTTTACACTGTGTTAAACGTTTCTTTTCCAAAAACAGAGAAAAGTGAAATGCTTCTATTTAGTCTTGATATGGCAGGCATTTGTGTAAGTGGCGGTAGCGCTTGTAGTAGTGGTGCAAATTCTGTAAGTCATGTCATCAAAGCCATTTACAATGGAGCATCTGAAAACAAAGTGCCCATTCGGTTTTCCTTTTCTAAAAACAACACAAAACAAGAAGTGGATCAGGTGATTGAAAAACTAAAAGAACTACTTTAACGGATCACCAGAATCAGTGCATCCGATCACCGCGCGGGGCAAGCATTTCCAAAATTTTCTCTTCTATGGACAACCATAGTTTCCAAGTATTACGAACTTGCGTTTCAGGAAAATATTGCTCAGCAAGTTCAATAAACAAACGATAGTGCCCCGCTTCTGAAACCATAAATTTGTAATAAAATTTCTTCAAAGCTTCCTCGGCTAACCCTTCTGAAAGTAATCGAAACCGTTCGCAACTACGAGCTTCAATTAATGCACAAATCATCAACTTGTGCAATAATTTTTCTTCAGGAGGAATTCCTTTTGGCTCATGTTGCAACAAAAGATTTACATAATCATCCTTTCGCTGGCGACTTAAAGCAAAACCACGTTTTTTCATCTCTGCCCAAACCATTCTAAAATGTCCCCATTCTTCTGTAACGATTGGCGAAAGTGCATTAACCAATTCGGGTTTGTCAGAATATCGTTGAATCAATGATATACATTGTGTTGCGGCTTTTTGTTCGCAAAAGGCATGATCGGTTAATATTTCTTCTAAAGAAATAGAAGCAAGATCCACCCATCTTGGATCAGTTGGCATTTTTAAACCTAAAATAGAATTGGTCTCTGTACTCATTGATGTCGCAAGATAAAAAATTTGACAACTCCTGTTTTCTCTGTTTATTTCTGCTTATGATTTGAAAGAATATTTTCGATGTCTTTTTAAAATGAACTAAGCTTGATGAAGAATAATCAAATCTCTTTTTTGACCATTTTCAAGCTCGTAATTTTGATAAATAATGAAGCATAAGACTTTTGGCGAAAGGGTAATTGATTTCAATACAAAACTAACTTATGGCGGTCAGCTTCCGACAAACTTTAGCGTACTAAACCCTTATGTTGAAAACCCAGAAACAGCAAAGGTAATGGCCGCCTTTTATCATAAATATTATTCCGATTCTCAACAGCGAAAATTTATCATCGGCATCAACCCGAGCAGGCACGGGGCGGGCGTTACGGGCGTTCCATTTACCGACACAAAACGATTAGAACAAGCTTGTGGCATTGTCATGAATTCAGCTCACACGCATGAAGTGTCTTCTGTGTTTATGTACGACATGATAGCACAGTTTGGTGGCGCAGTTGAATTTTATCAACAATTTTATATTAACTCTCCTTTTCCGCTAGCCATCATTCGTCTTAGTTCAAAAAGGCAATGGTTAAATGCTAATTATTATGATGACCCTATTTTGTTTGAAATGGTTAAACCATTTATGATTGAGTCGTTGAAAAAGCATATTAGCCTTGGTTTAGACACTAATGTAGTGTATGTATTAGGAAGAAAAAATGCACAGTTTTTAGAAAAAATAAATCGCGATCAAAAGCTGTTTTCCAAAATGCAAGTTTTAGAACATCCACGATATATTCAGCAATATAAATTTCACGAGCGACAAGAATTTATAGATAAATACCTCACCATTTTATCACCATAACTATGAAACTCCACTCAACGCCAACTATATATACAATCGGTCATTCCACTCATAGTATAGATCAATTCATAGCTATGCTTCAATCCTTTTCCATAGAGCTTTTAGCAGATATTCGAAGTTTGCCGGGCTCTCGAAAATTTCCTCAATTCGATAAAGAAAATTTAGCTATTTCTCTACCACAAGCAGGTATTGATTATATTCATTTAGCAGATCTTGGCGGGTTGCGAAAAACTAAAAAAGACTCCCATAATACGGCTTGGCACAATGCCTCTTTTCGAGGATATGCAGATTATATGGAAACACCCGAATACGCATTTGGGATAGAAAATTTAGAAAGAATTGCAAGACAAAACAAAACCGCCATGATGTGTTCAGAAGCTGTTTGGTGGCGTTGTCACCGTTCTATGGTTTCCGACTATTTAAAAAGTATAGGATGGCTTGTACTACACATTATGAGTGAAGGAAAATCGCAAGAACATAGTTATACAGAACCAGCTAAAATATTAAATGGGAAACTAACTTACGCTACATAAAACGCAACTTACATTAGATCTAACAAATGAATACTGTCTTGAGGATAGCGAATCTCCTCTAAATATAATCCATGCCCGGGTACACTAAAATCAGCTTGAGTGCAATCATGGGCATCAACTATGGATTGAAATTGGCTTACAGATATTTTTCCTCTTCCAACTTGTAATTGCGTTCCTACCAACCCACGCACCATTCCCCGTAAAAACCGATTGGCTCGTACAACAAAATGAAGTTGATCGTCAACTTGTTCCCAAAAGCTATCAAAAATTTGGCAATTGAATGTTTTGGATTGTGTGTTTCTTTTTGAAAAGCTCTCAAAACATGTCTGGGAGCGGATTATAGCAGCTGTTTGATTCAGTAAATCTGCATGTAGTTTGTAGGGAAAATAATATCCTCGAAGTTGATAAAAGGGGTTTTTTTGGTTGTAAATTTTGTACCTATACGAACGTGAAACTGCGTCAAATCGAGCGTTCAGCGTTTCTTCTACACAACTGAAAATATTTTTTACTGAAATAGCAGGAGAAAGAATCGCATTGATCTTATAATGAAAATGCGGGTGTAAATCATCGTTCCAGTCAAAGTGATAAAAATTGCTTAAAGCATGAACACCCTCATCTGTTCGACTGGCACCAAAACTCAACACCGGCTTTCGAAGCAGTGTGGACAATGCCATATTGATGCAATACTGAACAGTGGGCAAATTCCCTTGTAATTGAGAACCATGAAACTGTGTACCATCATACACCACCTCCAAAAAATACCGTTTTGACATGAAATGCAAAAATAAGTAAGCTATTTACTGCACCCATCAAAAGCAGTAAAAAAACAAACAACTTACATGAGACGAGAAAGGTTTCTCTATCTTTGACGGTCTATGAGAAACATCAAGATAATTGAAGTTAAATCAGAAATAGGAGCTGGTACACGAGGAGCCAGCTTAGGTATTGATGCCATACAAATTGCTGCATTAGATTTCATGAGTAGCTTTTTTGTAAACTTCCCTGTAGAACGTGTTGAAACCGAAAATCAATTACTCTATGAACCCGTACAATCTCCCTATGCCAAACGAATTCATGGTGTGTTGACGATGTATGAAAGAGTAGCCAAAAGCGTTTCAGACACCTTACGCTCCGGCTTGTTTCCATTGGTTCTTGCCGGCGATCATAGCACAGCCGGTGGCACTATTGCAGGCGTTAGAATGGCTCGCCCACAAAACCGATTAGGCGTTGTATGGATTGATGCACATGCGGACCTACATTCACCCTACACAACTCCATCAGGCAATATGCACGGAATGCCGCTTGCTACAGCCTTAGCAGAAGACAATAAAGACCATCAAGTACATAGCCCCGATGAAAAAACAATTGGTTTGTGGGAAAAACTAAAAAGCATCGGTGAACTTTCTCCTAAAATTCATCCGGAAGACATTGTCTTCATAGCTTTGCGAGATTTTGAAAAAGAAGAAGAAGCGATCATCAAAAAATACAACATCAAAGTAATTCCGGTTCAAGAAGTGCGTAGAAAAGGAGTTGAAAATGTAGTTCGCCAAACACTTATGCACCTTAGCAATTGTGATGATATCTATGTTTCTTTCGATGTTGATTGCTTAGATAGTTCTATTTCGCGAGGCACCGGAACGCCTGTCATTAACGGTTTGCGCGAGCGTGAAGCAGAAGACATGCTTGCATCGCTCATGCAAAACCACAAAATCTGTTGTTTTGAAATCACTGAGGTAAATCCAACTTTAGACAAAGAAAATATGATGGCAGAAATAGCCTTCAATATATTGCAACGAAGCGTCAATTTACTATTGATGAATTAGTACTTCTTAGCTACTTCACATTCTGGTCACTGAAAGAAAATAGGTAAATCAACTTCAATGTAAACCAACTATTGAATTGATTTCCGCTTCCTAATCCAACGGGAACTTGATACCAATTTCGAATTGGACGAAATGATTGTTGGTAGCGCAAATTGACGCTCCAATTTTTGAAAAATTGATAGCTTCCTCCCACCAAAAACGCCCAATCTTCATTTTGAAAAGCAAATAAGGAAGAATCAAGATTATAGGGTTGGTCAGAATATAAATCTTCCTTGCTTTTGATGAGCCGAGAATAGGAAATGCCTGCACCTACATTCCATTTAGGTTTGTATTGAACAATCAATTGAATAGGCACTTCAAAATAATTGAGATCAACATAATATTTTTCAAACATTGCTCCTACATACTGGCTATTAATTTGACGGACCCCTCGACAACCTCGTTGTGAATACAAAAACTCCATATTTCCATGCAATACAGAATATAATCGTACATCCACTACCGGACCAACATTCCAACCTAACTTATGAAAACCACTATAAGCATCACCTATCAATTGTGATACATTTCCTCCTACAGTTATTCCACCTGAAAAAATTGAAACTGGTTGAACTTCCTCTTGCGCTTTCGCAAACAAGGAAATGAGTATCAACATCACAGAAAAATACAACCTAAAATTCAAATTTACTTGAGGAGCCATACTTCAAAAGTCGTAATTAGACAGCTTTTGGGCAAGTAATTTAGCATCATCTGAAAAATTTAAGCTAAGACATAGCTTGCGTTAATTTGATCGAAATATTTCCCTCCTTGTCTTGTTGTCAAATGTATTATTTTTAAAAACTTCTTAGAATAGAAAACAACCTTTTTGTTCATGAACAACTTTCCCTTTATTGAGTTCATATTGTATGTAAATGATCAAGAATCAAGTACGGATTTTTATTCAAAACTGTTTCGACAAAGCCCGAGCCTACATGTTCCCGGGATAACAGAGTTTACTTTGGCTGAAAACTGCAAATTAGGATTAATGCCTAACAAGGGAATCACAAAAATACTTTCTAATAAAACACCCCACCCTGATTTAGGAAACGGCATTCCAAGGTGTGAGTTGTATTTATATGTACAGGATATTGAATGTGAGTTTGAACATGCAATCAGTATTGGGGGCAAGCTTATCAGTTCTATAAAAGATAGAGATTGGGGTGATAAGGTTTGTTATTTTTCAGACTTAGATGGTCATATTTTTGCTTTTGCCCAAATAAAAAACTAATCATTTATCGCAATATGATATTAGTGAACATATTCAACTTTATGCTATGATTATAATGCATAAATAATTAACAGTGTGAAATACTTAATAAAAACACGCTATTGTAAATTATCAATTCTATTAAGGCGTAATAATTTATTGTATTTTCAGTTTCATTAAGTCATTGCTATTTTTATTCTTTATGCTCTAATCAACTCCACTGTAAACTGGCTTCCACTTCCTAGTTCACTTTTTACTGCAATGGTTCCTCCTTGTGCTTCTATAAATTCTTTGCTGATACTTAACCCTAACCCTGTGCCTTCTTTTTTGATGCCGGGAACACGAAAATAACGATTAAAAACTTTATCGAGATATTCTGGTGCAATGCCTTGTCCGCTGTCTATAACGGATATTTTTACTTTGTTATCACTTTCTTTTGCCTCTATAATAATGGTAGAATTTTCGTGCGAATATCGAATGGCATTGGTCAGCAGATTGGTAATCACCAAAGCAGTTTTTTCTTGATCGGCAATTACTTTGGGCAAATGATGGGCAATGTTTAATTCTATTTTTATTTGCTTTTGCTCGGCACTTTGTTTTACCGTATTCAAGGCATAACTGATAATTTCAGTAGTATCGGTGGGTTTCATTTCCAGTTGAATGGAACCACTTTCTACTTGGGTCATATTGAGTAGTTCTCCCGTGAATTTGAGCAAGCGGTTGGCATCGTCTTTTATGCTGGTAATGAGTTCTTTTTGCTCTTCATTCATGGTACCTATTTGCTCATTTTCCAAGAGCTGCAAACTCATTTTTATAGAAGCAATTGGTGTTTTAAATTCGTGAGACACAGTGCCTATAAAGTTTGTTTTGGCTAAATCCAATTCTTTGTAAGTGGTTACATTTCGCAGTACAATTACATCGCCAATATGCTTTTCAATTTCTTCGCCTGTGGGTGTAATTTTGATGGATACCATTTCTTTTTCAAAGAAACTTTCTTTGTTATCGGCATATATTTTTATGGGTTGTTTTTTCTCTTTTACCAATAGAGTAGGTTGAAATAAATCCTGAATAAGCGAGCGAATCAAATCGTTATACACGGCAATTTCCTGTACTGGTTTTCCTATAACTTCTTCACTTTTTAAGCCCGAAATCTTTAAGGCTTCATCATTGATAAATAGAATATTTTTCATTTCATCTAAGCCAATAACGGGTTCACTCATATTGTTGATGAGCGTTTCTATTCGTTTTTTAGACATCAACAGTTTTTCCAAATTACTACTGGTGTATTCTTGTAATTTTTGTGCCATGGTATTGAAAGATTTTGCCAAATCACCAAACTCACTACTGCTCTCAAAATGTACTCTTTCGGAATAGTTTTTATTGGCAATTTGCTTGATGCTGTTGGTGAGTTCGCTGATGGGATTGGCAATATTAGAAGGCAAATTGACCAATAAGGTAAAGGCAATCAGAAAACAAAAAGTACCCACCACGGAAATAATAATGATGGAACTTTTTGCGGTTTCATCAGCCACTGCACTTTTCTTTTGTATGGCTTGCATATTGAGCAACATCACATCCGTAATGTCTTTTCGGATGGTTTGCAACAAAGCACTATCATTAGGGTTATCTTGTAGTTTTTCAAATTTCAAATTAATCTTATCTGCCAATTCTTTTTCGCCAATTTCAGTGATAGTTTGTTTTTCTTTTTCAAGATTTTGAATAAACCTATCTTTTTCTTGTTCGTTGGTGATGTTGTTATTCAAAGCAATCAACATTTCACGGCTATAGGAAACGGAATTGTAATTGTCTTTGATGATATTTTTGGCATCGCCCGACAAACGATTGATGTATATGGCACTGATGGCTGTAAGTGCGGCTATCATTACAAACAGTAAGCCAACGGCTAGGGTTAATTTGAATTTTATTTTCATTTTTTTATTTTTTATAACCACATAGAAAATATAGATTTTTCTGAGTGTTGCATGCTCCTGTGGGAGTTATTATACCAACCACATAGGAACATTAGGTAACATAGGTTTTCTATGCTTCTATTTGGTTTATTACACGCTAATATTCGGGTAAATTTCTGAATAATTCATTAACATAGGTTTTTTGTCCTTCTTTAAAAAGCTGAGTTACATGAAAATTGATTAGAATTCCTTTGGGTACTTTCAAAAGTTTTATATACGAAATAAGTTGTGCTTCGTGTATGGGTAGTACCTCTTGTACGGCTTTTATTTCAACAACAATAGCATTTTCAACAAAAAAATCACAACGAAGTTGGGCATCCAACTCCATTTCTTTGTATTCTATAGGCACTATCAATTCTGACTGAAAATTGATTCCTCTTAGGTTCAATTCATAGTATAGGCAACGATGATATACGCTTTCTAATAGTCCAGGACCTAATTCTTTAGGGCACCTCTAAAAACCAACATTAACAATGCATTATGTTATTTGGTTTGTGTATAATGTTGAATAATAGTATCTTTATGGCATAATTCAATAAACATGAAGCGATTTAAAAGACATAAAGAT
>JAFDXP010000041.1 GCA_018267875.1 Bacteroidota bacterium | reverse complement strand
GTTTCGGGCTTGGCAAACGGTCTGTATTTTGTTACCCTCCGCGCCAATGGTCAGCAGCAGGTGCAGAAGTTGGTCGTGCAGCGATAGGCTTAAATATTTTTTTAAAAGTGTGTGGGTATTGTGCAAATCTTTTGTACATTCTGAACTAATGAAAATTTGAAAAGCAATGAGTACTATATAGGAATAGGCGCATCAATTTTAAAAGACTCAACAGTCATTCTGAAACACATAATAATAACGCCTATTTTATATTTACTTTTTTAGGTATGGTGCTAACCACAATCAGCCGCTATATTATTTTAAGATGTTTCTTTCAACCAGATTTTGAATTAGGTTTGCAACCAAATTTTAAAAAAACATTTCATGCAGCAGTCTGTATTTGAGCACATGCAGCAAATGGGACATGAGCAGGTTGTATTCTGCCATGATCCACATTCAGGCTTGAACGCCATCATTGCTATTCACAATACCACACTTGGTCCCGCTTTAGGAGGCACCCGCCTTTGGAATTACAGTAGTCATAATGATGCCATTATTGATGCACTACGGCTGAGCCGTGGCATGACCTATAAAGCAGCCATCAGCGGTTTGAATTTAGGAGGCGGTAAGGCTGTGATAGTAGCCGATCCAGCACAAAAAACAGAAGCTTTATGGCGCCGTTATGGCAAGTTTGTGGACAGTCTGAATGGCAAATACATCACCGCTGAGGATGTCAACACATCTGCCCGTGATATGGAATACATTGCGCTTGAAACGCAACATGTAACCGGTGTGCCGGAATATATGGGTGGTAGCGGTGACCCTTCTCCATTTACAGCTTATGGCGTTTTTGTAGGTATGAAAGCCTCCGCCAAAAAGGTTTGGGGAAATGATAGTTTAACTGGCAAAAGAGTTGTAGTGCAAGGCGTTGGCCATGTTGGACAATATCTAGTCGGACATTTAATAGAGGAGGGAGCCAAAGTTTTTATTACCGATATTAACGAAGCTAAGTTGAAAGAGACCGTAGAAAAGTTTCGTACAGTAGAAGTAATAGAGGGTAGTAAGCTATTTGATATGGAGATGGATGTGTATGCCCCTTGTGCATTAGGAGCTACCTTGAATACGGAAAGCATCAATAAAATGAAATGCCCCATAATAGCCGGTGCTGCCAACAACCAATTAGCCGATGAAAATGTACATGGCCCGATGTTGATTGAAAAAGGCATTATTTATGCACCCGACTTCTTAATCAATGCCGGTGGTCTAATCAATGTAGCTGCCGAATTGGATGGTTATAACCGTGAAAGAGTAATGGGTAATGTGAATAAGATTTACGACCGTACATTGGATATTTTCCAGCTTTCAGAAACGGAAAAAATTCATACACAAGCCGCAGCCATGATAATAGCCGAAAAGCGTTTGGCAGATATCGCCAACGTAAAAGCGCGCTTGTAAGGACATCTTTACTTTTAAAAAGTCAGACCCGACAATAATGTTGGGTCTTTTTTTATTTAAAGGCAATTCTATTTTTTGCCTCTCGGGCAATTTCTTTTTTCCACCTAATAACGAAGAAAGCGATGCTGCCGATAAGTAGAAAAAGCGAACCAAGGGAAATAATGATTGGCATGACCATAATAGTGAATTTAAAGCGTGAACAAAAAATCTATTAGTGGGTATCAAACAAGAAAGACATACAACAAAAGAAATGAGTTTGGTGATAAATGTTAATGTTTTTTACCCTACCCTATAAATTTGGTGGGGTCAATCACCTGTTTCCTGCTTTATCTTTGCACTTCATTTCATAAGGTTCATGCTTCAACTTCCTAACCAAACAGCCTACTACAAAGGAAAGGTGCGCGATGTGTACTTCATTTCTGATACCTTTCTTGCTATGATTGTGAGCGATCGGATTTCTGCTTTTGATGTGGTATTACCTCGCCCAATTCCCTACAAAGGGCAAGTTCTCAATCAGATAGCTGCCCATTTTTTAGATGCCACAAAAGACATTATCCCCAATTGGAAAATCAGTACACCCCTACCCAATGCTACTATTGGCTATAAATGCCAAACTTTTCCGGTAGAAATGGTGGTGCGCGGAAACCTAACTGGGCATGCCTGGAGAACATATAAGTCGGGGAAACGTGAACTTTGTGGTGTTTCGCTACCGGAAGGCATGAAAGAGAATGATTTTTTTGCACAGCCTATCATTACACCAACTACCAAAGCACACGAAGGGCATGATGAAGATATTTCTCGTGAAGAAATCATTCAACGCGGACTGGTTTCTAAAAACGACTATGAGCAATTAGAAAAATATGCTCTGGCTTTGTTTCAAAGAGGCAAAGAAATAGCACACCAACGCGGATTGATTTTGGTAGATACCAAATATGAATTTGGGAAAATAGACAACGTGATTTACTTAATTGATGAGATTCATACGCCCGATAGCTCTCGATACTTTTATCTGGATGGATTTGAAGAAAGGCAAAAAAATGATCAACAACAAAAGCAATTATCTAAAGAATTTGTTCGCGAATGGCTGATGGAGCATGGCTTTCAAGGGAAAGAAGGTCAGCATATTCCGGCTATGACGGATGAGGTAGTGCAAAATATTTCTGCTCGCTACATAGAATTGTTTGAACAAGTAACGGGAACCAAATTTCAAAAGCAAGAAATGACAGAATCCGAAATGCTAAATCAACTGACAATTGCAATTCAAAAATTGCCCCGGAATACACTTTCCTAAAACTCGATGTTTTATCGTTTCATACCTTTGTAACTCCCTTATTTTTAATCTTTTTTTCTTATGTCCACAACAACTGCAAAGCGTGTCATCACTGCTCCAAGAGGAAACCAACTCAACTGCAAAAATTGGGTAGCAGAAGCAGCATTTAGAATGATTCAAAATAATTTGGATCCGGAAGTAGCCGAACGTCCTGAAGATCTGGTCGTGTATGGTGGTATTGGCAAGGCAGCCCGCAACTGGGAAAGCTTTGATAAAATTTTATCAGCTCTTAAAACATTAAACGAAGACGAAACATTGATGGTGCAAAGCGGGAAACCGGTAGGCATACTTCGCAGCCATAAAGATGCACCGCGTGTCTTGATTGCCAACTCCAATCTTGTTGGACGATGGGCTAATTGGGAAACATTTCGGGAGTTGGAAGCTAAAGGATTGATGATGTATGGTCAAATGACTGCCGGAAGCTGGATTTATATTGGTTCTCAAGGAATCGTTCAAGGCACTTATGAAACCTATTTATCATTAGCAAACCTGCATTTTAAAGGGTCGTTAAAAGGCACGTTAAATGTTACCGCCGGTTTAGGCGGCATGGGTGGTGCACAGCCGCTTGCTATCACCATGAACGAAGGTGTGGCCTTAGCGGCAGAAATGGAAGAATGGCGAATAGAAAAGCGAATAGAAACACGCTATCTGGATAAATGGACTAAAGACATTGATGAAAGTATTGATTGGGCCTTAGAAGCTAAAGCCAAGGGTGAAGCTGTTTCTATTGGAGTTTGTTGCAATGTAGTTGATCTGTTGCAGCGATTATTAGATCGAAATATCACTCCCGATACCCTTACAGACCAAACTTCTGCACACGATGAGTTGATAGGATATTTTCCTGCCGGGCTTTCCGTAGCAGAAGCCAATGCCTTGCGTAGTGCTAATCCTGAAGAATATACCAAGCGTTCGCTCGACACCATGGCGCAACACGTGCTTCAAATGCTGGCCTTGCAAAAACGAGGAGCTATTACTTTTGACTATGGCAATAACCTTCGTGGACAAGCACACGACAAACGGGGTGTAAAAAATGCTTTTGATTTTCCCGGCTTTGTTCCGGCCTACATCCGCCCGTTATTTTGTGAAGGGAAGGGTCCATTTCGTTGGGTTGCATTAAGCGGCGATCCGGAAGATATTTACACAACCGATCAAGCTTTGATGGAGTTGTTTCCCGACAATGTAGGGTTACACCGTTGGTTAAAAATGGCCAGAGAAAAAATTGCCTTTCAAGGATTGCCAGCTCGTATTTGCTGGTTAGGAATGGGTGAGCGTGAGAAAGCAGGAATTTTATTCAATGAATTGGTGAAAACTGGTAAAGTAAAAGCACCGATAGTTATAGGTCGCGATCATTTAGACACCGGCTCTGTAGCTTCTCCCAATCGAGAAACAGAAGCTATGAAAGACGGTTCTGATGCTGTTGCCGACTGGCCTATCCTTAATGCACTGATCAATACGGCAGGTGGTGCCAGTTGGGTGAGCTTTCATCATGGTGGCGGTGTAGGAATGGGCTACTCCCTACATGCAGGCATGGTCATAGTGGCTGATGGCACAGAAGATGCTGCCAGAAGATTACACCGCGTGCTGCACAACGATCCGGCAATGGGGGTTATCCGTCATGCTGATGCAGGCTATGAATTAGCTCAAGAGGTTTCTGATCAATTCGGATTGACTCTTTAAGTATAAAAAACATAAGGTGGATTAGCCGTTGAGTTGGGAACCTTGTTTTCATTCAATGGCTTTTTCTTTTGACAGATTCCTTACTTTTCGCCCAAGATGCACACGACAAATACCAAAAAAAATCATCGTGCTTGGGCTATGTATGATTGGGCAAATAGTGCTTACAATCTCGTCATTACCTCAACCATTTTTCCTGCATATTATACATCGGTAACAACTCAAAAAAAGGGAAGTCAAATAATAAGTGACCAAGTTCGTTTTTTGGGTAAATCATTTACCAACACAGCTTTGTTTGACTATGCATTGGCGGCTGCATATTTGTTCATCGCAATTTTGTCTCCCATTCTATCTTCTATTGCCGACTATCAGGGGAATAAAAAGCGATTTATGCGCATCTTTTGCTACATTGGTTCTGCCGCTTGTGCCGGACTATATTTTTTTGACGGAAATAGAATTGAAGCAGGGATTATTTTCTTTGCTATTGCAGCAGTTGGCTATTGCGGCAGTTTGGTATTTTACAATGCTTTTCTACCTGAAATTGCCGTCGCGCAAGACAGAGATCGGGTTAGTGCGCAAGGATTTGCATACGGATATGTTGGTAGTGTGCTGCTACAATTGATATGCTTTGTGTTTGTATTCAAGCCTGATTGGTTTCATGGATTGGGTATATATAATGAAGGCGATGCTTCGCGTTTTTCATTTTTATTAGTTGGCATTTGGTGGTTTGGTTTTGCCCATATTCCTTTGGCTGTTTTGCCGGAAAGTAAACTATCAGGAGAACATCCGGGTCATAATGTTTTCGTCAATGGCTTTCATGAATTGAAAAAAGTATTTACTCAATTAAAAAACCTACCTGTTTTAAGGACATTTTTAGGAGCCTTTTTCTTTTACAGTATGGGTGTGCAAACCGTTATGCTTGCGGCAACTATATTTGGCAGCAAAGAATTGCGTTTAGATACAACACAGCTTATTTCCACCATTCTCATCATTCAGTTAGTAGCAATTGCCGGAGCATATCTGATGGCAAAATTGTCGGAGAAATTTGGAAATTTAAAAGTGCTTTTTGCGGTGGTGCTATTTTGGATTTTCATTTGTATCTATGCCTATTTTGTTCAAAACGCAGCCCAGTTCTACATTACGGCAATAGCAGTTGGTATCGTTATGGGGGGCATTCAATCCCTGAGCCGAAGCACCTATTCCAAACTAATGCCACCAACTACAGACACGGCATCTTTCTTTAGTTTTTTTGATGTTACCGAAAAAATTGCCATTGTCATAGGTATGTTTTCCTTTGGTTTTATAGAAGAATGGACAGGCTCCATGCGCAATAGCATTCTGGCATTGATAGTATTCTTTGCAGCAGGTTTGTTCGTTTTGTATCTTGCCATGAGAAAAGCGATACATTTTCGATAAACGATTTTTACTTTTTTATGCGACTATATTCCATTAATGCCGGTTATTTTAAGCTTGATGGCGGAGCTATGCACGGCGTGGTTCCAAAATCCATGTGGCAAAAAGCCAATCCTGCTGATGAAAACAATATGTGCAGTTGGGCAATGCGTTGTTTGTTAGTAGAACACAACAATCGTCTAATTTTGATTGACACCGGAATGGGCGATAAACAAGATTCCAAGTTTTTTGGTCATTATCATCCACATGGCGAAGATAGCATTGCACGAAATCTTGCCAAAAATGGGTTTGATGCAAATGCCATAACCGATGTATTCCTTACCCACCTTCATTTTGACCATTGTGGTGGAGCTATTAAACGTGAAGGCGAGCAGCTTGTTCCTGCTTTTTCAAAAGCTACTTATTGGAGCCATCAAAAACATTGGGACAGTGCAACACACCCTAATGAAAGAGAAAAGGCATCCTTTCTTAAAGAAAACATTTTGCCCTTAACCAAACATGAAGGGCTGCTACACCTGCTTGACAAAAACGATGGTGAGAGTTGGATAGATGATATTCGGATTCGAGTGGTGAACGGACATACTGATTCTATGATGCTGCCTCAAATCAACTTTAATGGAACAACACTTTTGTTTTGTGCAGACCTGATTCCCAGTGCGGCTCATATATCCATGCCTTGGGTGATGGCTTATGATATGCGCCCTTTGGATACGCTGAATGAAAAGAAAAGAATTTTGCAAGAAGCAGCTTCCAACAATTGGATATTATTTTTTGAACATGACCCCACTATTGAATGCGCAACAGTGCATGAAGTGAATGGAAGGATTGTGATAAAAGAAACTTTTGCTTTGGCTGATTGGGTAAAGTGAAAAGACGAGGAATTATAGTGTGAATTGGGACAACAACGAAAATAAAATGACAATCAACAAACTTGACATAAAACTTAGACCAACAGTAATTGCAGACTTAGACCAACTTTATCAATTTCAGTTTGGTAAAAAAGCAAATGGATTGGCGGTATTTACATCAAATAATACTATAGACAAAACTGCCTATTTATCCAAATACTTAAAATTATTGAACGACCCTACTGTAAACAATCAGACAATTTTAGTTGATAATATTATCGTTGGTAGTGTTGCAAAATTTGAAAGGAAAAACGAGGTAGAAGTTACCTATTTGATAGATAGAAATCATTGGGGAAAAGGAATTGCTACAAATTCACTTAACTATTTTCTCGCTATTGAAACAATCAGACCAATTTTTGGGCGAGTTGCCTTTGACAATTTTGGTTCACAAAAAGTTTTAGAAAAATGTGGTTTTGTAAAAATAAGGGAAGAAAAATATTATGCAAATACACGACAAGCAGAAATAGTAGAATTTGTTTATAGGCTTGGCAGCAAAATTTCTGAAACCCACTCTATACAACAGACTCTGAGTAAGTTGGTGTGACTGGTCAAAAATAATATATACCATGGTGTTAGTTCAGGCTAACGTAAATCCATAAGTATTTTATAAAATTTTAGCCTCTACTAAATCAAGACTACAGTTGACTGCTGATGAAATACTAAAACCAACTTGACATAAAGCCAATATCTGAAGGTTGCAACCAATTGATTGTTTATTAGTGTAATAATAAATAAGCGCACACGAAAAGGTATGCGCTTATTTAATTTTTAAAAGAAACAGAATCCTTATTTCACTTCTTCGTATTCAGCATCAGCTACACCACCATCATTTCCGGCATTATGTGTTTGCGTTTGCTCTTCGCCCGGTTGTTGTTGTTGTGCGTTATAGAGGTGTTGGCTTGCTGCTTGCCATGCGGCGTTCAGCTCTTCCATTGCCTTGTCCAGACCGTCTAAGCTTTCAGCTTTGTGTGCTTCTTTTAGGCTATTCAATGCTGTTTCAATTTTAGCTTTTTCATCTGCCGGAATCTTATCGCCATATTCTTTCAGTTGCTTTTCAGAGTTGAAGATAAGCCCGTCGGCCATGTTCAGTTTTTCAATTCTTTCACGCACTTGTTTGTCGGTTGCCTCATTTGCCTTAGCCTCATTTTTCATTTTCTCAATTTCTTCTTTGCTCAGACCTGAACCTGCTTCAATGCGAATATTTTGCTGTTTTCCGGTGCCTTTATCTTTTGCAGTAACGTGAAGAATTCCGTTTGCATCAATATCAAAGATCACTTCTACTTGAGGAACACCGCGTGGTGCGGGAGGTATTCCATCAAGAATAAACCGACCTAATGTTTTATTATCTTTAGCCATTGGTCGCTCTCCTTGCAACACATTGATTTCAACGCTTGGCTGGTTGTCGCTGGCAGTAGAAAACACTTCACTTTTCTTAGTAGGAATGGTTGTGTTAGCTTCTATCAATCGAGTCATAACACCACCCATTGTTTCAATCCCCAGAGAAAGTGGAGTAACGTCTAATAATAGCACATCTTTCACATCGCCGGTAAGAACTCCGCCTTGAATGGCAGCACCTACAGCTACTACCTCATCAGGATTTACTCCCTTGTGCGGCTTTCTGCCAAAGAATTTTTCTACTACTTCTTGAACCTTAGGAATACGTGTAGATCCCCCTACCAAAATCACTTCATCAATATCGGAAGTGGACAGATTCGCATCTTTCAATGCACGACGACAAGGTTCAAGAGTACGCTCAACAAGCGTGTCGGCAAGTTGTTCGAATTTTGCACGAGTCAACTTACGAACTAAGTGTTTAGGAACACCATCCACAGCTGTGATATAAGGTAAGTTGATTTCGGTTTCTTGTGATGAAGAAAGTTCAACTTTTGCTTTTTCTGAAGCTTCTTTCAGACGTTGCCAAGCCATTGGATCTTTATGAAGATCTACTGCTTCGTCTTTCTTAAATTCATCTGCCAACCAATCCATCACCACTTTATCAAAATCATCACCGCCTAAGTGGGTATCACCGTTGGTTGATTTAACTTCAAAAACGCCATCGCCCAATTCAAGGATAGAGATATCGAATGTGCCACCACCTAAATCGAATACAGCAATTTTAGAGTCTTTATGCTGCTTATCTAATCCATAAGCAAGTGCGGCTGCTGTTGGTTCGTTGATGATACGACGAACGTTTAGTCCCGCAATTTCGCCCGCTTCTTTAGTTGCTTGACGTTGAGCATCATTAAAGTATGCCGGCACGGTAATTACCGCTTCTTTTACTTCCTGACCCAAAAAATCTTCAGCAGTCTTTTTCATCTTTTGTAAGATCATAGCTGAAATCTCTTGAGGCGTGTAAAGACGACCTTCGATATCTACGCGAGGTGTATTGTTGTCACCCTTTACAATTTTATAAGAATTGTGCGTCATCTCATCGCTCACTTCATCAAAACGGCGACCCATATAACGCTTGATAGACATGATGGTGTTGGTAGGGTTGGTGATTGCTTGGCGTTTTGCAGGATCGCCCACTTTACGCTCACCATTTTTTAAAAAAGCCACTACCGATGGGGTTGTTCTGCGACCTTCGTCGTTTGCAATAACCACGGGTTCGTTGCCTTCCATTACGGCTACGCAAGAGTTGGTGGTTCCTAAGTCAATGCCAATAATTTTTGCCATAGTATTGTGTTATATAATTTCTGATTTTTTGAATTGTCAGAAAACTATTTGCAACATATATGCCATCACTCCTGCATCCGCAATATTGTCAGTTTGTTCTGCCAAATAAAATCAATAGCCCCGATTGAGATGACAATCGGGGCTAATAATTTCAGCATTTAATTGAATTTATGTCAAGGCGTTGGGCGACCCATGATACGAAGCGATGTAGTTAATGGATCGGTTTTTAGTGCATTGAGTGTATTGTCATCTATGTAGGCATTGGAAATGTATTTTTTAGCCTCAGAAGTATAAAGTCCAAAAACATCTTTTCCTACAATATTGGTATAAAGTGGTTTTATTTGTCCGGACGTTAAGCCGCTTGATTGAATTTGAGCGGTTGTTAAATAATTGATATACTCTTTTCCCGTTCCCAAAAGCAGAATACGACAAGAGTCCATATAACGGTCAACACCAATTGGTGCTGGCTTCATGGCATCTGCCAAAAAGCGGTAGAGGTTAGATGCCTCCGTTTGTAGTTTTAAATCTTTTAACGCATCACCACTGATGGTAGCAAAGGTGTAATCTGCCGAATCGCGCGTAACCTGGTTGGTAGTTGTGTTTTTATTTACCCAACGAAACCGAATAGCAGCTTCAACATAATCTACATTGCCTACAATACTTTGATCTAAAAACAGCATCAACACTTGACCACTTTGAGAAATGGGGAAACTCAATTTTTTAGGGAATATATTTCCACCGGCAAGGTCTAAACGACCGGCATCCACCACCCGAATTTCAGATGAATCCGTAATATTAGTTACCTTATTGGTTATCACTAACCGGTATGTGCGAGAAGGATTGATAGCCCATTTGAACTTATAAGCATAGTTGGGGCTTTTAAAAAAAGTACCTGAATCTTTTGGATATCCTTCCAGATTCATATCAACTCGAGTCAAAGGAATAGGCGGAGCCGAAAGGATTGAACCACTCATTTCTTTCACAACCACCGATATGTCCGACTCTTTGAAAAAATTTGAATCGGAAACCTTTGCCATGTCAAAGGCATTTTTATGTTCGTCCAAAAAAGATTTTTGAATACGGATATAATGAGCAGTGTCAGACATATTCAAGATGCCAAACACAATAGTCATCGGCTTGTAAGGTGCCGCTACCTCAAAATCTTCAGAACAGCTTTGCAGGGATAAAATGCTGATAGCAGCAAAAAGCGAAAGCAATAATTTCTTCATCGAATAAAATTTTCCTATTGTTTGAGGGAGGATAAACTTTGGCATTCTCCCTTTTTAAAGGCGAACAAAGATAGCAGTTCTAAAACATTTTACAGGCGCACCTTTTCTCTGCTTCAATATTTTACAATGAACTTACGAATCACTATAAAAACACAATCAGAGAGTAGGAAAGCGTTTACTATTACTTTTGCTGTAAATACAGAATGGAAATGACACTTGCTGCTCAGTTAAAACTTGCTGCCGAACAAACTTTACACAAACTTTTTCCGGAAATAGATTTTCCAGTTAACATAGTTACAGTCAATCAAACAAAACCTGAATTTTCTGGAGATTATACTATTGTATTGTTCCCTTTTCTAAAGCTACTGCGCCAAAAACCAGATATCTTGGGCAGCCTTATAGGCGACCATTTGGTGGCAAACAGTTCTATTGTTTCTTCCTATCAAATTGTGAGTGGGTTTTTAAATTTAACAATAAAAGATTCTGTATGGTTTACTTTTTTGCAGAATCATTTTAACAACCCTCATTTTGGTGAAATTCCACGTCAAGATAATCGAGTAATGGTTGAGTATTCTTCACCCAACACCAACAAACCATTGCATTTTGGGCACTTGAGAAATATTTTTCTAGGTTTTGCAACTGGTGAAGTTTTAAAAGCTGCAGGAAACCAAGTAGTGAAAGCTAATTTGGTAAACGATAGAGGTATCCATATTTGTAAGAGTATGATTGCTTGGAAGCGTTATGCCAACAATGCTACTCCCCAAAACGCAGGCATAAAAGGTGATCATTTGGTAGGTGATTATTACGTGAAGTTTAATGATGTCTATAAACTGGAAGTAGCTGAAGGAGTAAGTAAGGGCATGACTCAAGAGGAGGCAGAAAAAAACGCTCCTATAATGAAAGAAGCTCAGGAAATGCTCAGGAAATGGGAAGCCGGCGATGCAGAAACTCGCACCTTATGGGAAACTATGAATGGTTGGGTTTATGATGGATTTAAAGTGTCGTATCGTAGGCTGGGTGTTGATTTTGATAAATGGTATTATGAAAGTGACACGTATTTATTAGGGAAAAAAATTGTAGAAGATGGACTGAAAAAAGGGGTGTTGTTTAAAAAAGCGGATGGGTCTGTTTGGGTTGATTTGACGACAGATGGATTAGATGAAAAACTACTTTTGCGCGGCGATGGCACTTCGGTTTATATCACTCAAGATCTGGGTACGGCAAAATTGAAGTTTGATGAGTTTAAGTTAGCACAAAGTATTTATGTGATTGCAGATGAGCAAAACTATCACATGCAAGTGCTGAAATTGATTTTAAAAAAGCTGAACGAACCATGCGCTGACGGTATCTTTCACTTGTCATACGGAATGGTGGAACTACCGTCCGGACGCATGAAAAGCAGAGAAGGAACCGTTGTGGATGCTGATGATATGATGGATGAAATGGTACGGTTAGCAAAAGAACAAACGGAACAAGCCGGTAAAACCGAAGGGTTTACAACCGATGAATTGACCAAACTCTACGAAACGATCGGTATGGGTGCCTTGAAGTTTTACTTACTTCGGGTTGATCCAAAAAAGAAAATGATTTTTGATCCGAAAGAGTCTATTGATTTACATGGCTTCACGGCTACGTTTATTCAATATGCCCATGCTCGTATATGCTCTATTCTTAGAAAGGAAAATTGTCCGCTTGTACCCGACAACAGCCGTTTTCAGCCACTTGCACTTTCTCAAGACATCTTACCGACAGAAAAGAAATTGTTTGTTTCTTTAGAACAATATCCTTCTGTGTTGCAAGCAGCAGCAGTTGAATATAATCCTTCCGCACTGTGCAACTATTGTTTTCAATTAGCTCAACAGTTTAATTCTTTCTATGACGAACTAAGTATTTCAAAAGCTGAAAACGAAGAGAAAAAGCACTTGCGCTTGATGCTCATCATCATGACTGCTTCTGTGCTTCGTCACGCCATGCAACTTTGCGGAATTAGAATGCCGGAAAAAATGTAATAGCATACAAGATGCCTTTCAGACAATCTTTGTAGCTATTTTTTGGCTAAACGTGCAAAGGCAATCAAGTCTGTATTAGGTATTGTCTTTGCACCTACTTGTCTCAACTGGGTAATCATTTGACCTCTATGAAAGGTAGAGTGATTGAATACATGTAACAACACATCACCTACCCGATTTTTTTGCATTTGTCCCTTTCTGTCATTGTATTGAACTACATGTTCGAAAGCAGCATCATTATATTGCTTTTCAACAAATTGCATAAGTTCTTTTGATACTTTTTGCCAAAAGATGGTGCTTTCTTTAAAAGAGCCTGAAAAATTCTTTTCAACCCAATCCGGATGTTCAACTAATGCTAATCGTTGGATCCATATTGCTTCCGCACTCCAAACATGATAGACTGTTTTAGTTAGCGTGTTGAAGCTACTGTCCACCTCTTTGTTAAGATCAGATTGTGGCAGCTTCAACAGCGTTTCTATTATTTTTTGATTTGCCCAAATATTGTATGCTGCAAATTGCCGTAATATTTCCTTCATCGTATCTGTTACCTTTGCGTACCAAAAATAAAACCATTTAGATATGGCGCACGACAATAATTTCGGATTCGACACAATTTGTATTCATGGCGGACACAAGCCTGATGCTCACCGTGCTCACCTTACGCCTATTTATGCTTCCAGTACTTATCTGTTTGACTCGGCTGAACAAGCAGCTGCAATTTTTAAAGGAGAAGAAAAGGCTTATGTATATGGAAGATTCGGGAACCCAACAATTGCTGAAGCAGAAGAAAAAATTGCTCTTTTGGAAGGGTATGGTATTCTTGATGAAAAGGGCGAGCCACTTCAACTAAAGGCAATCCTTCATGCCTCCGGAATGGCTGCTATTACAACCATGTTGCTTGCCAACCTCAAGTCGGGCGACAAAATTATCACTCATCCCTCATTATATGGTGGCACACAAGAGTTGTTAGATAAAGTATTGTCAGCCTTAGAAATTGAAGCGGTGATTGTTGATTTTCATGATTTATCTCTGGTAGCAGAAACTATACAATCAAACAAGTCCATTCGATTGATGTACTTGGAAACGCCAGCCAATCCTACATTACGCTGTGTTGACATAGAAAAGTTATCACTTATCGGAAAGGAAAATAATTTAATTGTCTGTGTGGATAATACGTTTGCTACACCTTGTTTACAGCAGCCCTTTCGATATGACGTGGACTTTGTCATGCACTCAACCACCAAGTTTTTAAATGGTCATGGCACTGCTATTGGTGGTGTGCTGGTTGGTAAAAATTTGGACCGTATGAATACCGTTATAACAAAGACACATCGACTATTAGGCGGTAACAGCAATGGTTTTGATGCCTTTGTGCTTACCAATGGTTTGCGTACATTGAGTTTACGCATGAGCCGACATGGCGACAATGCAATTCAAGTTGCCAATTACCTATCTATACACAAGTCTGTTGAGCAAGTTAACTATTTAGGTTTATCAAAACATCCGGATTATAAGCTGGCAAAAAGACAAATGAAACATCCGGGTGCCATGATGAGTTTTGAATTGAAAGGTGGTTATCATGCCGGAGTTCAATTTATAAATGCACTGAAACTGTGCACCCATGCGGTTTCGCTTGGCACTTGTGATACTTTGATTTCGCACCCCGCATCAACTACCCATGCTGGCGTAAGCGCGGAAAAACGAAAACTATTTGGCATTACAGATGGATTGATAAGGCTGAGTGTTGGGTTGGAAAATGTAGAAGATATTTTACAAGATATTGAGCAAGCCCTCCAAACAATCAAATAAACTTCACACTTGAATACTTAATCAAAACAATTTTTTAAATTTTCTTTCTCAAAAATAGTACTCATGACCACTGCCTACGTTATTGACGCTGTTCGCACTCCTATAGGTAAACATGGTGGAAGCCTTGCAACGGTTCGTCCGGATGATTTGCTCGCTCATGTAATCAAAACCATAGTTGATCGCAATCCCAAAATTGATGTCAATGCAATAGAAGACGTTATTGCTGGCTCTGCCAATCAAGCAGGCGAGGACAATAGGGATGTTGCCAGAATGTCTGCCTTGCTTGCGGGTTTGCCTGTAACGGTTGGTGGAAATACGGTAAACAGATTGTGTGCCTCCGGTTTGCAAGCTATTATGGATGCTTCTCGAGCCATTATGTGTGGTGATGGAGATTTGTATATAGCAGGTGGTGTTGAATCCATGACCCGTGCACCCTTTGTGATGGCAAAAGCAGAAGCGGCATATCAACGTAAAATTGAAGTGTTTGATACCAGTATCGGTTGGCGTTTTATCAATGAAAAGCTGAGTGCTATGTACCATCCTTTTTCAATGGGTGAAACGGCTGAAAATGTTGCCGAACGCTGGAAAATTTCACGTGAAGAACAAGATCAATTTGCCTTCAATAGTCAGGAAAAATATTTTGCCGCACAAGCTTCCGGTAAGTTTCAAGATGAAATAGTGCCCATTTCAGTTGACTTAGGAAAGGGAAAATCTATAACTTTTGACACGGATGAACATCCACGTCAAACCTCATTAGAAAAATTAGCTGCACTCAAACCAGCTTTTAGGAAATCAGGTTCTGTAACGGCAGGAAATGCCAGTGGTGTAAATGATGGCGCATCAGCACTCTTATTAGCTTCTGAAACGGCTGTTAAAAAATTTGGACTTAAGCCTATGGCAAAAATAAAGTCAATGGCTATTGCTGGAGTTGATCCAGCTATTATGGGAGTTGGTCCTGTTCCAGCATCACTAAAAGCCTTATCTCGCGCAGGTTTGCAAGTACATGATTTGGATTTGGTTGAACTCAATGAAGCCTTTGCCGCACAAAGCATAGCTTGTATGCGCGATCTTAGTTTAGAGTCAGCAAGAGTCAACGTAAATGGTGGTGCTATTGCCTTAGGGCATCCACTTGGTTGCAGTGGCGCTCGTATTTCTACCACGTTGTTGTACGAGCTCCGTCGCCGTGGCGGAAAGTATGGCTTAGCAACCATGTGCATTGGAGTTGGGCAAGGTGCAGCTTTGATTTACGAAATGGTATAGAGAGATTTAGGCGTACACTTTTTTTACTATTCGGAATTCCAAATTTCCCAACTTGCTTCTGCTTGGATATACAACATTTCTAACCCATTCTTTGTTGCAGCACCATAGTATTTCCCTTGACGCAAAAACATTGTTTCATCCGGATTATATACTAAATCGAAAAGAAGATGTTGGTTGGTTAAAGAAGCATAAGGCAGCAGCGGAAATACTTCCGATTGAGGAAACATTCCAACCGGTGTGGTATTGATGATGAGCAGATGGTTTTGAATAATCTCCGGTGTTATGTCTGCATAAAGTATGGCATTCTTACTTTGTATCCGAGACACATTGGTAAACGCAATGTTTAACTCTTGTAATACATATTGCACTGCCTTCGCACTGCCACCTGTCCCCAAGATCAAGGCATGTGTATGATATGCTTTTAGTAAAGGCGTTAAACTGTTTTTAAACCCAATTATGTCAGTGTTGAAACCCTTTAATTTTTCTTGTCGAATAGTTATACAGTTAACTGCTCCTACCTGTTTTGCGGCATCATCTATACTGTCTAAAAATGGAAAGATTTGTTGTTTATATGGAATAGTAACGTTCAACCCCCGTAAAGCAGGAAATTGTTGAAGCAATGCAGGAAGGCTCTCCATTTGAGGAAGTGGAAACAAACGATATGCAGCATCAATTTTTCCTTTAGCAAACTTCTCTGCAAAGTAAGCAGCCGAAAAACTATGCCCAAGGGGAAAGCCAATTAATCCATAAATACTATTCATAAAAAAAGCGTCCATTCAGACGCTTCAAATTTATATTTCCTCTGCCGTAGTCTTATCCTTTTTCCCAAGGTAAAGATGAAAAGTGTCGCCTCTAAGCCCAACACGCATACTTTCTAAAGGAATGACCTCAGCAGGAGCTAGATTTCCTAAGTTTACATTCGCACCTAAAAGCTCTAAGAAGTACACCTGTTGCGATTTTTGAGGAGCCTCCCAAATAATACGCTCTGCTGGTATCTGAGTTAAAATTTCTTGAATTAATCCCTGCCTAACCTCTCCACTATCACGATAAATACCTACATTTCCGGCTTCTCGTGCTTCTGCAATTACATAAGTAGAACCGGCTTCCAATTCAGCTTTCATTAACTCAATCCATTTGTAGGGCGGCATAATGTTGGTAGCATCTTTCGACCCTACTTCAGACAACACTTTGGCATAACGAGTTAATTTCTCTATATAACCGCATTTCTCGGCATGTGGAATAATGATTGATCCGTCAGAAACCTCAACAAACTGCAAGTTATATTCCTGAATCATGGTCACATAATCGTCAAATTGACCGCGAATTAAAAATGCTTCAAACAAGGTACCTCCAAAGTAAACCGGTATGTTGTGTTTTTGATAAACTTCAATCTTTTCACGAAGGTTTGCCGTCACATGCGAAGTGCCAAAGCCTAGTTTCACCACATCTACATAAGGAGCAGCTACTGATAAAAAATCTTTTATCCCTTCTATGCCCATCCCCTTATCCATTACCATCGTAAGTCCATGCTGGCGCGGCTTTTGTGTACGCTCGGGCAAATTCTTCAATGCAAAATTCATTGACCTTTTTATTTTTGATGAAATAATGTGCAAATGTACGGCAATGTGCGTTGTATAAAATAGCAACGTCAAGTCGTATATTGGCATCGAATTCAGCAAGTATATATGAAGCGTAACGTCCCCATTTTCGGTTTGCTTATTGGCATCATTTTCCCAATACTCGGTATGTTGGTGGTGTATTTAATTAACTCTGCAGGTGCTTCGTTTTCCGAGTTTTTACACGCCTTAGCAAACAAGCATAAAGAGGCAGCAGCCGTTCTCAGCTTGAGTTTGGTTGCCAATGCCATTCCCTTTATTTATTACACAAACAAGCGGTTAGATCTTACAGCACGCGGAATACTGATAGCCACCATGATTTATGCAGTTTTGATCGTTTTACTAAAATATGTATGGTAGATTTTTGGGGGGGAACCTTTCTTGTCGATGCGGCTTTTGCGGCGTTAGCACCGTTCATCCTTTCTTTTCTATGTAGCTTTCTAAAAGCATGTTAACTACCAATTATGACAGGTATAAACCAAACATTGCCAATCGCCCATTTATTTTTTGAGTAGTTTTATGCAGATGAGAAAGCTTTGTATGCTTTTAGCAGTAATAGTTACAATAGGTGCTTGTAAAAAGCACGATGATCCCGTAAAATCAGATCACTATCGTGATGTAACCTATCGAGTGGATGCTCGCGATTCCTTTTTGTTTGTTCAGTTTAGCCGTGCTCAATATGACAATGTTGCAAAAGGAAATTTGAAAATAGATACCAATTTTACCAAACCCGGAGTTTATTATTTTAAAGCTACCGTTTTAGCCGATAATAATGTAATGTTATATGGCGAAAGCCGCCGCAGTGGCAATTATGGATTGCAAATCATAGGACCTGGAAATGTGTTGGTATCATCCATTGATTCTCTAACTTTAGATCCTGCTAATCAACTTCACCCCAACATTTGGTATGCGTCAATCAAGGCAAATTTTTAATTTTTAGCCTACAGAAATATGGGGATTAAAAAAAGTTTTACCAAAAATTTGGTGAAGTCACAAGCCTCACTATCTTTGCAATCCCAAAACGGTATAAAGCATATCAAAACGGGAAAAGATCTTAAACAAATGGAAGCATAGCTCAGCTGGTTTAGAGCATCTGCCTTACAAGCAGAGGGTCCGCGGTTCGATCCCGTGTGCTTCCACTTGACAAATCCTCAACATCTTTTTGTTGAGGATTTTTTATTTTTATGGCAATCTGTTACATTTTATACGCTGAGTCTTTAGATAGATTTTACATCGGTCATACCACAGAAACCATCGAAGTTCGTTTGAGAAAACACCTCAGCAACCACAAAGGTTTTACCGCTAAAGCAAAAGATTGGATTGTAGTGTTTCAAGAAAATTTTGAT
>JAFDXP010000040.1 GCA_018267875.1 Bacteroidota bacterium | reverse complement strand
TGAAATCCAACTTAATCTATTCTAACAAACCGCCGTGTACCGAACGGTACGCACGGTGGTGTGAGAGGACAGTAAAGATAATCCGACATAGAAATCTGATTATCTTTACTTCCTACTCGATTTGTGAAGTTGAAACAAATTTATGGTACTTCCACTACGTTCAAAATGTCGTTTATAATTTGTTCGCTGGTAATATTCTCCGCTTCTGCTTCATAAGTAATGCCAATACGATGTCGAAGAACATCATGGCAAACGGCGCGAATATCTTCGGGAATAACATATCCACGATGTTTGATAAAAGCATAAGCTTTGGCAGCATGGGCTAAACTGATGCTGGCACGAGGCGATGCACCATAATTGATTAAAGGTTTCAATTTAGCAAGTTTATACTCTTCTGGGAAACGAGTAGCAAAAACAATGTCAAGTATATACTGCTCAATTTTTTCATCCAAATAAACTTCTCTCACTAATTGGCGAGCACGCAAAATATCTTCTGAAGAAACCACCGGATTAATTTTTGACATTCCTTGTGGGTTCAGGTTGTATCGAATGATGTTTCGCTCTTCTTCCTTTTTAGGATAAGAAATGACCACCTTTAGCATGAAGCGATCTACTTGAGCTTCGGGCAATTCATAAGTTCCTTCCTGCTCAATAGGATTTTGAGTAGCTAACACCAGAAAAGGCTCTTCTAATTTATAAGTGCTATCACCAATGGTAACTTGTCTTTCTTGCATGGCTTCTAACAAGGCACTTTGCACTTTTGCCGGTGCTCTGTTGATTTCATCAGCCAAAATAAAATTGGCAAAAATGGGTCCTTTACGAACGGCAAATTCGTGTGCTTGAGGGTTATAAACCATTGTTCCCAACACGTCTGCCGGCAACAAATCAGGGGTGAACTGTATGCGGGCAAAACGTGCTTGAATAGCTGATGCCAACGATTTAATGGCTAATGTTTTTGCTAATCCGGGCACACCTTCCAGCAACACATGACCATTGGCTAAAAGCCCAATCAGCAGGCGTTCTACCATGTGCTTTTGACCGACTAAAGCTTTATTCAGCTCCATTGTGAGCAAATCTATAAAGGCACTTTGTTGTTGAATTTTTTCGTTCAGCTCACGTATGTCAACAGATGAAGTAAGTTGCTCCATGCTTCAGAAAACTTTTTGTTTGAAAGTCAAATGTAAAACGTGCTTCATTGTCATAACTACCTATTCCTTTGTTTTAACTTTTTTCTAAGCGATTTTCGAAAACTCAACATGCTCATATCCGCTTCCGTACAGTTTTAATATTTTCTCCCCACAAATAAATAGTTGGCTGGGGAAACAAAATAATGTGAAAATTGAAGGTTTCAAAAAGTTCAATGTTGTTCAAATGTCATAGCCCTTTTTTATTTTCACAGCGAAAAAAAATATTACCATGATAACGCCCAATGAACTTTCAAACAATGCCGAGCCTTTAGTGGATTTTAGTTATGTGGAAGAATTGGGAGGTGGAAAACCGGACTTTGTCAAACAAGTGCTTACTATTTTTATGGAAAATACGCCACCTGGACTAAAAGAGTTGGAAGCATTGGTGAAAAGTGGTCGTAGTTGGGATAAAATATCAAAACAAGCCCATTTTCTAAAATCAAGTGTAGGCATAGTAAAGGTACGCGACATGCACAAACGCTTACAGCAGATTGAAAGTTTAGCAAGAGAGAAAAAAGAAAAGGATACGATTAAAAAAGTACTTGCAGAAATAGTAGAAACATTTTCAGAAGCAGAAAAAATCATACTTGCTCGAATGGAACAATAGCTTGATTGTACCCGTAGTCTTTTTCAAAAAAGAGAAAATTTCAAAAAGGCAAAATGTGAAACATATAGGGCATAGATTTTTTACCAAAATAAAAAATTGAATTCAACTTTTGATTTCCTACCGTATCAAAACGTTTGGTAATTGAGTTTAAACGATAGAATGTGCAAGTTTTCCTTTTGCACTACTTGTTGTTATCCGTTTTTATATTTGTGTTATGCTCGTTAAACTCTATGGCAGCGCAGTGTATGGCGTTGATGCGATTACTATTACCATTGAAGTAGATACTCCCGGTGGAACTCAAGCAAATACAATAGTTGGTTTGCCCGATAATGCCGTAAAGGAAAGTTTAGAACGGGTTACTTCAGCATTGAAAAACAATGGTTACGAGCGCCCTCGAATGCGCTTAGTTGTAAATATGGCACCTGCAGATATTCGAAAAGCTGGTGCAGCCTACGATTTGCCTATTGCCATAGGTTTTCTTGCAGCTTCGGGTCAATTGCCAGTAGGCGAAGGGTTGAGCCAATATGTATTGATGGGTGAGCTTTCATTGGATGGGTCATTACAACCCATAAAAGGAGCTTTACCCATTGCCATTCAAGCCAGAGCAGAAAAATTTAAAGGATTGATATTGCCGGCGCAAAATGCACGAGAAGCTGCTATGGTCAATAATTTAGATGTATATGGTGTTACTCATTTACAGGAGGTTGCAGATTTTTTTTCCGGAGAAGAACAACTATCACCCATAACAGTCAACACTCGGGAAGAGTTCTTCCAGTCTCAATATGATTTTGAACTTGACTTCAATGATGTGAAAGGACAAGAAAATGTAAAGCGTGCTTTGGAAATTGCAGCAGCAGGAGGTCACAATGCTATATTGATAGGCCCGCCCGGTGCAGGAAAAACCATGCTGGCAAAGCGAATTCCCACCATATTACCACCGCTCTCTTTACAAGAAGCCCTCGAAACAACCAAAATACATTCGGTAGCCGGCAAGTTAGGCGCACACACTTCCCTTATTTCTAAACGTCCATTTCGATCACCACATCACACCATTAGTGATGTTGCCTTAGTGGGCGGAGGCGGCATTCCGCAGCCTGGCGAAATTTCTTTGGCACACAACGGTGTTTTGTTTTTAGATGAATTGCCAGAGTTTAAAAGAACGGTGCTTGAAGTGATGCGGCAACCTATAGAAGAAAGGCGTGTTTCTATTTCTCGTGCAAAAGTTAGCATTGAATTTCCAGCCAGTTTTATGTTGATAGCGTCCATGAACCCTTGTCCATGCGGATATTTTAATCATCCGGAAAAAGATTGCACCTGCTCTTCCATAATGGTGCAACGCTACCTCAATAAGATTTCCGGACCCTTGTTAGACCGAATAGATTTGCATGTAGAAGTAACGCCTGTAGCCTTTAATGAGCTTTCTTCACAACGTAAATCAGAAGATAGTAACGCCATTCGTGAACGAGTGATTAAGGCGAGAGAAAAACAGGCAGAACGTTTTAAGGATTATCCCGGAATATATTCCAATTCACAAATGAGCAGCAAATTGTTGAAAGAAGTATGTCAGATAAATACTTTAGGACAAAATTTATTAAAGGCAGCTATGGATCGCCTTAATCTTTCAGCCAGAGCTTATGATCGAATATTAAAAGTATCACGCACCATAGCAGATTTAAGCGATAGTAAAAACATTTTACCTGAACATCTAGCAGAGGCCATACAATACAGAAGCCTTGATCGGGAAGGTTGGGGCGGATAATTTTTTTTAGAAATACAAATGAGTTGTTGTGAAAAAATTGACTATTTGCATCTTTATAAAAAGCGTTTATAAAAACAGCTAAGTTTGCATTCCGTATGAGTTTAGAAGAAAACCGCAGAAGCCACGGCACACAAAGAATTCAGGCCATGATGCACATTGGCATGGGTGTTTTTTATATCATTGTTGGCGTGCTGGTCATCTATGTCAAATATTTTGGAACAATGGGATTGCCTACCGGTGTCGCCTATGTGTTAGGCACTTTGATGTTGGCTTATGGAATATTTCGAATTTGGAGAGGGGCTACTTGGTTGAAAATGTTGAAACGCCAACGCTAATTTGCTTTTTAGATTGCTGTTAAATTCGTGTTACTTCAGTCATTTGTCTGCTGTCATCTAACAAACATTACATAAACTTGCGCTCCGTGCAACGATTGAAACAAATATCCGTAACGCTACTGTTGGCATCTTTTCTCGGTGCATGTAGTAACAATGAACCTAAACAACCGACAGACACGTTAAGTTCTGGAAATATTCGCATTTCGGCAGATGAAAGTTATCGCCCAATCATAGAAGATGAATTGAACGTGTTTGATAGTAGTTTTCCCGAAGCACATATAAAAGTGACCTACAAGCCGGAATCAGAGTGCATCAAAGACTTTTTGAACGATAGTGTGCGCCTTATTTTAGTTACGCGTGAATTACTTCCAGATGAAAAGAAATATTTAGCCGACAAGAAAGTTGTCCCTACTTCATTAGCCGTTGCAAAGGATGCAGTTGCCGTTGTAGTCAATACAGCTTCCATAGACACCGCTCTCAGTAAAGAGCAACTAATTGGCATTCTTACCGGAAAATATGAACGACCCTATACAGTTGTATTCGACAATCAAGGCTCCAGCACGCTTCGTTATATGCTTGATTCATTAATTCCCGGACAAAAGTTAGGGACCAATGTATATGCCGCGAAGAGTAGTGATTCTGTGATAGATTATGTAGCTAAGAATCCCAATGCGATGGGCTTTGTTGGCGTAAGTTATGTTTCTGACTTTTCCGACCCGCAAGGATTGGCTTTTATTAAAAAAGTAAAGGTCTGTGAAGTGTTGAACGAAAAAATGGGTAAGACCTACAAACCGTATCAGGCTTATATCGCACCTAATTGGTATCCTTTGACTCGAAATCTATATTACATTCATCGAGAAACCTATCCAGGACTTGGCACGGGCTTTGCAAACTTCTTGACAAGAGAACGCGGGCAACTTATTTTTAAACAATCTCGACTTTTTCCGCTTCGTGCTGATGTGATTATTAGAAATGCAAGCATCAATCCTTAGAAAACATTCTTTTAAAAAAACCGATACAGACAAATACACAATGACTGTGCTCAATATGAATATCAAACAACCAATTGCCGCAATTGCCTTTTTTGCCTTTAGTTTTCAGGCTCAAGCACAAACCGTTGAGGAAGGCATTAAAATGTACCAATACGAAAGGTTTGAATCAGCAAAGAAAATCTTAGCCCCACTAGCTGCAGGTAGCTCTGTTGCCAACTATTATCTCGGATTAGCCCAACTTTCAACAGAAAACAAAAATGAGGCTAAAAGCACTTTCGAACACTATCCCGAAGACAATGCAAACATGTCGGGCTTAGCGCGAATTGCTTATCTAAACAATGATGTATCGGAAGGGAATAGAATCACGACTCTATTAGCTTCAAAAGCAGGAAAAAAAGCTTGGGAGCCTTTAAAATTAGCTGCTGATGCCATTAATTACACTAAAGGTGGAAATGTGCAACAAGCTATTGATTGGTATAAAGATGCCATCAAACGCAATGATAATAATGAAACACGTCTTGCATTAGGAGATGCTTTCCAACAAATTCACGGTGGTGGCGGTGAAGCCATGAACAATTATGAAAAAGTAACTGGTCGCGATCCTAAAAACTCTTTGGCGTTTTCTAAAATTGGTGCCTTATGGTATGCAGCTAAAAACTACAACCTTGCCCTTGAAAATTATAATAAAGCTAAGGAAGCAGATCCGGCAAATCCCCTACCGTATCAGGATTTGGCCAATGCCTATTTTTGGACAGGTAAATATGAAATTGCCCGTCAGAACATTGAAAAATACCTTAGCCTATCCGACAAAACATCTGAAGACATGACTCGTTACGCCAACATACTTTATCTAAGTAAAGATTATGCTGGTGCTATCAAAACGATTCAAGACCTAATCGGTAAAGGTGTTAACAAGCCTGGGCTTTATGGAATCCTTGGTTTCAGTCAATATGAAATGAAAGACTACATTAATGCTTTGACCAATGTGCGCATTTATATCACCAAGCAAGAAACAGATAAAATCACTCCTTTCGACCTAATTGAGTATGGAAAAATATTAGCCGTAAATAACCAATCAGATTCTGCCGATGCCTATTTTACCAAAGCTATAAACAAAGACACATCCAGCAATAAAAGCGATGTTTATAGACAAATTGCAGAAGGATTTAAAGCAGGAAAAGATTATGCAAAAGCAGCAAATTGGTATGACAAGATGATTAAAAATAGCAAAGACATACCGGCTATTGATTATTTCTGGCGTGGAGCAATGTACTATTACAGCAAAAACTATCAGTCGGCTGCCAAAGCATTTGAAGAAATGGAAACAAAATTTGCCGACCAACCCTCTGCAACTTATTGGCGTGGTCGAGTAGCAGCTGCCACGGATGAAGAGGCTAAAACTTGTGAAGCAAGCCCCTTCTATCAAAAATGGTTGGAAAAAGTAGGGCCAGAATACGATAAAAAAAGCGATCTGATGTATGCTTATCAATATTTGGCTCTATGTGCCTACAACAAAAATGATAAGACTACAATGAATACGTTTTTAGATAAGATTGCCGCTATTGATGCTAACAATAGTTTTTTGAAACAGTTGCGCGATGCAGGTGCAAAACCGGCACCAACAAAAGGTAAAAAATAAAGAATGACAGTTTTGTAAAAAATTGATAAAGCTCTGCATTCGTGGCAGGGCTTTATTTTTGTCGGCTCTAAAAAATATTTTGAACGCCTTTCACATGCCTTTGGTTGATCATTACAAAGCATTAGGTGTAGCACCCAATGCAACTTTGACGGATATTAAAAACGCATATCGCTCCTTGGCTTTACAATATCATCCAGATAAAGCACAAGAAAACCCTCATGCACTGGTTCGCTTTCAGGACATAGCAGAAGCATATCGTATTCTTTCTAACATACAAATGCGAAAACGATACGATGAACAGCGATACCTTGCCGGCATAACAGTAAATGCACAACCCGAATCCATTTCAGGCGAATATCTTTTAAAGCAGGCAGTGAAAATGAAAAATCATCTTACACAGGTTGATTCAGACAGTATAAATCAAAAATCTTTGTTTGAATTTTTATCACTGATTTTTTCTGATACACATCTGGCGGTGCTAAACCATGAGCATAACAACAACCTAAACCATCAATTACTTCACGAAACCTTACTATCGGCTCATAAGCTTGACCGGTCTTATCTGGCTATGCTGATACCTCAATTGGCTTTGTTTTCGGCCAATGATTCATTGATGCAATCGGAACTCAAAAAATTTCAGCAAACACACAAACACCGTAGTAGAAATAAATTATTACGCCCTGTTGTTTGGGCGGTAGCAACCATTCTGATTTGCCTAATGATGGTTTGGTATGTCAGGCATACTTGAAGCACACAATATATTTTATAAACGGAAAAAAATTTGAAATAGTTTTATGATTCAGAAATCATTACAATAGTAGCACTCATGCAAAAACTCAAAATAATAAATACACAATTTCTTACGCATAACGTAAAGCAGATTATTCTTGAAAAGCCTGCTGGATTTGTATATCGACCCGGTCAGTCCGGTCATTTTTCTATAAATACATCTGGATGGGAAGATAAAACTCGACCGTTTAGTTTCACATCATTAAACGATTGGCCTTATTTAGAATTGATTGTAAAACTGTATGATAATCCGAATGGGGTAACCTATCAACTGAACAAAATAAATGCAGGAAATGAGTTGCTCTTACATGATGTGTTTGGCACCATTGAATATAAAGGTCCCGGAATTTTTATAGCCGGCGGAACTGGAATAACCCCCTTTATTTCCATTTTTAGAGCATTATTTTATTCTCGAAACTTGCGCAATATTGGCTTGATTTATTCTAATCACAGCGATAGTGATGTTATATTAGGTGAAGAGCTGTTTAAAATGCTTGGTGCTGCTTATGTCAATGTATTTACAAGACAAGGTGTCATAGGTTTTCGTGAAAGACGTATTGACAAACGTTTTCTGGTTGAAACGATACGCGATTTCGATGCTAGATTTTATGTGTGCGGTCCAAAAGATTTTACGGAAGAAATTAGTACCGATTTAATAAGCTTAGGAACCAATCCACAATCGCTTGTGGTATAAAGTCTTTTAAGATTATGGTTAAGCAAAACTCTTTCTGCTAAAGCCTTTCGGAAGATTCTTTAAAAAATTGATAAGCTAATTTCAATCCGTCTTGAAGCAAAGTTTTGTGTTGCCAACCAAGCTTATGGATAATTGAAGAGTCCATCAGTTTTCGAGGAGTGCCATCGGGTTTTGATGTGTCAAAAACTATATCGCCGGTATAGCCTACGACTTCTTTAACCAACTTTGCTAAATCATGAATGCTAAGTTCTTGACCAGTACCTATGTTTACAAACTGACGTTTATCATAGTGGTGCATTAAGAAAACACAACCATCGGCCAAATCATCCACAAACATGAATTCACGAAGCGGAGTACCCGTTCCCCAGATTTCAACAGTATTTTTCCCACTTGTTTTAGCATCATCAAACTTTCGTAGCAAAGCAGGAATAACGTGTGAGTTTTGTAGATGATAATTATCGCCTTTGCCATATAGGTTAGTTGGCATGGCTGCTATAAAGTTGCAACCATATTGATCTCTATAAGCCTCGCACAATTTAATACCGGCAATTTTAGCAATAGCATAAGGTTCATTGGTTGGCTCTAATAAACCGGTAAGCAAATGTTCCTCTTTTATAGGTTGTGGAGCTAATTTAGGGTAAATACAAGAGCTGCCCAGAAACAACATTTTTTTTACATTATGCTTATACGAAGCATGAATCACATTGGTTTCCATCATAAGGTTATCATACAAAAAATCTGCACGATAAGTATTATTGGCTACAATGCCACCTACTTTAGCCGCTGCTAAGAAAACATAAGCCGGCTTTTCCTTTTCAAAAAAAGAATTTACAGCAGCTTGATTTCTTAAATCTAATTCTTTAGATGAGCGTACAATGATTTGTTGAAACCCATCTGCTTTCAGTCGTCGAACGATGGCTGAGCCAACCATTCCATTATGTCCGGCAACATAAATTTTATCTTGCAGTTGCATTTATTCGTATTGATTTAAGGTGCGATATCCGGAAGCACGAAGTAGTATATTTTGCTTGAATAGGGCAATGTCAGATTCTATCATTTCTTTTGCCAATTGATCTAAAGAATAAGTGGCTTTCCAGCCCAATTTTTGTTGAGCTTTGGTAGGATCTCCTAACAACAAATCAACTTCCGTAGGTCTAAAGTATCTTTTATCTACTTCTACAACCACCTCACCTTTGTTCAATTTTATATCAGTATTAGAAACACTTTCAACATAGGCAATTTCTGTTGCTCCTTCTCCTTTAAAGCCCACGTTAACTCCGGCATGTTCAAAGGCAAGGCGCACAAAATCACGAACAGTAGTGGTGATGCCCGTAGCTATGACAAAATCTTCCGGTTCCGGTTGTTGTAAGATGCGCCACATAGCGTCCACGTAATCTTTAGCATGACCCCAATCTCGTTTCGCATCTAAGTTCCCCAGAAAAAGTTTCTTTTTTAAACCCAAAACAATTTCTGCTATGCCTCGTGTTATTTTTCGAGTTACAAATGTTTCGCCACGTAAAGGACTTTCATGGTTAAATAAAATACCGTTGCAAGCATACATGCCATAAGCTTCTCGATAGTTTACCGTGATCCAATACCCATACAATTTTGCAACCGCATAAGGCGATCGGGGATAAAAGGGTGTTGTTTCAGATTGTGGCACAGCTTGTACTAATCCATATAATTCAGATGTTGAAGCTTGATAGATTTTAGTCTTTTTTTCCAATCCTAAAATGCGTACAGCTTCCAAAATGCGTAATGTTCCAATACCATCTACTTGTGCTGAATATTCAGGTTCTTCAAAACTTACTTGCACATGGCTCATGGCTCCGAGATTGTAAATTTCATCGGGTTGCACTTGCTGAATAATGCGTATGATATTGGTAGAGTCTGATAAATCTCCATAATGCAAATGCAGCCTCACATTGGTGTCGTGTGGATCTTGATAAAATGCGTCAATTCGCTGTGTGTTGATCAGTGAAGAACGTCTTTTAATACCATGAACTTCATAGCCTTTAGACAATAATAATTCGGTAAGGTAAGCACCGTCTTGTCCGGTGATGCCTGTGATGAGTGCTTTTTTCACTTGAATATGAAGAAATGAAAGAAGAAAAAAATGAGTTGCAAATGTAGGATTGCTTACTCAGAAAATAGAAAATACCCATTGTGTCTTTCCTGTCTTGCTCGTTTTATAAGATTTTTTTTAAAGAGGAATCTTTTTGGAGTTAATTGAACATTGATCATTTCTATTTTCGGGAAAAATTTAGTTATTTAAACGGTATAATAATATACATCCCTTAGCTATTGGTAACTTTGCGCCTTCATTTTCATGCAATCCGATTACAAGATAGCGCTCGTAGGCAATCCCAATAGTGGTAAAAGCTCATTATTTAATGCCCTCACCGGACTAAATCAAAAAGTAGGAAATTTTCCGGGAGTAACAGTTGATAAGAAAACCGGTATTTGTTCAATCAATGAAATCCTTACTGCTCGAATCATTGACCTGCCAGGCACATATAGTCTATATCCCAAAAGTGCGGATGAGCAAGTAACGTATGAAGTGTTGATGAACCCTTCGGGTAAAGATCATCCTGATTTAATTGTAGTAATTGCAGATGCCTCTAACCTAAAGCGGAATCTACTTTTTTGTTCACAAATCATGGATCTGAATGTGCCGGTCATCATGGCACTTACGATGAATGATATTGCCCGAAAAAAAGGCATCACAATTGATATTTCAGGCTTGGAAAGAATGATGGGGGTTCCCATTATTGCTATTAATCCAAGAAAAAATAAGGGTATCCCACAATTAAAAAAGGCTGTTGGTGACATTTTTACACAACAGCCTACAAATCGTGCACCCTTCATTCAAACGGAAGATATTACCGGCAATTGGATTCAGGAAATTACTGAAATATGTAAGGCAAAAAGTACTTATCATGCACTTCATATAGCTTGTAATTATCGCGAATTAAGCTATTTGCAAGCAGCACAAAGAATACAAATAGCCGCTTTGTTGGATATTCATGGGTTTCACAAAGCGAAAGTGCAAGCAGAAGAAGTGATGCAACGTTATAAACGCATTGGCATCGTAATGAAACAATGCGTAGCAGAGGAAAGTCCAGTAAAAAAGGCGGTCATGAGTGAGCGTCTTGATAAAATATTGCTACATCCACTTTATGGCAATCTCATATTGCTGGGAGTTTTGTTCATGATTTTTCAGAGTATTTTTTGGTTTGCAGCCTTCCCCATGAGTTGGGTTGAAATGCTTTTTAGCAGTACAGGCAGTTGGTTAAATGGTCTATTGCCTGACAGCTTTTTGAAAGATCTTTTGATTAACGGTGTGTTAGCAGGAATTAGTGGAATTGCAGTGTTCATTCCGCAAATCATGATCCTGTTTGGCTTTATCACCTTGTTGGAAGACAGTGGCTATATGGCGCGTATTAGTTTTTTGACTGACAGACTGATGCGTAGTGTGGGTTTGAACGGAAGGTCTGTAATGCCTTTAATCAGCGGGATGGCGTGTGCAGTGCCGGCTATTATGGCTGCTCGCACAATTCAGAATCGGAAAGAACGATTTATTACGATCATGGTAACGCCCTTGATGAGTTGTTCTGCACGGCTTCCAGTCTATACAATTCTTATCGGTTTAGTAATTCCCAATAAAAATCTTGGCTTTTTTAATTTACAGGGTTTAGTGTTGATGGGCTTATATCTGTTGGGCTTTGTGATGGCACTGGTAGTATCTAAAGTGATGGATTTATTCGTCCGAGTAAAAGAGAAAACTTTTTTCTTGATGGAGCTTCCGGTATATAGAATGCCACGATGGAAAAATGTAGGAATTACGATGGTGGAAAAAGCCAAAGTTTTTGTAACGGATGCCGGCAAGGTTATCATGATTATTTCCGTGGTTCTTTGGGCATTAGCAACATTTGGACCACCTAAAAAAATGCACGAAATCACCACTCGTTATGAGGCAGCCATTAAGCAACAACCTAATCAAGCACCAAAGTTGAGTGCAGAAATGAATACGGAAAAATTGGAGCATTCTTATGCGGGCATGATGGGAAAAGCATTCGAACCCGTAATCCGTCCTTTAGGATATGATTGGAAAATTGGCATAGCGCTTATCACTTCTTTTGCTGCACGGGAAGTGTTTGTCAGTACTATGGCAACGCTTTATAGTGTAGGCGAAAACAATAGTGATTTGACGCTTCGTGAAAAAATGCGAGCTGCTCGTCGAATGGACGGCAAACCTGTATATACTTTGGCTACAGGCGTATCGCTGCTCATCTTTTATGTCTTTGCTATGCAGTGTATGAGTACGATGGTTATTGTTAAACGAGAAACCAGAAGCTGGAAATATCCGGTACTGCAATTCAGCTATATGTTTATGCTTGCTTATATAGGGGCATGGATTGCTTACACACTACTGTCATAAATTCGGCTGTTTTGTATATTTGTTGCAACCCTAAGCTAATTTTTGCACCCACTTTGCTAAAATAAGTTTGATAAGAAATGAAGCAATTTATACTCGTTATATCTCTTGTTTGTTCGTTGACAAGCTGTATTAAAAAAGCACCCCTCAATCCGGAAGCTGATATTGAAACCTTCACTATAGATAAAACCTTCCTAACCGGTGATGTAGTTATAGATCAAGCGAATAGAAAAATTCTTCTTTATCTACAACCGGAAGCATACAAAAATGGTATAGTTCCTAAAATTGTAGTTTCAAACGGAGCCACTATTTCACCAGCATCTGGCGATTCACTCAAGTTTGGTTTGCCCATTTCCTACACGGTTACATCTCAATCAGGCATCAATCGAAAAAGCTATGATGTAGTTGTTGTGATGGTAGGATCGTGGACTTTCAACTTTGAATGGTGGGGATTGAATGACCCTAATAAGTATGAATTTCCTTATGGAGATGATGGGTCCCAAGTATGGAGTTCCGGCAATCCCGGCATTGCTATTACAGGTGTTGATAAGCGTCCGGATGCTTATCCCATGCGCTCTACAACGGATGGTTACTTAGGAACAAAAGCCGCAGAGATTGTTACGCTTCCCGGAAATGATGTTTCTAAAATGATTGGCATCAAAATATTTCCCGGCTCTCTTTTTTTAGGAAATTTCAATTCAAGCTCTGCCATGACCAATCCGCCGGCAGCAACAGAGTTTGGGCAACCTATTGTTGGTCATCCGATTCGCTTTACGGGTTACTACAAATATGCGCCCGGACCTTTGTTTCAAGATAGTGATGGAAACACGGTTAATTCTATGACTGATCGTTGTGCCGTGTATGCCATTCTGTTCAATGGCCCGCAACGATTAAATGGTAGCAATATTCAAACATCTAACACCATAGTTGCTCGTGCCGTATTGCCAGATCAGTCTGCTAAGGGTGATTTTACACGATTCGATATTCCATTTGATTATACAGCAGGAGCATTGCCAGGCAATCAGCTTATGCTGGCTATCGTGGCTTCTTCCAGTGCAGAAGGAGCCGCCTATCGTGGAGCCATTGGAAGCCGCCTTGTAGTGGATAGTCTTAGAATTATTATGCAATAAACCATGAACAAAATATTTCTACTTACCGCTTTTTTATTTTTTGTTGTCGATTCTATAAATGCTCAAGATCAAAAACAAGATGATGGCTCCATTCATAGGGTTTCTATCGGTTTAAATCTGGGTGCTATCACGCCAACATCTTTGCCCAATACTATTCGCAGAATAGATGCGTATAATCCCTTGCTTTGCCCGTCTATTGGTTATTCAGCTTTGTTTGCAGCCAAGCCGCATTGGTGGATTGGCACAGGACTAAAATTAGACTATAAAGGAATGTGGGTAAAAGATAGTGTAGCCTATTTCCACACCATGATTCAAGGAAATAACGGAGCAGCATCAGGATTTGAAGGCAGCTTTACCGGCACGAATACAACTACTGTTCGAAATGTTTATTTGACCTTACCCCTTTATGCACAATGGACACCGGGTAAAAAATGGTCTTTTCAATTAGGTGGATATTTTGCTTTCTTACTTCGACCTAAGTTTGAAGGGCATGTGTCGAATGGATATATCAGAAATGGCGGCCCACTTGGAGAAAAGGTATCAGTGGATTATGCCGAGTTTGATTTTTCTAATAAAATTAGACGTTTTGATTACGGTTTACATGCAGGAATTGAAAAAAGTTTAGGCAGTAAATGGTCTGTTTCCGTTCAATGGCAATGGGGTTTGTGCCGTTTATTTCCTACATCCTTTACAGGTGTAGATATTCCTTTGAAAAACATGTATGTAAATATGGGTTTGAGTTATCGTTTACCTAAAATATAAATGAGTGAAATGTTGAAAATCCAAGACCTTCCTTGAACGATTATTTCCTACTTTTGAACACTTATGAGGCATCTTCCCAATCTGCTGACGCTGGCTAATCTTTTTTGTGGATGTATAGCCATCAGTTACATTCTCGGTGCACAAAATTTTACAACTAACTTTAGCTTTAATGAGTATATTGAAGTGCCGGCAATTGAACAACCCTATTGGGGAAGTGTTTTTATTCTATTAGCGGCTGTTTTCGATATGTTAGATGGTTTTGCAGCACGTGCGCTTCATATTTTTTCACCTATCGGTACAGAGTTAGATCGCCTTGCTGATTTGGTTTCTTTTGGTGTTGCCCCGTCCATGATTTTATTTAAGCTCTTGTGGTATAGTTATATTGTATTGCCGGAAGCTATGGATGTGAGTTTATGGCTCATGAGTCCTGCATTTTTAGTTGCCTGTTTTGCTGCCCTTCGATTAGCTCGATTTAATATTTCTACCTCTCAACCGAATTCATTATTTTCAGGATTACCCGTACCCGCAGTTGGTATTTTTGTAGCTACTCTACCACTCATTCAATGGCAAAATCCCATGGGAATTGGCTCTATACTCTATCATACTTGGTTATTGTATGTCCTGATTGCTTTTCTTTCTTGGCTGATGGTTTCAAAAATTAAATTCTTTAAATTCTTACCATCTACTTTTAATATTAAAAGCATTTGGCCACAATTAATCATTATCGTGGCAGCAGTGGGGCTTTTCCCTTTGATAAAATCTGCTGCGCTTGCTTTAGCTATTATTCTTTATATTTTACTATCTTTTGTTTACCATCCAAATATTGATAAGAAATGACATTCACTGCACACATCAACATTATGCCACTTAAAGAATTGCTTGACCCACAAGGAAAAGCAGTAAATAGCAGTCTTCACAACCTCGGACTTACCGAAGTGCAAGATGTTCGTGTAGGAAAGCATATAACACTAAAAGTAGAAGCCTCTGATAAGCAAAATGCAGAAAAAATGGCAAATGAAGCTTGTAAAAAACTATTAGTTAATCAGGTGATGGAGGGATATGATTTCACCATAGTTGAAGGATAGTTTTTACCTATGCGACTCTATTTAATTCCGTCACCTATTGGCAATCTTGGGGACATTACCTATCGAGCGGTGGAAGTATTGAAATCGGTAGATGGAATTCTTTGTGAAGATACCCGTACCAGTGGATTTTTGTTAAAACACTATCAAATTCAAAAGTCGCTGACACCCTACCATCAGCATAACGAGCATAAAATTCTTCCACATCTCATCGCTCAGCTTCACAGTGGCAAATCCTATGCTCTTTTGACCGATGCAGGAACACCCGGTATTTCAGATCCTGGATTTTTGTTGGTTCGTGAATGTATGAGAGAGGAAATTCCGGTTGAGTGTTTGCCCGGTGCCACGGCCTTTGTACCCGCACTTGTTCAATCGGGCATACCATCAAATCGTTTTGTGTTTGAGGGGTTTCTGCCGGTAAAAAAAGGAAGACAAACAGCACTTAAAATAATTGCATCCGAAGAGCGTACTACTATTTTATATGAATCCCCACATCGCTTAGTAAAAACCTTATCAGAGCTGATTACTTATTGTGGTGTCGAACGGGAAGCAGCTGTTTGTCGTGAGCTTACCAAAATGTTTGAAGAAACAAGAACTGGTAGCCTGCTCTCTTTACAGGAACATTATGAAAAAGTGATACCCAAAGGTGAAATTGTACTAATTATTTCCGGAAAAGTATAGAAAAAACAAAACCCGCTCTTGAGCGGGTTTTGATAAGATTCTAGTTGTTGATTAGTGCTTCTTAGCAGTGTCAGCAGCTGGAGTTGCAGCAGCAGCAGCAGCAGTATCAGCGGTTGCTGGAGCTGGAGCTGGAGCCGGAGCTGGTGTAGCTTCTGGAGCTGGAGCAGCAGTTGTAGTGCTATCAGTTGTAGCAGCAGCTTCTTCAGAAGAGTTACCGCAAGATGCTACAAAAAGACCCATTGAAAGCGCGAAGATGCTCAATTTTACAAATTTCATTTTTATTTTTTTTGAGTGGTTATTTACTGTTTATACGAGAATGAAAAAAAAGTAACCCGCGATAGGAATAATTTTTTAAAAATAATTATTCACAAAGTGTAAGTAACAGATATTAAGTCATTAATATAATGTGAGGTAAATTTGGAGTTTTTTCTTTTCGCTTGAGGCAAGGTTAATCCTACCTATTCATTCTATGGAGTTTTTTTAGCCGATTTGGTTTCAAGTTGTTTTGGCTAAAAATCCTGAATGTAGTCGAAAAGTTTTTTTAATGAACCTAAGTAAATGCTCTAATCTTTTTCCTAAAACAGAATTAAGTTTGCAATTTGAGCCCATTTTTAAAAAGTTATAGAAAATCGGGTTACTTTTCTCCCAAAACAGGATTAATAAGTGTACAATCCAATAGATACTGAAGCGTCATTGTTAGCAGGATTGGCTAAGGGCAACCGAAAGGCGACCGAGGCTATCTATAAACAACATATTCGCCCTATAAAAAGTTGGATTGGTCAACATGGTGGTGGTGAAGATGATGTGGAAGATATTTTTCAAGAAGCCATGGTGGTGCTGTATGAAAAGGCACAAAAAGATGATTTTAGGCTGAGTTGTAAGATCGGCACTTACTTGTTTGCTATATGTAAGCATTTGTGGTATAAGAAGCTACAAAAAGATCAAAAAGCACCCGATATTTTATCAACCGATGCAGGAATGGATGATGAAAAAGATTGGGCTTATGAAGATGATTTGAATGTGCACACCGAGCGAGAAACACATTATCAATTGCTGAATGACGCAATGGAACAGTTGGGTGAGCCTTGTAGTTCTTTATTAAAGGCTTTTTATCACGATGATAAAAGCATGCAAGAGATAGCTGCGGCATTTGGATATACCAATCCGGACAATGCCAAAACACAAAAATATAAGTGCTTAACCAGGCTTCGTAAAATATTTTATGGTGCTAAGGCAAAATGGTAATTAAAATGATAGGACAAGATTTCAATAATTGGGACTTAGCAGAGGCTTATGTTGCCAACACGCTTTCTGCTTCCGAGTTAGCAAATTTGCATAATAGGCTCTCTTCTGAACCGGAGTTTGCTACCGATTTTAATGAGTGTGTGAGTATGTTGCTTTCTTTAGATCATAGTAAGAAACAAAAACAGTTTCGCAATATGTTGGTTCAAATACATCATGAAAGCGAAACGAAGTCATCAAATTGGCGCGTAAGAACTATTCCGCTTCGTACACATTATTTACGTACAGGGGCTATTGCAGCCGGCATTGCCATCCTGACCACACTTTCTACTTTCTCTATTGTTTCACACAACGAAAAAAAGCGTTCGTCTCAATACAGTCTTTTACGCCGCGAATTAGAAACCATTAAACGTTCTCAATCCGCTCTCATAAAAAACATAAATGAAACAGCTACTACACCCGTTACACCGGCAAATTATTCCGGAACCGGTGTGGCATTGAGTAATGATGGATACTTTGTTACAAACTATCACGTAGTAGCCGGTGCAGACTCAATTTACATCCAACGAAAAGATGGTCATTATTACAAAGCCGTTTTGTCCACCTTTGATGAAAAATCTGATGTAGCTATTCTAAAAGTTGAGGACAAAAACTTTAAAATAGGAAAGGGTGAATTGCCATATAGCTTTGCAACGTCCAAAAAGCCCTTAGGGTCAAAAGTATTTACACTGGGCTATCCACAAGATGAAATTGTGTATAATGAAGGATATATCAGTGCTAAAAACGGCTACTTGGGTGACTCCTTACAATATAGACTTGAACTGCCTGCTAGCCCCGGACAAAGTGGTGCTCCGGTTACAGATAACAACGGTAATATCATTGCTTTGGTAACCGGTAAAGAATCAGAATCGGAGGGAACAACATATGCCGTTGGAGCTAAGGCTATTGTGAAATTAATTTCAAATTCTGATCTCAACCTAAAATTACCCCAAAGCAATAAATTGGGAAGAATGGGAAGAGAGCAGCAAATTCAAAGTATGGAACAATACACTTGTTCAGTGAAAGTATATAAAAAATAGCCTTTTAAAACATAAAAATCAAACTTCAAGCAACACCCATCTAAGTGTTGCTTTTTGTTTTCTTACTTTCATACATTTGAATATCCCTACAACAATTATTTCTAAAATTCTACAGGATGAGGTGTGTCTGGTTTTTGACTCTTGTTTTTTTATTTTTTCAAGCCTCAGCACAAATCACGGCTAAACGAGAATTTCGTGCTGCATGGATTGCTACGGTTTCTAACATTGATTTTCCCTCAAAGCCCGGATTGCCGTCTGTTTCACAGCAACAAGAATTTATCCAACGACTCGATCAACTGAAATATATGGGCTGTAATGCCGTGATTGTGCAAATCCGACCCGCAGCAGATGCTTTTTATCCTTCAACTTTAGAACCTTGGAGTCGCTACCTGACTGGAAAACAAGGTCAACCCCCCTTTCCATTTTACGACCCCCTTGCTTTTATGATTGAACAAACACATCTCCGCAATATGGAGTTTCATGCTTGGTTCAATCCCTTCAGAGCACTAACAGATAACAAAAAGAATCCAAACCCGCCCAATCATGTAACCCGCACACACCCTGACTGGATCGTGAATTATGACGGAAAAGCCCTTTTAAACCCAGGTATCCCGGATGCCCGTAGCTATGTACAAAGTGTAATATTGGATGTTGTGCGCCGATATGATATAGATGCTGTTCATCTTGATGACTATTTTTATCCGTATCGAGTTGCTGGAATAGATTTTAATGATGGTGCTTCATTTATTAGATATGGACTAAACTTCACAAACCGCGATGACTGGCGACGAAATAACGTCAATCAATTTGTATCCTCATTGTCTTTAGCTATAAAAAAGGAGAAATCTTATGTGAAATTTGGTATCAGTCCATTTGGTGTGTGGCGAAACCAAACAAAAGACCCTGAAGGCTCACCAACACGAGGAGGACAAACAAATTATGATGACCTTTATGCCGATATTATTTTGTGGATGAAACAGGGTTGGATTGATTACTGTCTTCCCCAATTATATTGGGAACATGGGCATAGGTTAGTTGCCTTTGATGTGCTTTTGCCTTGGTGGGAAATGCATAGCTATGATCGGCATGTTTACTACGGATTAGGTGTATATCGTATGTTGGGAAATCCACGTGCCCCTTGGCACAATGCCAATGAGCTGATGTGGCAATTGCGTGATGTACGAAATAATACAAAAAATAGAGGCTTCTCTTTATATAGTGCCAGTAATTTTGATAAAATATCTTCTTCGATAACCGATAGTGTTCATCAGTTCGATCGTTTTATTGCCTTTCCTCCGATAATGAAATGGATTGATAGCATAGCTCCGGCAGCACCAACCGTAAAGGCAATTCCATCATCTCAAGGCACCTTATTAAAATGGGAGCAACTAACCGGTTTCAATCCAAAAGGAGAAATCATTCGCTTTGCCGTTTATCGCTTTGTAAATGGCGAACAAATAGATCTTCGTAGGAATGATAAAATTATTAAATTAACCACTTCAAGAGAGTTTTTGGATGTTGATGCTAATAAATTCAACAAGTGCAGCTATGTAATTACCGCACTTGATAGGATGTGGAATGAAAGTTCCCCCAGCAATATTGTCAACACACAGGTACCATAACCGAGTTGTTTGAAAAACAAAATAGAAAATCGGAGGAAAAAAACAACTGGAAATACAAAATTGTTGAAAGGGTGTGCATTTTGGCGACTACTTAACAAAAACCAATTGTAAGTACGTGTTTTTTTGATTATTTTTGATTGAAATCGAAGGACTATGTTTGATGATGATGATTTTTTTGATGATGAAGAAAATTCCCTCGAATACCTATTGAAGCGGTATGAAAGCGTAAAAAGCGGACAAGTGGGTGGAATGTTGGATGAAGAGGAATTTGAAAAGGTAATAGAACATTTTTTTCATTGTGGAAATGAAGAACAAGCACTTTTAGCTTGCGACATTGCCCGAACCTATTACCCATTTTCAGCTTCAGTCCTATTATTAAGAGCTGAAATATTAACACAATCTCAAAAATTTGGACAAGCTCTAAAAGTTTTAGATGACCTTGAACAATATGATCAAAACAATATTGATGCGGTATTGTTGAGATCTGATATATTAGTTAGTCAATTCAAATACGATCAAGCTGCAGCTTTGTTAGAGAAAAAGGCTGAAAATTTTGTAGGTCGAGATTTGATTGATTTACTGCTCGAACTTTCAGATGTATATGACGAATGTGAAGAATTTGATGCGGTGTTTGAAACCCTCAAACGAATAGTAAAAATTGATAAACGCAATGATGAAGCATTGCAAAAACTTTGCTTTTGGGCAGATTTTACAGAAAGAAACGAAGAAAGTGTAGCAATTCATACCACTCTTACGGACGAAGACCCTTATAATTCATTAGCTTGGTTCAATTTAGGAGCTGCCTATCAAGGTTTGAAAATGTATGAGAAAGCTATTGATGCCTACGAATTTTGTGTAGTCATTGATGAAACTTTTGAATTTGCTTATCGAAACATGGCAGATGCTTACATGCGGCTAAGGTGGTACGAAAAGGCTATTGAAGTGTTGGAAAAACACTTGGAAATTGCCAAAGGCGAAGATGTGATTTTTGAAGCAATAGGATATTGTTGGGAAAAGAAGAAAAATTTCACTAAGGCTCGGCACTATTATAGACAAGCATCTCAACTGAGCCCCAAAGACGATAGTATATTCTTTAAAATAGGGGAAACCTATGCTCGTGAACAGCAATGGGAAAAAGCTGTTAAATCATATTCGGTAGCATTGCACCTCAACAAGGATAATGCAGCATATTGCGTTGCAATTGGCAATTGTTTGATGGAACTAAATGTAACAAACGAAGCCTTGGTTTGCTATCTGAATGCCGTGCGTTTAAAACCCGGAAATAAATCAACATGGGTATCGCTTATTCGAGGGCTATATCTGGTTGGTTACTATGATGAAGCATTGACACAAATCGAAGTTGCGCGTGAACATTGCGGAGATAAACCCGATTTTAGATTTATCCAAGCGGCAGCCTTAATGGAATTGGGTAAAACAAAAGAAGCAACGTTACAATTGGAACATGCCTTGAAAGATGCCCCAACAAAATTGAAACTTTTCAGTGAACTAAATCCGGAATATATACGAAGATCAGCTGTAGCTGAATTGATATCAAAATATAAAAAGCGTTAATGGCAGTATTGCTTTTGCTATTATCATACCTAACAAGTATAAAACGCTTCTTTGCTTTTCAAATTTATTGTCTGAAGATATTTTGTTGTTGAACACTGACTTTAGGTTGTTTTTATTCATTTTTGCAATCTTAGGTATAGAATTGATTATGAAAAAATACAGAGTTTCACCTTGAGTTATGATTTTCTTATAGAAATACTTTGGGTTAAGTTATTTAGCCTCGAAGGGGCTACCTATAATCTATATTTCTTCCGTTGAATCATCTTCCTGACTTGCATCTAAAATCAACTTCGTTTCGGATGCTGGCAATTCCTGAACGTGGCGAAGTTTGCGTTCTATGGCTCTTGTGCGGACTTCCGATGTGTCAATCACATTGGTTGCTTCAATCAGCTTCTTTTTGGTTTTGGCTAATACATCTCCAAACTGTCCAAACTCGGTTTTCACTGCTCCAAGCAAGTCCCAAACCTCACTGCTTCGTTTTTCGATAGCCAAGGTTCTAAAGCCCATTTGCAAGCTATTTAGCAATGCACTCAATGTTGTTGGCCCGGTTATCGTGATTTTATAATCTTTCTGTAATTGTTCAAAAAGTCCGGGAACTCTCAGCACTTCGCCAAACAAACTCTCATAAGGCAAAAACATAATGCCGTATTCTGTTGTGTTCGGTGGGTCAATGTATTTTTCTTTGATGTCTTTGGCGTTCTTCTTAATTCCGTTGATGAATGCTTTTCTGTATTCTTCAATTTTATCGGTATCGCCTTTTTCATAAGCATCTACCAAGGCCTCGTAATCTTCTTTCGGAAACTTGGAATCTATCGGCAGCCACAAGGTTTTTTCCAAGTTGTTACCGTGTGGCATTTTAATGGCAAATTCTACAACTGCACCACTTCCTACTTTTGTTTTTACATTTTTTTCGTATTGCTCGTTGGTCAATAAATCTTCAATGATGTTTTGCAATTGGTATTCTCCTAAAACGCCTCTTGATTTTACGTTGCTCATTACCTTTTTCAAATCGCCCACACTCACAGCTAAAGTTTGCATTTCACCCAATCCTTTGTGAACGGCTTCTAATCTATCGCTTACTTGTTTGAAGGATTCGCCAAGGCGTTTTTCCAAAGTTTCATTGAGTTTTTCATCCACCGTTTTTCGCATTTCTTCCAACTTCTTCTCGTTGCCTTCCTGCATGGTTTTAACTGATTTCTCCAAACTCAGTTTGAGTTCTGAAATTTTCTCGCTGTTGGCTACATTCTGCGTTTTCTGGTTTTTTTCAAAATCCGAAAACTGCTCTCTCATGCGTTCTTTGTATTCTTTCAAGGCGTCGTTCAATTCCTTTTTGAACACGTCCAAATTTTCTTTCAGTTCTGTTCTGCTCTCTTTGCTGTTGGTATCTATGCTTTTTTGAAAGTCAACCAATTTTTCTTGAAAGGTTTTTCGGATGGCTTCTAACTTTTCTTCATTGGATTTGGTGAGGTTGCCCAACTGTTCTGAGAATGTTTGTATGAACTTATTGAGTTGATTTCCAATTTCTGTTCTCAAACCTATGGCTGTTTCTGCACTTTCCTTGCGGTTGGTTACAAATTCATCTTTCAGATTTTTCTCGGTGTCTTTCAAATTGGAAGTTAGTGTTCCGATAGAAGATTTGATTTCAGTTAATTCATTACCTGAATCCTTCTTACCTGCTTTTAAGGAGAGTATGATGTTTACGATTAGAAGAATCGTGAGGGTGGAAAGGATTATATAGATTAGTGTCATTGATTTCAATCTTTTCTTTCGAAATAAAGTTCAGGTAAAATAATTTTCACCTCCTGTTCTGCTCCTTCTTTAAGCCAGTAAACAATAAAATTTATTTTTACCGTTTTCAGTTCATATTTTCTTTCTTTTCGCATTTTTACCGTTTCAAAAAACTTCTTAGAAAACTTCAAAACTAAATCACCATCTGAATTTGCATAGCCTTCTTCTTTTTTTATAAGCGCATCGCCACATAAAAGGTTCTTCATGCGATGCTGAACAAATTCAAAATATCCAAGGTTTACATCTTCATGTGTGAGGTGCATCACCAATTCGCTATGAGGCAAATAAATTTCTCTGTCTTCAACCCGTTCCAAATTCTCTGCGGTTATGTTGTCAAGGAAGTTTGAGTTTAAGTGAACAGCCAAATTTTGTTTTGCTCTTGTCATGGCAACATATAATTGTCGTCTATCTTCGTCTGTTGTAGGGTTGAAGTTTTCAAGCATCAAAAAAACATTGTCAAACTCTTTTCCTTTTGCTTTATGAATGGTTGAAACGAAAACTGTTTCTCCGTTCTCATTGAAGAAATCTTCCAACTTGGATTCACGAATGAAAACTTCCAAATCAGATTTGTATTTTTTCTTTGGATTGGTTGCTTCAAAATCTCTAATGATGTTGTTGCACACTTCCAGTCTTGTGCTGTTGCGAAATTTGTTTAATAATTCCCGTTTTGCATTTGCCCAAACATCGTCACTGATTATGAAAACATCATCCGCCAAATTCAGTTGGCTCAAAAAGCACTTCACTTCTGAAAGATTATACAAACTAAAACCATCATTAGTTTGAATCAGCTTTGCTTGCATGTCGTGTTTCAAAAGCAGACCTGTAATTTGCAATGCTTCCTCATTTGTCTTCGTAAGCACACAAGTAGTTCCTGTAAGCCCGGTTGAGAGTATGTCATGCACAAGCGGAGTAATGAGATTGCCGCTTTGATACCGAACTAATTTTATTTTTCCGTTGTCGGTTTGTTTAGGAATAATTGGAGTGTCTTTCAGTCGGTGTTGAATCCGTTTTACAAACTGGTTAGTGAAATCAACAAGGTTGCTTTTGCTTCTGTAATTCTCAACCAATTCATACTTGATTGCTTTATTCACCTCAATAAACTGCTCAAGGTATTTTGAACTTGCTCCCCTGAACTCATAAATATTTTGGTCATCGTCTCCAACTGCGATAACTCTCATTTCTTCATTCTGTTCCATCAAAGCATTTATCAAATTGAACTCATCTTCGTCCATATCCTGTGCTTCGTCAATTACTAAAACAGTTTTTGTAATTCGGCTATATTCAACTTCTTTGTTCCTAATTTTTTCAACCGTCTTTTTCAGAATCTCATCTGACTTTTCCAAACTTCCAACCTTGCCCAACAAGTCAAAGCAGTAGGAGTGAAAAGTTTTTATCTCAATGTAATTGGCTGCATTGCCAATGAGTTTAAGAAGTCTCTTCTTAAATTCTGTTGCTGCTGCTCTTGAAAATGTAACCATAAGCAACTGCTCATGCTTTACATCTTCCATCAAAAGCAACGAAGCCAATTTATGAACCAACACTCTTGTTTTTCCGCTTCCAGGTCCAGCCGCTACAACAATGTATTTAGTTTCATTGTCGTTTATGATTTTTAATTGTGTTGGTGAAAGCTCTCCGAAAAGTTGTTTGAACTTGGCAGGTGTTAAGTTTCGCTTAATCTCATTCTGTCTGCTGCCTTTGAAATACTTATTGAGAAATGACTGGTAGTTTAGTTGGAAATAATCTTCTACAAACTGCAAAGCATCCTTGTAGTCGCTAATCATCTTCTTTGCATACTCACCAACGATATGAATTTGCTGAACCTTGTTTTCGTAGAACTGATGTAATTTCTGATAATCGTCTTTGGTATATCTTTTTTTGTTGTCTTGTTCTGTTCGTTCAATAGTTAAGCGATTATAGACAACTAGAAAACCTCCTTCAATCTTTATTGCTTCAATTCTTGAAAGATAAAAAAGATTGTCTTCAATATCTTCAAGTGAAATTTTCATTTCAAATAATTTCGGTCGCCTCTCAAATTCTTCTTTCAGTTCTTGAACTGAAAATTCAACCAACATTTCTTCTTTGTCTTTATCTTCTTCCGCATTCTTCTGATTGCTTTTATCGTATAGATATTCAACTGTGAACTTTGCCAGCTCATGCCGCTTCTCTAATTTTTCATTCAACATTTCTTTGGGATGCAGTGAGAGAACCACAACATGATTTTTGGAGTATTCAAGATTATGTCGCTTAATCCAATTCTTGATTGTCCAAAAGTTGATGATAGTTTTTAACTTGTTCGTCGTTATATCTTCAAGACCATTTGCTTCAGCTGCTTCATTCAGTTCTTTAATGTGAAAAGTTTTTTCTTGTTCTTCAAAAACTGGCAACAAAAAATTTTCAATCTTACTGAACGCTTCAACAATTTTGAGTGAACGGTTTTTGTTTTCTCCTTTTTTAATGAACGCTGTTAAATCTTTTGCATCTGCCAGAATTTTTTCCTCACGAAGCAGATTCACAATGTTAATCACTTCTTCTTTTACAATCCCCAAATGGTCGCTGATGTAATCAATTCTTGATTCTGCCGATTCATTATTTGATTGCTTTCTGCTTTTGCTTGAAAAAAGTTTTTTGATAATTCTGATTCCCTTCTCTTTCTGCTTCTCCTCAAACCTTTCTGACCTATTGATTTTCTCAATGGCTTCTTGTGCGTTCTTGGAAAGGATACTATTTGCAAAAATCCTTGGCATGTTTTGCCCTCGCTTTAAATAGCCGGCATCTTCCAGTGCTGCTAATGCTGTAGTTACTCTTGTCTCAATCTCAACAACATTATCATCCCAACCTGCTTTTCGTGCAATTTCCAAAGCGGAATTTGAAACCGATAAACGAAATCTTGTAATCTCTTTTATTGCTTTCCAAATCTGTTGAATCTCTTTAATAGAGAGTTTTGTTTGATTCAGCAAGATAAAATGTTTACTAAGGTCTTCTTCGTTAAACAACACGAAGCAATCAGCAACAATATTTTCATCTCGTCCTGCTCTCCCCGCCTCCTGAATATAGTTTTCCAGAGAATCGGAAATCTCGTAGTGAATCACCATGCCAACATCTTTTTTGTCAACTCCCATCCCGAAAGCAGATGTTGCAACCATGATTGGAACTTCGCCTGATATGAAAGCATTTTGGTTGGCGGTTTTCTCTTTCACATGCATTTTACCGTGATAGGGTTTCGCATTGAAACCGTCTTCAGTTAATCTCTCTGCAAGTGAATATGCTTTTCGCGTTCTTGAAACATAAATAATAGTCGGGCAATTCTTTTCTTCAATTAAATCTCTTACTGCTTGATACTTATCTTCTTCGTCTCCTTTTTCAAAAACTTTGTATTGAAGATTTGTTCGTGATGCTTTTGAAGTGTAGAGTTCAAGGTCAAGCGAAAGTTTTTCTTTGAAGTAGTCCCGAATATCTTCAATAACTTTTTGTTTTGCTGTTGCGGTAAAACATGAAACAGGAATTCCATCTTCAAGATTTTTCTTCTCCTGAATTTGCTTGATGAAATCACCGATGTATAAATAATCTACTCTGAAATCTTGCCCCCAGGAAGAAAAACAGTGTGCTTCATCAATTACAAAACGAACAATCTTTCTTCCTAAAATCAATCGTTCAATTGTGCGTGAACGCAAGGATTCAGGTGAGATATAAAGAATAGATGCTGAACCATCTTCAACTCGTTCAAAAGATTTTGCTCTTTCAATCGGGTCAAGCAAACCATTTATGGTTACAGCTTCTGTAATTCCAACTTTTTCAAGATTGTCAACTTGGTCTTTCATTAGCGATTGCAAAGGAGAAATAACAACTGTTAAACCTTTGGCACTTTCACTACTCATTAAAGCCGGCACTTGAAAGGTGATTGACTTGCCACCGCCAGTCGGGAAAACGGCAAGTAAAGATTTGTTATCAACCGCTGCTTTAACTGCTTTCTCTTGCAGCGGCTCACCTTCATAAGTTCTGAAGGAATCAAACCCGAAAAATCTTTTCAAGCCCTTGTGTATGTCTAACGCATTATTGCAATACACACAGCCGCTTACACAAGGCTTGTTTCTCAATCGAAACATTATTCGTTCTACTTCGGGATAATTTTTCAGAACCCAAGGTGGTGTGATTGAATGAGTTTTTTTGTGCTCAATGAATGAACTCACTAGTGATAGACAATAAGCAAGTTCAATCGGATGTTCTGAAATTATTTTCGCAAGGTCAACTTGTTCGCAAATTTCATTTTTAAATTTTTGACGAATAATTTTTTCAATGTTTATGCTTGCACATGTATATGCTATGAAACGAAAAAAGGACTGGAACTCCTTTTTATCTTTCAAAAGCAAGTAGAAAATTTGTTTTAGCGTTTCGTGGGTTTGTTTGAAAGCAGCAATTTCATCATTGAACAAATCTTTTGCTTTGATAGAATCATTCAGAGGATTGTTCATGTCCTCTGATTGAAGTTTGTCGTCCTTTAATAAAGCATGATACGGCTTAGTCGGGAAAAGCAAAGGAGATAGAAACAAAGTGTCTATGATGTTTGCAGAGTTCACTCCTGCATCAGTGAGTGCTTTGCCGATATACTTTATGTCATGGTTAAAAATGTTGTGTCCGCAAATGAATTGCGTTCCGTTGAGAAACTGGATGAACTCAGCAACCGAAGTTTTGTGAAAAGTACTTCCATCACCCTTGACACCTCCAATGTCAAGAATCTTTCGGCTCTTTGGCTCAACCTCCGTATCAATGAATGCAATTGAGGTCATTAAACAAAGTATTCCTATGCCATTCAAAATTCTCTTTCAATAGAAAATAAATATTCAAATCTGGCAACATTACTTTTTACTCTTCAAAAAATCTTAGCTATAATTTGTTTTATTTTTCCTGCAAACTTTTTAAACTTTTATTTAAGAATTTTCTGCCAAGACACCAAAGGTGTAAAAGGTCGGAAAATCATTAAAACAAGGTTCCTTCGCTTGCCGGTTTTGATCGCTTGAGGTGTTGATAGGCTTTATCCGTGGCTTCACGCCCGCGTGGTGTGCGCACAATATATCCTTCTTGAATAAGAAAGGGTTCATACACTTCTTCAATAGTTCCGGACTCTTCGCCAACTGCAGTAGCAATATTATTAATGCCGGTAGGTCCACCTTTAAATTTATCTATTAGTGTGGTTAGGATTTTATTATCCATTTCATCAAGTCCGCTTTCGTCCACGTGCAATGCTTTCAAACCATGCTCTACAATTGCCATGTCTATGACACCATTTCCAAGTACTTGAGCAAAGTCGCGCATCCGACGCAATAATCCGTTTGCAATTCGAGGTGTACCTCTACTTCTACCTGCAATCTCCATAGCTGCATCAGATGTTACTTTTACATTCAGTAGATTGCCAGCTCTTAAAATGATTCGTTGCAGCACTTCACGGGTGTAATAATCTAATCGAGATTTTATCCCAAATCGGCTGAGGAGTGGAGCTGTAAGTAATCCGGAACGGGTGGTTGCACCCACCAACGTAAATGGATTGATGCTAAGCTGAATGGAACGAGCTGCCGGACCACTATCAATCATAATGTCAATCTTAAAATCTTCCATTGCTGCATACAAATATTCTTCAACCACAGTACTGAGTCTATGTATTTCGTCAATGAATAAAACATCTCGTGGATCAAGACTGGTAAGTAAACCGGCAAGATCAGCCGGCTTTTCAATTACTGGGCCACTGGTTTCTTTAATAGATACACCCAATTCATTGGCAACAATTCGCGATAAAGTAGTCTTTCCTAATCCCGGAGGACCATGAAAAAGAATATGGTCGAGTGGTTCTCCACGCATGTTTGCCGCTTTGATGAAGATGCGTAGGTTTTCTATAAGTTGAGGTTGCCCCGAAAACTCTTCAATACTTTGTGGACGAATACTGTTTTCGTATTCCTTCTCTTGAGGGTTTAAGGAATCTCCTGGGCGCACGTGCGACTTTTCCATGCCTAAAGATACAATGTCATTCTTGTAGTTTGGCTGTACCTTTGCACGCGCAAACTTAGCATCATGCAAAAAGACAATCTAAAACTGGCTACCCGATTGATTCATGCGGGCGTAAATCCGGATCCTACTACAGGAGCTATCATGACACCTATATACCAAACTTCAACTTATGTGCAAGAAGCACCCGGAAAACACAAAGGTTATGAATATGCGCGCACGCAGAATCCAACCCGCACCGCTCTTCAAAACGCATTGGCAAGTATTGAAAATGGAAAATTTGGATTGTGTTTTGGAAGTGGTATGGCTGCCACAGATGCTGTAATGAAGCTGCTGATGCCGGGAGATGAAGTGATTGTTGCAAACGATTTATATGGAGGAACCTTTCGTGTTTTCACAAAGGTGTTTGCTAATTATGGTATTCGTTTTCATTTTATAAACATGAGCCAAGCTGAAAACATTCGGGGCTTTGTAAATAAAAACACAAAGATGATTTGGGCCGAAACACCGACCAATCCTTTGTTGAATATTGTTGACATTGAGGCTTGTGCAAAAATTGCAAAAGAACATAAGTTGACCTTAGTAGTGGACAATACATTTGCCTCACCTTATTTGCAAAACCCTCTTGATTGGGGTGCAGACATTGTTGTTCACTCTGCAACTAAATATTTGGGTGGACATTCAGATGTTGTACATGGAGCCTTAATCATGAACGATGCTGAATTAGAAGAACGTTTGCGTTTTATTCAAAACAGTTGTGGAGCGGTGCCCGGCCCGCATGATGCTTGGTTGGTGTTGCGTGGAATCAAAACACTACATGTGCGGATGCAACGCCATTGTGAAAACGGAAAAACTATTGCTTCCTTTTTGCGTAATCATCCTAAGGTTGAAAAGGTTTACTGGTGTGGATTTCCAGATCATCCAAACCATGAAATTGCTAAGAAGCAGATGCGTGATTTTGGTGGTATGCTTTCTTTTACGCTGAAAGATGATAGTATTGAAGCAGCCAATCGTGTTCTAAGTAAAACGAAGTTATTTTCTCTTGCCGAATCTTTAGGTGGCGTAGAATCGTTGATTGGTCATCCAGCTACCATGACACATGGATCCATACCACGTGAGCAACGGATAGCAAATGGACTTTCAGATTCGTTGATTAGGCTGAGTGTGGGTATTGAAGATGTAGATGATTTGATAGCTGACCTAAGTCAGGCAATCGGATAGTCTATTTTCTTATACCATCATTTTCGTTTGAGCACGAGTCAAGTCATCCACTTCGTGAATCATCTTGTCTAATTGTTGCGATTGTTCCTTAATGCTGTTAATGATTTCAGCATTCATTGGATCGTTAGGATCGTCATGATTGAACAACTCTGTGAGCCCAAGAATGGTTGCAACAGGGCTTCTCATTTTATGTGATTGAACCCAAGCTATTTTCTTAAGCTTTTTGTTTTGCAGTTCTATTCGTTGAAGGTGTGTGCGAATTTCTGTTACATCTTGAAGGGTACCTTTTATGCCTATCGCTTGACCTAAAGTATTTCTAAGTACTTCGCCACGCACTAAAACGTGTCGAATCATCATTCTATCGGTTAGCACTCTAAAATAGAAAGGTTTAAAGGAGTCGGAGCGTAAGTTTTTTTGAATACAATCTTCTACAAAACGAAGATCGGCGGGATGGATTTGCTGTGTCAGTTTTTGATAGTTTACGATGACTCCGGGGGTTAAGCCTAATATTGACGATGCCATTTCTGAAAGATCAACCTGACTGCGAAGAATATCCCAAGCACCATATCCTAATTTAGCGGTTCGTTCTGCTTCTGTCAACTGTTCATTCTTAATTTTCAACGTACGCTCAACATCCATTCTTCTGTCAACTTCTTCTTCTAACTCAATAGGTGATTTTAGGCTAAAGGCAGTGGGCAGTATTTTTATTATATGGTAAATGGTGATCCAACTAACAAATGCAGTTGCTAAGCGCATAGCAGCACTAAAGCGGAAAATGGGTTTCCAAAACATGATGGCATCTATCAAATATGTTGCCCCACTGATCAGAATAAATAGGCCAAATAGAAGGTAAATACCATTGAAATGAACCTTCTTTCCTTGCTTTCGAATATATAGAAATATAAGCAGAGGAATAATACAATAAGCACCGGCTACCAGCAGATCGCTAATAACATAGAGCCAGCCATGAAAGGCAGTCCAGTTGCCATTTTGCCATAATGATTTAAAATCAGAATAGCGAAAAAGGTGGGCGAAAAAATCTATTACCTGTCTCATGTGTTGAAGTGTATGGAACTGTTAAACAAATAAATTTACCATACTCCTTTCTCTCTCTATAATTAAATGTACGAATGTTGGAACGAAGATATTATGAAGGGTAAAGACTGTGTGAATTTTTAAGGCTGATTAACAAGTGATTCGCAAAAGAAATGGTTGGAAACAAGCATAAAATGAACCGACACTGTAAACATTTTCGAAGTGAAAACAGAAAATGAGAAACTAAATTTGACTGGTGGACAAATAATATATTGACCAATTTAATCGGACAACTATTAAGCCAACACTCATTGCTGTCCCTTTATTATTTTTTTAACCCGCCTTTTTTATATCAATTTAGCAACGCAATTCACGAGCAACTCTAAATGAAAAATTAATCAAGCAATTTTCTGCCAGCCTACATTGGTATCTAATCTTTTACAGCCTACATCAGAGAATGCTAAAGAGCCAATTTTACCGATACCTAAATTGTAAGGACTATACAATGGCTTCGTCTTTATTTACCGATGAAACTACTGATGATCTCAAACAACTTTATTTGCCGCCATTAAGCTACAAATCGTGGATGAATGGCATTAGCCCCGAAAATGACCTCTATAAACGCTTTGAAGGACACAATGCTACTCCGCCAAAAATGAAAGTCAACTTAGCTTTTCTACGCACTTCATAAATCCTTAAGATCAAAATGAAAGGCTTGTATTATTTTGCCTTTGGGTATGTTGTTTAGCAACAATGTGGAAGTCGAGATCAGCATATAAGACTTGCCTTATTTGCTGAAAACGCTTAAAGTGCAATAGTCGTTTTCTTAGGGAGAGAGTTATAAGGTTTATAACGTAATCAAAACGATGACACTTATTTTTGAATAGGCATAAAAGGAAAGAAAAAGGCTGCTCCTAATGGAACAGCCTCATTCTACAATACTTTAAAAAACTAAAGAAAAGGATTAGCGACGTGTATTTCCGCCTGCACCCATGCGGCTACGGCCTTGTCCGCCACCAGCACCGGTGCGACCGCGACCACCGCGACCACCTGGAGCACGTTGTTCTCCCTTGTCTTTATTCTTGGTTGCTTCGTCTTCGTCAGTAATGTCTAATCCGCGCAATCTTTCTGCACTTTCTTCATTAGCATCTTCTTCTTTTATCTCGCTGCGTTCTTGAAGTCCTTCCATGATGGCCGCAGTAAGATAGTTTGTGATGATTGCAATAGATTTAGTAGCGTCATCATTGGATGGTACAGCAAAGTCCACTTTAGTAGGATCGCTGTTAGTATCAACCATAGCAAAAGTTGTGATGCCTAAGCGTTTTGCTTCTGCTAATGCAATGTGCTCATGGCTAATATCTACCATGAACAATGCAGCCGGAGTGCGTCCCATATTAGAGATACCACCCAACACTTTTTCCATTTTTTCTTTACTACGGTTCAATGTGAGGCGTTCTTTTTTAGTCACGCTATCTAAGGTGCCATCACCAAGCATTTTTTCAATGCTTTGCATTTTTTTCACGCTTTTGCGAATTGTTTGGAAATTGGTAAGCATACCACCCAACCAACGCTCTGTTACAAAAGGCATGTTTACCTTCGCAGCAGCTTCAGCAACGATTTCTTTTGCTTGTTTTTTAGTTGCTACAAACATGATTTTCTTACCGCTTTTAGCGATAGATTTCAGGGCAGCAGCAGCTTCATCCAGACCTTCAATGGTTTTATTGAGGTCAATGATATGGATACCATTTTTTTCTGTAAAGATGTATGGTAGCATCTTTGGGTTCCACTTTTTCTTTAAGTGGCCGAAATGCACACCAGCTTCGAGTAACTGCTGATGTAAGCTTTTATTTTCTTCCATTGTTCGTTTTTCTTGTTGGTTAAGAATAATAAGACTATCAGCAGATTAACGTTTAGAGAATTGGAAGCTACGACGAGCTTTGCGCTTACCAAACTTCTTACGCTCTACCGAACGTGGGTCGCGTGTCATCAAGCCTTCTTTTTTCAAGGCAGGGCGAAATTCAGGATTTACTTCGCATAACGTGCGTGCAATTCCCATTTTTATAGCTTCTGCTTGACCTTTTGGTCCACCACCTGCTACATTTACTACTATATCGAATGCTTCTAAAGATTCGATGGTTTTAAGTGGCAGTTCTACCTGATTTTGCAGGTACATCAGTGGAAAATAGTTTTTGTATTCTTTGCCATTAACGGTGATGCTACCAGTGCCTTTGCTCAGATATACTCGAGCAACAGCTTCTTTACGGCGACCAACGGCGTTTTTTTGCTTTTCCATTTATTGTCTGGCGTTTTCCTTTTTTGTTGAATAGAATGTTAGAACTTCAGCTCTTTAGGTTGCTGTGCTTTGTGCGGATGCTCTGCGCCATCATACACAAATAGTTTTTTGTACATTGCACGGCCCATACGGTTTTTAGGCAACATACCTTTTACGGCACGTTCAATTATCACATTGGGGCGATTGTTGATCATGATCTTGGCTGTTGCTGATTTTTGTCCGCCGGGGTAGCCGGAATAGGTAAGGTATTCCTTATCTTCAACCTTGTTACCCGTAAGTACAACTTTGCCGGAATTAACTACAATCACATAATCTCCACAATCAAAGTGTGGTGTGTAGTAAGCTTTGTGTTTGCCACGAAGTATGGTAGCAATTCTTGAAGACATACGCCCCAAGGTTTGGTTTGTAGCATCGGCCACATACCAATCGCGCTTGACGATTTTTTCGTTGGCAGACTGAGTTTTAAAACTAAGATGTTTCATTGTCTGTTTATTCTTTTGTTATGTGGCTTTACTTTTGTTGTGAGGAACTAAAGTTGATAAGCCAGTTTTTTTAAAGGAGGGCAAAGGTAGTAAGCTGTATCGGATGCTCCAAAAAAATTATTAAGAATTTTTTTGGGCAGTTTGCAAGTGATTGAAAAACAATAGAAATGACGACAAAAAAAATAAACCCTTCAAAATTGACAGACTATATTAAAATATTTTTCTCAAAGCTAAGCGCATATTTTTTTGATGTGTGGCTCGTGAAAATCGAGCCCAATATTGATCTTTTAATTGTTGACCAAGGGGATGATGAATTTCTTTATTATAAACTAAAGTTTCTAAATGTTGAATGAACAATTCGGAATCTCCAACTGAAAATAGAAAAGGATAATCCAAAGGTAAAATTTCACTGATGAACCCAACATTTGTTGAAATTATGGGTATTCCGGAAAACATAGCTTCCAGTAAAACTAAGGGTTTCCCTTCGTTTTCAGACACAAACAGAAAGCAGTCTGCCTTTCGGTATTCTTTAAATTTTTCATCTCCGGATATGCGTTCGTTTATGATGATTTGAGGTGATTGATAATTGAGAATTTGTTTTTTGATATTCGGATCTGTAAATTTTCCAAAACATTTTAACTGGCAATTTGGATGATTTCTACTCCAATTTTCAAATGTTGCTAATAATTTTAAAATCCCTTTTTCTTCACGATAATCTGATAGGTATAAAAAGGTGAAAGTATTTTTTTCAGTTTCGTACGCTACTTCCGATGGTTCTGCATCTATTGTATTATCCAATACAAACAATTGGTGTTTGGGAATTTTTAAGGTTTTTTCTAAATACTCAACAACGGTTTCTGAAAGAACAAAACAAACAGATGCTTTTTGTAAAAGATGTGTAACCAGCCAAAAATGAACAGAACTTTGAGAAACAAATTTAATAACATCGCCTCGATGCAAATGAAGAAAATAATGGCTTCGAGAATTCAAGAACGAAAAGCATTTTGCCATCAAATAGGTTTTCAAAATGCCGGCTGAGGAAAGAGAAATATTTAGATATAGAACATCATATTTCTTACTAAAATTTAACCCCAAAAAATGAATAATGCTTCTAAAAAAGTGATATCCTTTGCTAATTGGATTGTTGGGTGTTGAATCATGATGAAGTGTTTCGGCATTCAGATCAATTTCAAAATCCTCACTTAATATGTCAATGTTTATTTTGTTAGAAACACTAACGCCGTGTATAGTATCAGGGGCAACAACACCTGTAAAAAGTAATCGTTTCTTATTAGTCTTGTGGGGCATACCAGATTTAGCATCTGAATTTCTGCAAATAAACAGATGTAACTTCAAAAAATGAACTATTGCAACAAATTCCTTTTAAGAAAATATTTTACATGGTTAAATTTCCAATTCCCTTCAAAGTGGCGACGATTTATAAAGGGATAATCTTTGAAAGAATAATATTCTTTGCTATTCGATTGGGTAAAGTTGTATAAAAAATACTGAGAGGCAATCTTTCTACCCTCCCTTTCTATATCCCCTAACTGACCGTAGGGATAGGCAAAATAATCGCAAGGTTGTTCTAATTTTTCTTCAATTCTATTTTTGCAACCTACAATTTGATGAAATAGGTTCTCATGGCTTTTTCCAACCAGCCGTACATGATCAATTGTATGAGCTCCAATGATATGCCCTTCTGCTCTTAAAGTAATGATATGCTCCCAAGTCATTGGCTCTTTAGTGGTGGGTAACATAACCTTTGTTTGTAGGAATTCTTTTTTGTAATTATTATTTCCATCAATAAATCCGGTATTAATGAAAAATCCGGCTTTTAATCCTTCCTGATTTAAAACGGGACGAATTTTTAAGAAACATTCTTCAAACCCATCATCGAATGTAAATGCAACTAATTTTTCCTTTTTAGGAATTTTTCCGGATGCTATCAACTTTGTTGCCTCATCAAAATTAATTAACTGGGCTTCATTTTTGATTTGATTAAGTAAAGAAGCAAAGAGTGAAGTGGGTAAATTATTTACCCCTATATAATGCCCATTTAGCAAATGCACACCCGTTGTTATATTACCTTTTAGGGATAAAACATCTAAAGCTAAATGACGCAACAAACGACGTGATTTTTTAATCATAATGCACGCGCTAATATTACAATATTATGATAAAATGTTTGTTTGTTCTTCTTGTTGGGTACAACTAAATTAATTATAATGCCCAATATGTTTAACGGAGCTATTATAATTATCGAAAACAGAAGCCGAAAAGCTTTAAATTTTGTGAATGGGTTTTCATAGATAAAAGACAAAAAGCATTGCCAAATGGTTGCAAAATGGCTTGGTGTTTTTTCTTCCTCCAAAATTTCAAAGCTATTTCTTTCAAGTATTTTTCTAAGTCCGCCCGATGTATAACGGCAAAAGTCGTATTGAGTCCAGTTTTCGTCCCATACAAACGGGGCTGATATTAAAAGTAAGCCATTCTTTTTCACTACTCTATGCAGTTCTGAAATTATTTCGTCCGGCTTTTCAATCAAATAAATTACTTCGGACGAAAAACAATGGTCAAAGCTTTCTGACTCAAAGGGAAGTGTCTGTTTGTCGTAAAATACATCTGCATTGACGTACTTATCAAAATTAGTGTCATTATGATGTATATCAACTCCAGTGTAGGATTCGGCATTTGTAAATATGGATTCATAAGGTCTTCTGCCGCATCCGAAATCAAGTAGTTTTCCTTTTAACAAGGGGGCTTTTTTTCTAAAACTTACAAATAATCCCCTTCGAATAATAAAAAAGGGGTTGATAATGCAATCAATAATTCTGGGTCTATATTGTGCTCTTAAATAATAAGCTTTGAGCTTCTCTTTTCCATAAAACTTCATAACCTTTCCTTATCCATTAAGTTATCCACAAAACAGGGCATATTTATGAAATGCTTCGAAAGCCCTAATTATGAATGATGTTAGAATAACGGTACAATTATACATTATATTCTGTAAGTTTAATTTGTTTCTAATTTGGCAGGAAGGTTTGCACCACTTTTTTTTAAATGAATACCCCTTTAAGACACACCGGTTCTCTGTTGAAAAGTTTGTTACTTAGCGGGATTAAATCTCATAGCTTTCGCCTTCTTTAGTTACATAAACGTTGGAAAATATTTCGGTAGCCTCCTCCTGAAAAGGCTGAAGGTCTTTGTATTTCGAAGAAAAATGGCCTAACAATAATTTTTTTACACCGGCAGCTTTTGCAATTAATGCAGCTTGTTTTGAGGTACTATGAAATCGTTGTGCAGCTTTTTCTGCCTCTGCATCAAGATAAGTGGATTCATGATATAGTAGATCTGAATGAATAATATGCGGAAGAAAACTTTCAGTATAACGCGTGTCGGCAGTATAAGCATATTTTTTGCCGGGTAATGCAGGGGTAGTTACCCATTCAGACTTTACCGTAAAGCCATCATTTCTTTCATAATCTTCCCCATCTTTAATTCGCTGATAGAAATAGGCAGGGATCTGATATTCACGACATTTTTCGGGCAATAGTTTTAGTCCATGAGATTTTTCTTCAATTAAAAAACCGTGGCAATCTATTCTATGCTCAACGGGAAAACTCTTGACTGAAAACGCTTTATTTTCTACCAACAAAGTAGCCTCGCCGACATTGAGTGGGTGAAAATGAAGCAGATAATTCAATTGGCTATCGGCAGCTAACATCATTTGTTCAATAATAGACTTGAGCGCGATTGGAGCATATAAATTCAGAGGCTGAGTTCGTCCTAAAAGGCTCATACTATTGATTAAGCCAGGTAATCCAAAATAATGATCACCATGTAGATGGCTGATAAAAATATGGTTGAGTTTTCTCCATTTTTGACCATATAGTTGCATTTGCATTTGGGTTCCTTCGCCACAGTCAATAAGCAACACCTCAGAGTCAACGGTCACTATCTGAGCTGTTGGATGTCTATCGTATGCCGGTAGTGCCGAATTATTTCCAAGAATAGTTATCGTCATTTTTCATTGTTCTTTCAGTCAAGCTTCTTCATCAAAAAGTTCACGTTCCAAAATTTCCATGCTGATAATGTCAATCGCTTCTTGCATGGTTGGTGCTATATTTAAGGTCAACTCAGCACCAGCATTTTTGATGTTTTTCAGTAAGGATGGTTGTATTTCTACACACACTAACGAATGTTTAGAACTATAAACTGCGTCATGAAATTCGACTAATTCTACTATTGCCTTTTCTTCGCTAGCTAAACAAAGTTGAAGGTCTAAAACAAGGTTATGAAAACTGCTTTCAGCCATTTCTTTCCATTTATTTCGAAGCATGGCTGTCAATTTTTCATCTAATGTGCCATACAAGGGTTTCCAAAGAATAAAATTTGGTTTGGTATCAATTTTGAACTCCATGAGATAAATAAATAAGCGGGAGAATAAACTATTGTTGAAAATGCTTTTCTAAGTTAAGCAATCTTATTTTGTTTCCACAATAAAAATTAAATTAAGGAGAAATTGCAAAAGGAAGCTTGATTTTTACGAAGTTAGATGCAGCAATAAGTAAACTCAATAATTGCAACATCATTCTTATTGCTAACTTTATTCAGATTAACCACACGAAATACAGACTAAATGGATTCGAATTTCTCACCGAAAGTTAAGGAAATCATCTCTTATAGCCGCGAAGAAGCCCTTCGATTAGGAAATGATTTCATTGGCACTGAACACCTATTGTTAGGAATGATACGAGAAGGCGAAGGCTTGGCCGTTCACGTACTTCAACAAATGAATGTTGACCTCTTTGACCTGAGAAAGGAATTAGAGTTAGCCATCAAAGACAAGAATAATAAACCACTTGCCAACATCAATAGTTTGCCGCTTACCAAGCAAGCCGAAAAAGTGATTCGTATCACCGTGTTAGAAGCAAAAGCATTGAAAAGCTCTACTGTAGAAACCGAGCATCTACTGCTTTCTATTCTTAAAAATAAAGAAAACGTGGCTACCCAGATTTTGCACCAATTTGAAGTAGATTATGACCGTTTTAAGCAAGAATTGAGCGCTATCAAAGGAGATACCCCTTCGGCTGACTACAGCGGCGATCCGGGTGAAGAATTTGAAGAAGATGACCCGAAACAATTTCAACCCAAGAAGCCAGTTGGTAATTCAAAATCGAAGACTCCCGTATTAGATAATTTTGGGCGCGACATAACAAAACTTGCAGAAACAGATAATCTTGACCCCATTGTTGGTCGAGAAGAAGAGATTGAACGGGTGTCTCAAATTTTATCAAGAAGAAAGAAAAACAATCCAATCTTGATTGGCGAGCCGGGTGTAGGTAAATCCGCCATTGTTGAAGGATTGGCTCTACGCATTGTGCAAAGAAAAGTGTCGAGAGTGCTTTTTGATAAGCGGGTTGTAAGCTTGGATTTAGCCGCCTTAGTTGCAGGTACTAAATATCGTGGACAGTTTGAAGAACGCATGAAAGCTATCATGAATGAACTGGAAAAAAACAGAGATGTCATCCTTTTTATTGATGAAATACATACCATTGTAGGAGCCGGCGGTGCTTCCGGTTCTTTAGATGCTTCTAACATCTTTAAACCTGCATTAGCCAGAGGCGATTTGCAATGTATTGGTGCTTCTACTTTGGATGAATATCGTATGTACATTGAAAAAGATGGTGCACTCGATCGTCGTTTCCAAAAAGTATTGGTAGAACCACCAACCGTAGAAGAAACCATAACCATCTTATCAAATATTCAACCTAAATACGAAGAATTTCATAACGTAGCTTACGACAAAGAAGCAATTGAAGCTTGTGTAAAATTGAGCGATCGCTACATGACCGATCGTTTGTTGCCCGACAAAGCCATAGATGTACTGGACGAAGTGGGCGCAAGGGTGCATCTTAAAAACATCAACGTTCCACAAAATATTCTCGATCTTGAAAAGAAAATTGAGGAAATTAAACTTGAAAAAAACAAGGTTGTAAAAAGCCAGCGTTTTGAAGAAGCAGCAGCGCTGAGAGATAAGGAAAAACGGCTGGGCGAAGACTTAGAGCGAGCTAAGGCAGAATGGGAAGAAGATGCCAAAAACAAACGCTATCCAATTCATGAAGAAGACATAGCCGAAGTGGTCAGCATGATGACCGGTATTCCGCTGATGCGAATGGTGGAAGCAGAAAGCCAAAAACTGCGAAGAATGGGTGAAGATTTGAAAGGTATGGTAGTTGGACAAGATGAAGCTATTCAAAAAGTAGTGAAAGCTATTCAACGTAACCGCGTAGGATTGAAAGATCCTAAAAAACCAATTGGATCATTTATTTTCTTAGGACCGACAGGAGTCGGTAAAACAGAATTAGCTCGTGCACTTGCACGTTATATGTTCGACAGTGAAGATGCACTTATTCGAGTGGATATGAGTGAGTATATGGAAAAATTTTCGCTCAGCCGCCTTATTGGTGCACCTCCGGGATATGTAGGGTATGAAGAAGGCGGACAATTAACCGAGAAAGTACGCCGGAAGCCTTATTCAGTCGTGTTGTTAGACGAAATAGAAAAGGCACATCCAGATATTTTCAACATTATGCTTCAAGTGCTTGACGATGGACAATTAACAGATGGTTTGGGTAGAAAAGTAGATTTTAAAAATACCCTGATCATCATGACATCCAACATTGGCGTTCGTCAGTTAAAAGATTTTGGCACAGGCGTAGGATTTGCCACTACTGCTACAAGTAGCTCTACGGAAGATGTTAGCAAGGGTATCATTGAAAAGGCTTTAAAACGAACATTTTCACCGGAATTTTTGAACCGAATTGATGATGTAGTCATTTTCAACACCCTTGAACAAGCGCACATAAACGTCATCATTGACATCATTATGAAAGATGTGATGAAACGCCTCAATACGCTCGGATTCTTCTTGGAACTTACTGACAATGCTAAAAAATTTATTGCCGAAAAGGGTTATGACCAACAGTTTGGTGCACGCCCCTTACACAGGGCAATTCAAAAGTATCTTGAAGACCCGTTGGCTGAAGAAATCTTAGCACAAAACATAAAAGAAGGAGACAAGGTAACAGCAGATTATAGTGAATCAGAAAAGAAAATCGTTTTTTCAATAGATAAACAATCTGCAAAAAAAGAAACACCAACCTCTTAATTCCGGTTTCCTAAGTATATCAAAACGAGCGACAAGCACAGATTCTGTCGCTCGTTTTATTTTTATCAATTATCAACATCGGACAATTTCAGTAGTTTTTAAATTTTCCAATTGCCCATTTAACTTTGCAACTAATGGGCGTTGTATTCCGGCAATCAATTAAATCTTCACTTGCCACCTTTGCCGGTGCCTTTTTGGGTGCTGCTATCATTTATCTTTCTACTTATTACCTTCCAAAGCAAGAATTGGGCTTTCGCAATATCTTGACCAACTATGCTGTTTTATGCGGACAAATTTTAGTGCTTGGCTTGCATAACACGATGGCTGTTTATATTCATCGCTATCCAGCCGGTCACGAAAAGTCGCGAGCCTTAGTATCTATCAGCTTGGTTTTGCCTGCATTTTTCACGGTGGTAGCCAGCATTTTCTACTTCTTGTTGAAAAGCCCCATTATGTCCTTCTTCAAACCGGAAGATATTCCCTTTATTCAACAATACTTTTTATGGCTGCCTATTTTCACCTTACTTTTTGCATATAGCACTTTGTTAGAAACCTATTTGGTGTCGCAGCTTAAAGTGGCAAAGGCAACTTTTATTCGTGAGGTTTTACTTCGCGTTTTCAATATTGTCTTGATTGTACTGTATGGTTTTAATTATATTAGCTTCAGTGTGTTAATTTATGGTACCGTGTTGGTGTATTTAATCCCAATAGTGTTGCTATTAAGCATTGCTTGGAAAACAGAGGCCTTTCAATTTTCAAGCCGATGGAATGTGTTTCCTAAAGAAGAGAAAAAGGAAATTGTACACTTTACTTGGTATCACTCCCTTTTGGGTGCTACCACTATTTTCATGGGAATGTTGGATACATTGATGATTCCAACCTTGTCCATAAATGGACTTAGGTCGGTGCCGGTGTATGTTGTTTCAGTTTTTTTGATATCCTTTTTGATGATTCCGTATAAAGCTATGGCCAACAGCACTTTTGCCTTGCTGGCTCAGGCTTTCCAGATGAATGACAAACCTAAAATTCATGATATTTTTATGCGCTCTTCTGCCAATATTTTTATTGCTACGGGTGCTATGTTTTTGGTAATCGTTTGCAATTTGCACAATGCAGCTAAAATATTGCCATCAGGATATGAAGGCATTGAAACCATCGTAGTGATCCTTGCCTTGGGTCGAATGATAGATATGGTAACAGGCATGAACGACCACGTACTCAGTTTGTCAAAGTACTATAAAATGAGCTTTTACATTTCCGTCTTATTGGTACTGATGATTGTGGCTTTTAATTGGTGGCTTATTCCGATTTATGATGCGAACGGTGCCGCCATCGGTACTACATTAGCATTGATAATCTACAATTTTTTAAAACTAATTTTGGTTAAACGGCATCTTCATATTCAACCGATTAATCGAAATACTGGATTAATTGTTCTGGCAGGATTGGCGGCTTTTGCTATCGGTTATTTTTTGCCAAACAATCCAAACCCCTTTGTAGATGCAGGTTATAGAAGTATATCACTATTGCTTGTCTATGCCGCGCTACTATTGATTTTAAAACCTTCTGATGACCTGAATAAATACCTGAAATCTATTCGACAAAACAAACGATTATTTTAAATCAAGCGAAGGGTGTTTGAAATTCGCCAAAACTATTATTTTTGCTCCCCTTCAAACACGTGTATGGACTACAGAGAAATTGTTTCGGTTACCGGTATTGGCGGTTTGTTTCAGCTGATGGCAACAAAAAGTGATGGTGCTATTGTGCGTAATTTAGCCGACAAAGCCACTAAATTTATCCCCGCTCGTTTACACAATGTAACCCCATTGGAAAGCATTGAGGTTTATACAACAGGAGATAATGTGCGTTTGCATCACGTTTTTGAACAAATGAAGCAAAACAGCAACATTCCAATGCCTGATCCCAAAAAGGCAGATAACGGTTCTGTTAAGGCTTATTTCAAAGAAGTGTTTCCGCAGATGGATGAAGATCGTGTTTATGTTAGCGATCAAAAGAAAATGTTGAAATGGTTTGAAATCCTAAAAGCCAATGATCTATTGAATTTTGATTTCTACAACCAAGCGGAGGCAGAAGCTGAAACAGCAGAACCAACCGTAACGCAAGATTCTGTAGCAGATGAAAAGCCGGCAAAAAAGTCGCGTACCAAAAAAGCTGCCGAAGAAATAGCAACAACTGAAGGCGAAGAAAAACCCAAGAAAACAGCTCGTAAAAAGAAATCGGAAGACTCAGAATCCTTAGCTGAAGAAAAGCCTGCTAAAAAAACAGCTAAGAAAAAGGCAAGCGAAGAATAGCTCAAGCAAAGAAGTAAACATTTAGGGAAGTCGCGCTGTGAAAGGGTTTCGTAACCCTTCAACAGATGACATGTCCACTTTGATGCTGCCAATAAGAATAGGACTATCAATTCGAACCGGTATGCGATTTTGATCATCGGTAACCCAAACGGTCATTCGCTCGCCTCCACTAAAAATGGTTCCTTCAATCAACAACGGACTAATTTTTATGGCTTGAAAGCTGCCGTGCTTTGTTTTGATTCGTTCTCTGCCTAAATAGCGGATATACAAGGAATAAATCTGATCGTCTAAAAACAAAGTAAACGGTATTTTATCACCTACAGTGTATTTTCGATAGTCAATATTTCGGGCATAGTAAATGCTGGAAAGCACATCCTGAATACACTTAGGCACCGTATAAATTTTGTTGTCGGACATTGCTTTTCCCTTTGTATGATCAAAGGTTACACTGTTATATTTTTTGGTGCTTCCTTCTTGCACATTCCTTACAAACCTAAGCGGGAGCAGTGTTTCAGCATCAAGATAACTTTCGTATCTATCGCGAACTCGGTAGAGCCAGTCGTATGAAGAATAGGTTCTTCCATCACCAATAATGTGCATGGCTTGTCGGTTTTCAATTTGTGCAGATTTTATGCTGAAAATAGCTTCACCGGCACCCACCCAAATACTTCCCATGTTGTAATACACTTTAAAAGTAATTTTTTCACCTACTTGAAAGGCTGAGTTTTGAATGCCGCAAAAAGTGTTTTGAGCAACTATTTTATTAAGAATAAAAAGCTGAAAAACAAGTAGAAAATGGAATGGTTTAAGCAAAGGAAGGGTTATTTAAAAAATCGAATCCTGATCAATAAAACACTACCGATAAGTGCCGGCAAAATGAGATTGATTGCCCAAAGCCCTAATGAAGCTATAAGAACTCCTATAACATTGTCAGTTGAAGATTGAAAGATGAATAAACTCACCTGTCCACGAATGCCCAATTCAGCAAAAGCAATAGATGGAATCACTGCAATACACCAAAAATACAAAGCAGTCAATAGCCAACCTTTTATGGTCAATAGCGGAATATTCATCCATTGCAACAACAACAAAAATTGTACAGAATAAATAAGAAACCGCAACATGGACAAGCCAAGCACAATAAGTTGTTCTTGCAGACTAAACCGATGAATCAAGCTTCGATAAGTGTGTAAGCGGCGGAGCCAAGGAAAATTTTCAATCCAAGAAGCCCAATGCTCAAATAGAAAAAAAGCCACCATCAGCAACACAAGAACTATAATAGAAATACCCAAAGCAATTTGTTGCCAATATCCCGGGAATACAAAATTGTAGTAGCACAAGCCGATAATACCGTAAAAAAATAAGGTAACAAACTGAGTAAAAGCACCAAGAATCGAAACGCTGACAAGCCGAACTGTGTTTTTTCGTTTCAGATATAATAGTCGGCCGGGATATTCACCTATTCTATTCGGTGTGATTAGGGAAAGGGCAATTCCGGCAAAATAGCTTTTCCAAGCTTCAGCAGTAGAAGTTGGTTGAGCCGCATTTGAAAGGAATTTCCACTTTAAAACCTCAATAGCCATATTGAACGGCATCAGCATCAGACAAAGAACTAAATATCGGGTTGGTAATCCACTAAAAGAATAGCTCGGAAAACGAACCAGTTGTGTATGTATTTGATGATAAATACTGAATAGCAGCAAGGCGGATATGGCTAAACCTACCAACGCATTGAGCCATATTTTGGTACTTTTGTTCAAATCTATTTTTTTGTTGCAACAAAACCCACAAATCATCCTTGGCATTGACCCCGGCACCTTAGTGATGGGATATGGACTCATTCGGGTGGACAAAAATAGTATTTCACTGTTGGAAATGGGGGTTTTGCAATTAGCCAAGCGACAAGACCATGCAGAAAGGCTCGAATTGATTTTTAGGAAGATGGAAATGTTGATTAAAACGCATCAACCATCGTCCGTAGCCATTGAAGCTCCTTTTTTTGGAAAAAATGTTCAAAGTATGTTGAAGCTGGGGCGTGCACAAGGCGTTGCCATTGCAGCCGCTATGATGCACGGATTAGCCGCGGAAGAATATGCCCCTCGAAAAATCAAACAGTCCATTACCGGAAAAGGAAACGCAACCAAAGAGCAGGTTTGGCAGATGTTACAACATACGTTGAAGCTTGAAGAAGACCCTCGATTTTTTGATGCTACAGATGCCGTTGCTGTAGCACTTTGTCATCATTATCAAAATAGATTGCCTACCCCTAAAACGGAAGGCCCTACCCGAATTTCTACAGCAAAAAAGCGCAACAACTGGGAAGCCTTTTTATCCGAAAACCCACAGCGCATCAAAAAATCTTGAACCTGCATCAATCAGACAAAATTCAATCATAGCCTATTATCAATTTTCAGACTTATTCCTATACACATACAAAGCCGGCAAAAGCACCATCATCAACACCGGTTGAATCAACAGACGGCGGACATAAAAACCCAAGTTGCCACCCAAATCAAAATGATGATACACTAAAAATGCGTAAATGGGCAACAACAAAAAAAGAAAAACAGCATAGATTATGATGCTAAACCGAAACAGCTTTTGCTGAACAAAAACAAGTTGTAAAATGCCAATGGATAAAAGCGCATTTAGTGTATATCGAAACACAATATGAAATAAAACCGGAACCATTTTATAATTCGGAAAATGAACTCGATCTAAAGGCCCATGAAAATACTTTAAAAAAGGATCATAAAACAACACCGTTTCAAATTTTCGTATTGCCACCAACCCCAACAGACATAGTGCCACCCCACCAACCCTAAGCCACCACCCCATCAGGTTTAATTTTGGGTTGCTTCACGCCTATTTTTACCCAAGCCACCAATAATAAAAATACCGTACCATACACAACTAAAGGAAATAGATAATCATGTGCATTTTTCGACCAAGCTGGATAGTGCCAAAATATCAAGCAGAGCAAAAAAATACGGGCTACATTCATCGTGTGGATTAGCAAAACGCCTGCTGAAATATATCCTAATGTACGCCACCAACCCCTTGAAAAGGCAGCAATAAACGCCACAAAGATGAGCATCACTGAAATAGCATTACACCCTTCGTTTACATAAGCCATCGGATTGCCGGCAATGGAAATCCAAGTCCAAGGTTGTTTAGGATCATCATGTACGGAGGCTTCAATGTTTAACCATCGTGCTATGCCGGCTGATGTAGCTGCAACGCTATGGCTAAAAGGATCTTGCCGACCCGCATCATGATGGTGAGCAAGATATTGGTTGTAGGCAAAAACAAAAATAAAATAAACGGTAAAAAATCGAACAACAAACCAAATGATTGGGCGATATTGGTGCATAGGTTGTTTGGTTAGGTTTGAAGTGTCTTTAGAAGGAATTTTTAACAACGAACAAGCAGTGTGGTAAATTATTTTACAATCTAATGCCAAACTTTGATGTTGATAATAATCCAAATTTAACTTCAACTTATCCGGAAATAAGACTTCATCATTGTAACGTAGCGGATCCTCTTGCCTTGCAAGCAATTCTTCTTCATTTCTATATTTCAACGCAGCTTCAGAAGTGAGCCCCGGCTTCAATAGGCTTATTTTGTCGAATGGTGCAACCGCCCGATCATAATATCCAACTACATCCGGACGTGGCCCAACAATAGACATATTGCCAATCAGTACATTCAGTAGTTGAGGGAGTTCATCTAATTTATATGTTCGAAGCCACTTCCCTGTTTCAGAAATATGTCCATCAGTGCAGATGGTTCGCAACTTATAGATCGTGAACAACCGCCCAAATTGCCCCACTCTTTGTTGAAAAAACAACCCCGAACTTCGAGTGTCCCAAGCCGATAACAACCAACAACCCAAAATGATCGGACATAAAAAAATAAGTCCGATGATGCTAAAGATGATATCAAAAATGCGTTTGATAAAATGGACAAGTTTGTTTGCAAAATAGAAAAAAATGAACATGATAGGATCATTTATTCTTTTTCAAAAGCTGAAAAATAAAGAGAATATTTTTTGTCATAAATAAGCAGGAAATAATCCCCTTCAATCTTAAAAAAAGTTTCTATTTTTGCGATTCTAAAAATGAGTACTTTTTCTACTCATTTATGTTAGTTTCTTAATTGGGACTGACAATAGCGAAGCTTTTACTTCATATTAATGCTTTGCCTTCATTCGTTTCTTAAAACATGCTGGATACATTAATTTCATCCAAAACCAGGCTAAAACTTTTAGTTAAGCTGTTTCTCAATCCGGAAAATCGAGCACATTTGCGTGGTTTGGCCGATGAGTTTGAGGAAAGTACCAATGCTGTGCGTGTAGAACTGAATCGTTTTGAAGAGGCAGGCATGTTGACCTCTGAATCGAAGGGTAACAGGAAATTGTATCGTGCTAATGCAAAACATGCACTGTTTGGTGCAATTAATAATCTACTACTGCAACATATAGGAGCTGATAGAATCATTGAAAGTATTCTTGCCCGAATGGGAACCTTAGAAATGGCTTATCTGACCGGCGATTATGCCAATGGTCGTGATTCAGGTATTATAGACTTGATCTTAATCGGCGATATTGATAAATCCTATTTATCTGATAAGGTTTCTAAGGCAGAGGTGCTGATTAAGAAAAAGATTCGTTACTTGATTTACTCTTTAGATGAATGGAATCAACGTGCTATTATCGCCTCTGAAATTCCAGATCTTTTACTTTGGCAACGCAAATAACCTAAATTTTTGATCTCGCTATGCCTTGGTATGTACTCTACACTAAACCACGAAACGAAAAGAAAACAACCCTCTATTTACAAGCAAAGGGAATCAACGTTTATTGCCCCTTACAAGAAACAATCAAGCAATGGAGCGATCGTAAAAAGAAAGTTTCCGAACCACTGTTTAAATCCTATGTTTTTGTGCATTTAAACGAATACGATAAAGAACAAATAGCTGTTCTTGAAACGCCGGGTGCTGTTCGGTTTTTATGGTGGATGGGTAAACCGGGTATTGTTTATGACTATGAAATTGAGCAAATAAGACAATTTCTTAGCAACTATCGCGGAGCTAAAATTGATATTCGTTTTTCAGAAGGAGATACGGTTCATGTTTCAGAGGGAGCCTTACAAAATCAAACAGGAACAATAATTCGAATTAAGGGAAACAAGGCTTTTTTAAACATTCAATCGCTGGGTTGGAATATGGTAGCCGAAATTCCTATCCAAAATTTAAAAGAATAAATTTCATTCGCATTAATTTTAAAGGCAAGAAATACAAATATTTATATAAAACGACAACTTTCAAAAATTAAATCACCCCATGTAAATTAAATCTATGGGTTGCGAAAACGCTTAAATCTAAAGTAAAAAAAGTCTATTTCAACTGTATAACACAATCATTACTGAAAAAGCAATTTTTGTATGAATAGAAAACTAAAGGGCTTTTACTAAAAACTAATTGAAACAAAAATGAACAATATCAAACAATATCCCCAACTTTGCCGGCTGAAACGAAGCCCAATGATTAGGAGTTTTTTATTTTTGATGATCAGTGTCATATTTTTTAGTTGTGCAACAACAAAAAACACGACCTACGTTCGCGATATTCCGGATTCTATGCAGGCACCGATTGATCGGAATATGGCGAGTTTTACAGAACCCTTAATCCAATCGAATGATTTGTTGTTGATTTCAATTCAAACTTTAGATCCGCAATCCGGTAATGCCATAACAGGATCAAACAACACTGGAATATTTGCAGCACAAGCAGCATCTGGAAATGGACAAGGAACATCCAATATACCGGGTTATTTAGTTGACAAAAATGGGAATATTGAATTGCCCTTAGTTGGGAAAATTAAAGTATCAGGTTTAAACACAACCGATGCAAAGGAGTTGATTCGGAAGCAAGCATCTGTATTTTACAAAACCCCTGTGGTAAATGTACGATTTGCCAATTTCAATATTTCTGTGCTGGGAGAGGTTAGTAAACCTGCACAATATACCGTGCCTACTGAAAGGGTAACTCTTTTGGATGCCTTAGCTATGGCAGGTGATATGACAATTTATGGTAAACGAAACAATGTGTTGTTGATTCGTGAAGAAGGCGGTACCAAGAAGTATGTACGTTTTGATTTGACGAATTCTGATTTTATGAAATCACCCTATTTTTACTTGAAGCAAAACGATGTGATTTACGTTGAACCAACCAAGTCTAAAGTCGCGATGAGCAACTACGTTCGTGATAGAAATACGGGTTATGCCATCTCTATCATAACCTCTTTAGCCTCGTTGATAGCCATTATAGCCACCCGAATTCGATAAAAAACTTTATGAGTACAATACAAGAACAAATTGCTACCACAGGCACCCCACAAACCGGTGAAGAAGGGATAGACATTAGAAAGATAATTGGCTTATTACGTTACCATTGGAAATGGTTTGCCATTAGTGTAGCGGCCTGTTTGACCATTGCCTTTTTATACTTGCGCTATACCACTCCGGTATATAAAATCAATGCCACCATCTTGGTAAAAGACGAGAAGAAAGGCACGGATTTAGGTAATGCTGACATCCTTCAAGGGTTAGGCGGTATCGGTATGAAGAGCAATGTGGACAATGAGATGGAAATCTTTAAGAGCAGAACCCTGATGGAGCGTACCGTTCGTGAAATGGAGTTAAACGTAAGCTATTGGACCAAAGGAAGAGTTAAACTAAGTGAAGCGTTTGCAAGAATGCCATTTCGATTCAACTATCTGCCGCTTAACGACGACTCTATACATGGTTTGGTAGAATATAAATTTGACTTAGCCAAGAACGGCACCTTTACACTCCTTGGCGATGCCAAACAAAAAGAGATTAATGGGAAATTGGGCGACACACTTAATCTGAGTACTGGCAGAGTGGTAGTAGAAGATACTTATTATCCAATTACAGAAGCCCAAGACTATACAATCAAAGTAGGAAATTATAACTCAGCACTTGCTAAGTATTCACAATTGCTAACTGTCGCCACTCCCAGTAAGCTGACCAGTACCATGAATATCTCCATCAACGAAACAGTGCCGGAGAAAGGAGAAGCGATTGTGAACAAATTAATTGAAGTCTATCTGAAAGCTAACTTAGACGACCGCAACCGGATTGCAGACAGCACAATGTCCTTTATTGATGAACGCCTTGCCTTAGTAGGGCAAGAGCTTACTGGAATAGAGAAAAATATTCAAGATTTTAAGCAAAGCAACGACATTACCGATATCACGGCTCAGTCAAAAGAGTTATTGAGCAATACGAGCGATTATATGAAACAACTCACTGATCAACAAGTACAGTTGAGCGTGATTGAATCTTTGGAAAAATACCTGCAAGACCAAGGCAACAGCAGCCGTGTAGTACCGGCATCCTTAATTGTTCAAGACCGAACTTTTACAAGTCTCATAGACCGTTATAACTCTTTACAGTTAGAGCGTTCAAGGATGTTGATGAGCACTACAGAAGAGAACCCAATGGTTCAAACCATAGATCAACAATTAAGCACCCTAAGAGGCGATATTCGCAGCAGCTTATCCTCCGTAAAACGAGGTGTATTGGCAGGTATCAATCAACTACAAAAATACACAGGCAACTTAGATAGCCGCATTCGTCAACTGCCCCGTCAGGAACGGATATCGATAGATTTTTCTCGCCAACAAGCCATCAAGCAGGAGTTGTTTCTCTATTTGTTGAAGAAACGAGAAGAAACCGCCATTACAAAGTCTTCAACGATAGCCAACGCACGTATAATAGATGCAGCCCAAGCACAATCAGTACCCATAAGTCCTAAGAAATCCTTAATTGCTCTCAGTGCCCTATTGTTGGGTATTTTGATTCCATCAGCCGCTATTTACATCAAGGATTTGATGAATAATAAGGTCGGTTCGAAAGAAGATATTACTAATCGTACCCAACTACCGGTCATTGGAGAAATCAGCCATAGCAGCGGTAATGAACAAGTAGTGGTAAAATCGGGCAGCAAAAGCCAAATTGCAGAGCAGTTCCGTGCCTTGCGTACGAACCTTCAATTTATGCTTACTGGCGACCAGAAAACAATCTTGCTTACCTCCAGCATGAGTGGTGAAGGCAAATCCTTTGTTGCGGTAAACTTAGCTTGTTCCTTAGGGTTATCGGGTAAGAAAGTAGTGTTGTTAGAATTAGATTTACGGAAGCCTAAGATATCCAAAGCTTTAGGATTAAGCAATAGTAAGGGCTTCTCTACGCTGATGACCAATCAAAGCCAATTAAGCGAAGTGATTGTCAACTCGGGTGTGATGGATAACTTGTTTGTAATTCCATCAGGTCCGGTACCGCCAAATCCTGCAGAGTTATTTTTGATGCCTGAGTTAGCTGAGTTTTTTGCGGTATTGCGCCAAAACTTTGACTATATTGTAATAGACACGGCACCTGTGGGCTTGGTAACCGATGCACAACTGTTGTCGGCACATAGTGATGTTAATATATTCCTCACCCGTCAGGGTTATACATTCAAGCGCCAGTTGGAAATACCTAAAGAACTACAAGCCAGTCAGAAGATGAAGCGCATCTGCATTGTGCTAAATGATGTACATGCCGGAGGCGGTTATGGTTATGGTTATGGTTATGGTTATGGTTATGGTTATGGTTATGGAGGATATGGAGCAGACAGTGGCTATTTCGATGATAGTAAGCAAAAGAAACCCAATAAGAAAGGCTGATTTTGAAAAGTGATAGTGGGGCTTTGTTTTGTTTTTTGTAAGATTTAATGATTGGCAACTTTGTTAGTTCGATAAATATATTCACAATCGTTGGAAGTAACTTAGCAACAATGCTTCAAGAATAGTTAATATTTTTCTTCTTATTCATGAACTCGATTACGTTTACTTATTTGCACAGTATTGATAGTGTAAAGAGAAATTCAAAATTCTAAATGCCTTTATTTCGGGCAATAGTGATTTTTGAAATAAAATTCAATAGCCATCAGTAATGTAAGCAGCTGAATTCTCAGAGTATAAGGATATTGCATGAGTTAATTAAAAAAAATATGATTACATCCCTATTGCTCAAAAATTCACAGATGTGATGATTGATGAGTACAAGCGATTTCATAAAAATGAGAAATAAAAATCCTGTCATTTTTCAAATTAGCAGCCAATTGAACGTGGGTTCCGTTGGTAGGATTGCAGAACAAATTGGTGAAAAAATTATAGAACATGGCTGGGAAAGTTATATCGCTTTTGGTAGAAAAGCACTTAAAAGCCAATCTAAAAATTTTAAAATAGGAAATAAAATAGATGTTTATAGTCATGTGATCTATACCAGATTAACTGATAGGCACGGTTTGGGATCTCGTCAACCAACTCGGCATTTAGTAGAAAAAATAAAGGAAATAGATCCTGATATCATTCATCTTCAACTTGTTCATGGATATTATATTAATATAGAAATTCTTTTTGAATATCTAAAATTAGCTAAAAAGCCCGTTGTTTGGACATTTCACGATTGCTGGTCATTTACGGGGCATTGTATCTATTTTGATTTTGTAAATTGCCAAAAATGGCAAACGCATTGTAAAGATTGTCCTCAGTCGCACGAATATCCAAAGTCTTTTACCGATCGTTCGTATGAAAATTTCGAGTTGAAAAAACGACTTTTCAATTCTTTAGATAATCTCACCATAGTTCCGGTTTCGAATTGGTTGGGTGATGAAACCAAAAAATCTTTTTTGAAAGATCATAAACTGCAAGTAATTCATAATGGAATTGATTTACAGAAATTTTCGTATCAGCAACATCAATCCTTGATAGACTTACATCGCGTTAAAGGGAAATTTGTAATCTTAGGAGTGGCGAATCCTTGGACTGATAGAAAAGGTTTAAAATTTTTTGTTGAAGTCTCTGAGCAGTTAAATGAAGAGTTTCAAATTATCGTAATCGGGTTAAGCCCGGCACATATAAAGCAGTTGCCCAACACCATCATCGGAATTGAAAAAACGCAAAATGTAGATATATTAGCAGCCTATTATTCCTTAGCTGATATTTTTATGAATCCTACCTTAGAAGATACTTTTCCAACTACCAACCTCGAAGCATTAGCCTGCGGAACTCCCGTCCTAACTTTTAATACTGGGGGATCTCCGGAAGCTATTGATGAAAATACCGGAATGGTCGTAGAAAAAGGAAATACCTCCAAACTCATTGCTGCCATACATACAATTAAAGATGCCGGAAAAAAAAAGTATTCAAAAGCATGTAGAGAAAGAGCCGAAAGACTATTTGACAAAAAGAAGTCGTTTTCTAAATATATAGAAATATACAAAAAATTATTGGATGGATAATTGTGATATTTGCCCAAAATTAGTCACTGAATTCAAACGGCAAATGCATCAACTAAAAATATATCAAATAGAATATACCGGATATTCCTTGGGGGTGATGTGATAAGGGTAGAAGCTTAATGCGTGTGAAAATATACGCGATTATTGCTCCTGTTTTGAAGAAGCAACTCTATAGAAGTATTAATTAACATGCTTTAACTTTTAATGCCGATATTGCCCCGTAAGGAATTTATCGCCCTACACAGCAACCTATTTTGTTATGCATCAAAAGAGAAACGCTCCGAAATAACAGATAGTTTTTTGGTGGAAACGATTTTGAATTATAGCAATATAGACGTTGTAAAAGAATTGTTTCAAGTGTTGGGAATTAAAAACGTAGAAAAAGAATTTTTTGATTCTATGTAATTAAGTGATCGGAGAAAGAATAATTATCACGAATTGGTACGTCATTTTTTACATTATTATTCCGTCAGTATGCACGTTGAGATTTTACCCGATAACAAAAAATGGGTTATGACGCCATAGTTCTAACCGTTGCTCATAAGTAATTCCTATACCTCGATCTTAGTCTTTACCTTAAAGAAAACGGTATGGTGTATAATATAAAAGGAATGCTAAAAAATTGTGATAGTAGATTATAAATACAAATATATTTAGAGCGATACGGAACGGAATAATACAAGAAAGAACATTATTTTCAGAATACCAATCACCAATTACCAATCACTTGAAACCCAACGGAGTGGTGTATGATGTGAAGGGAATTTTAGAAGAATGTGATAGCCGATTGTATATAAATTACCCTAACGCTCCAACATATCATCCAACAAGGCGAAAGCGAAACCTTGGAATTTAAAACTTCATTCAGTGATGAGGTAATAGTTTCATTGGTGGCTTTTGCTAACGCTAAAGGAGATACTGTTTGCGTTGGTGTGTCGGATAAAGCAGAAATAAAAGGCGTTGATTTAGGAAAAGAAACCGTTCAGAACTGGGTCAATGAAATCAAAGGAAAAACCGAACCTTCGATTATTCCGGATGTAGAAGTTTTTGAAGAAAAAGGGAAACAAGTAGTTTGCATTCAGGTTGATGAATTTCCGATTAAACCCTTGTCGTTTAAAGGGAGATATTACAAAAGGATAGGCAATTACAACCATCAGTTGAGCGTGTCGGATATTTCGGATATCTATATGCAGACCATGCAATATTCATGGGATTCATATCCTTATAGTTCGGCAACTATTAAAGATATCAATCTTGATAAGGTGGGAGAATTTATTCAAAAAGTAAATGCTACGGGACGCTTTCGGTTACCGTCTTCAGCAAAAGATGCATTGATTAAATTGAGAATGTTGAAGGATATTATTCCTTCCAACGCCGCTATGATTTTGTTTTCAAAGGAAAATTTGTTGTACAATGTACATATTGGCAGATTCAAAACGCCATCGTTGATTATTGCAGACAAGATGATTAATGGTAATTTGTTTGATGTACTGGAAGAGTCAATGCAAACCATTATAGGTCATCTAAAATTTGCATTTGAAATTAACGGAAAAACCACCCAACGAACTGAAATTCCTGAATATCCGTTAGAAGCGATTCGTGAGGCTTTATTGAATACACTGATTCACCGAGATTATCAAAGCCCGACCGATGTTCAGATTAAGATTTTTGACAATAAAATTGTATTTTTTAATCCTGGTGGATTGTTTGGTAAGATTACAGAAGAAGAGCTAAAAACCAATATCTATCAGGCAAGTACACGGAACAAACAAATAGCCGAAGCCTTTTATTTGACAGGAGATATTGAGAAATATGGAAGTGGTTTTATCAGAATGAGGGAAGCGATAGGTGAATATCCGACCATGGAGTTTCACTTTAAAAGTTCTCCACAAGGGTTCGTTACCGAATTTAATTATGAAAAGCAAAGAACAGCGAGTGAAACACAGAATGATGGCGGTGTAAATGGCGGTGTAAATGGCGGTGTAAATGGCGGTGTAAATGATTTGTTTATTTTCATTTCTAATCATCCAGGAATCAAAACAAGTGCTTTGGTTAAGCAGATGAACACTCCTAGGAGAACCATAGAACGCTGGCTAAAACAACTAAGAGAAGAAAATAAAATAGAATTCAAAGGGGCTGCCAAAACTGGAGGCTATTTTATAGTAAAAAACAAAAAATGAAGACAAGAATATAAAGGAAATGGGATTAACAGAACGAAACGAGTATAAAACGGGTAAGAGAATTATTTTAGGAGTAGCAAAAACTAATCACTAATCCCCTTAAAGAAAAAAATGTACTCCGGAGAAATCATAGTCTATCAACCTGGAAATGGTAAAAACTTTCAAATTGATGTTCGATTTGAAGAGGATACCGTGTGGCTTAATCGGAAACAATTGTCCGAACTCTTCGATAGAGATATTAAAACCATAGGAAAGCATATCAATAATGCTTTGAAAGAAGAACTACAACGATTGCCAGTGGTCGCAAAATTTGCGACAACTGCCGCTGATGGTAAAATATACCAAACAGAACACTATAATTTGGATATGATTTTGTCTGTAGGATATCGGGTGAATTCTAACCAAGGGGTTCAATTCAGAATTTGGGCAAATGAGATTTTGAAACAATATCTTTTAAAAGGCTATGCCATTCATCAACGAATAGAACAAATAGAAAACAAAATTGAACAACACGATAAACAATTCGACTTATTAATTAAAACAACCCTACCACCTCAAGAAGGAATTTTCTTTGACGGGCAAATTTTTGATGCCTATACATTTGTGGCTAAACTTATAAAATCATCAACTAAAGAATTGATATTAATTGATAATTATATTGATGAAACCACACTTTCTTTACTTGCCAAAAAAGAAAAAACCGTAAAAGTTACCGTATATACACAAAAAATATCGGAGAGGCTACAAGTTGATGTGCAGAAATTTAAAGAGCAATATGGCGATTTAGAACTTCGGGTTTTTAAAAAAGCACACGACCGTTTTTTAATAATTGATGCTAAAGAAGTTTATCACATAGGTGCTTCTATAAAAGATGTGGGCAAAAAGTGGTTTGCTTTTTCTAAAATGAATGTCAAGGTAGATTTAATGATAAACGAATTAAGAATCAACGCTCCCATACTGTGAAGAATAGAATGAAACAGTAATTTTTAACCATGAAATATACAATAGGGCACCTCTAAAAACCAACATTAACAATGCATTATGTTATTTGGTTTGTGTATAATGTTGAATAATAGTATCTTTATGGCATAATTCAATAAACATGAAGCGATTTAAAAGACATAAAGAT
>JAFDXP010000003.1 GCA_018267875.1 Bacteroidota bacterium | reverse complement strand
TGAAATCCAACTTAATCTATTCTAACAAACCGCCGTGTACCGAACGGTACGCACGGTGGTGTGAGAGGACAGTAAAGATAATCCGACATAGAAATCTGATTATCTTTACTTCCTACTCGATTTGTTTTAATGCTTATTGAACTATGAGTTTCCCTTTCATAACCGGATGAATCATACAATAGTAATTGAAACTCTTATCAACCTTTAGGGTATATGCACTGCCGGAATGAAGAATACCTGAACTGTGTGCAGTGTCCGCTTGATCGGTAACAGTGTGGTCAACCATGTCTTTGTTTATGAAGACAACTGTAGATCCTGTTGAAATCGAAATTGAGTCGGGAGTAAATACCATATTCTGAATCAGCACGGTGTCTATGGTTTTATTTTTAAGAGCAGTTTCTGTTTGGGATGTTGGGTTTGTACAAGCATTTATCAGTAGCAATCCCAAAAAAACGGCAACTAACTTATCCTTTGTGTGCGCCATGTCCTGATGATTTTGATTGAACCATTTCTGCATGTTCCAAATGCGTTTTTAAAATGGGTAATACTTTCTCTAAAAGTCCTTTCAGTTCAGCATTTTGAGCTTGAGGAATCAGCACTGTTTCTACTGCTGATACGACAGCTTTGTGATAAGCAACTTCATTATCAATATAAGCCTTGTCAAAGGCAACTCCCGATTTGCCATGTAGCATCTTTTTAGTTTTAGCCGCATCGCTAAGTAGTTTAGCACTAAATGAATTGTCCTTAGGAGTAACATGGAGTTTAGTAACTAAGGCTACTGCCTGATCAATAACTGATTTATGGTCGTTTGCCATAGTTCGTGCAAATTCAAGCACATCTGCATTTTTTGATTTTTTTTCTGCAATAGCTGCATACTCAATATCAATTTTGTTTGCGGTAACTGCTACATTCGCTATCTCAGGGTCGGTCAACTTAGTTGCCCCCTTTGCATAAAGGTTACCTACTGAAAATAGTGTTGCAGACATAGCAAATCCACATACGGTTGCGAGGTTTTTAATTGTGTTCATAATACGCTTTTATTATTAGACTCAATGACTACAATAATGGTTACAATGCTTGCTTTGTTTTTTCCGATTTTGAAAATGAACATCCAATTTGTGAAATGATGTAGCACATTATTTGTGCCTTTTGTATTTTTAAGATAGTTGTCAAATTGAAAATCATGAAAACAAAGTATCAAATCAAACGAGTGTATGAAAAGGCTGAAAAATCAGATGGATACCGAGTTTTGGTAGATCGAGTATGGCCAAGAGGAATGACGAAAGAAGCAGCTAATATTGATGTGTGGGTAAAAGAATTAGCCCCTTCTACTGAACTGAGAAAATGGTTTGGGCATGATCCCAACCGTTGGTTGGAATTTGAAAAACGATACCATGATGAGTTGAAGAAGAATGAATTTCTTGGTTCATTTTTAGCAGAAATTAAATTAAGACAATTGGTTACGTTGGTTTATAGTGCTAAAGATCAATTACATAATCAAGCTATAGTCCTGCAAAGTTTTTTACAAAAACAGTAATGCACAGTTTTCGCGCTGTCATTTTGCTTAGGCATAACTTGCAAGAAGTATATTTGCGACTCTTTGCTAAAAAAAAATTTAAAAAAACCTTCAATCGAACGATGAAGAAAGCCATTGTGTTTATTTCAACAGCTATCAGCCTAAGCGCTTGCCAAAATGTGTTACAAAACAAGGATAAGCCTAAAGATATCTTGGCTGTTAATTGCGATACTGCTATAAAAGCTTCTGATGATTTTTTTGATTATGCTGAAGGAGGGTGGTTGAAAAAAAATTCAATCCCACCAGATCAAACTATGTGGGGTATTGGCCAATTAGTTCAAGCTGAACTATATGAACGTTTGAAAAAAATTAATGAAGAGGCAGAGAAAAAACAAGCTAAAAGCGGTGTTGATCAACAGATTGGAGATTTTTGGTATAGTGGTATGGATACGGTTTCCATAGAAAAACAGGGAATTGATCCACTCAAATCTGAATTACAACAAATTTCAAATGCAAAATCACTAACTGAAATATTGACTTTAGTTGCTCATCTGCATAATATCGGTGTGGAAGTTTTTTATAGTGGAGGTGTGTCGCAAGATGCCAAAAATAGCGACCAGATGGCTTTTAGTCTTTATCAAGGCGGACTTGGGCTTCCTAATCGAGACTATTATTTCAATACCGATGAACGAACTGTAAAGATTCGAAATGCCTATCCTAATTATATTGAAACCATCTTGAAAAATAGTGGTTATGATTCTATTCGATCTTTCCATGCAGCTGAAGCAATCATAAAACTGGAAACAAAATTGGCAAAGGCATCCAGAACGCTCGAAGCACTTCGAGATCCTTATGCGAATTACAATAAAATGGACATTGCCAATCTGAAAAGTATTTCTCCAACTATTGACTGGACTCAGCAACTGCAGCAATTAGGTGTTCAACATGTGGATAGTGTAATTGTTGGACAACCGGAGTTTTACAAGCAGCTTGATGTGATTTTACATGCCGAGCCATTAGAGGTATTGAAAGATTATTTGCATTTTCATTTGGTTCGGAATTTTGCTGCTTACCTCAGTAGCCCTTTTGTGAATGCAAATTTTAATTTTTATAGCAAGTTAATTCGAGGCGCAGAAGCTCAAAAGCCTCGATGGAAGCGTGTTTTAGATGCAGAAGAAAATGCTATGGGAGAAGCTCTTGGGCAGCTTTTTGCAAAAGAATATTTTAATGCAACTGCAAAAAAACGTTATGAGAATATAGTTGAAAATGTGCGAAATGCCTATAAAGTGCGTATGGAAAAATTGGATTGGATGACGGATACCACAAAACAAAAAGCACTTCATAAATTGGCAGCAATAAAGAAAAAAGTAGGCTATCCGGACAAGTGGAAAGATTTTTCATCGTTAAAAATTAATAGACAATCCTTTGCGGCTAATATGATGAGTGCAAATCTTTGGTGGAATAGCTATCAAATGAATAAATTAGGCAAACCGGTGGATAGAGCAGAATGGGACATGACCCCACAAACCTATAATGCTTACTATAATCCTTCAAACAACGAAATCGTGCTTCCGGCTGGCATTTTCACCGTTCCTGGATATCGGGATGAACAATTGGATGATGCGCTTGTTTATGGTTATGCTGCAGCTTCAACAATTGGTCACGAAATTACACATGGTTTTGATGATGAAGGAAGACAATTTGATGAAAATGGAAATTTGAAAAATTGGTGGACAAAAAAAGATGAAGATGAGTTCAATAAGCGTGCACAGGTTTTGGTCAATCAATTTAATAACATGATTGCAGTTGATACTTTGCATATTAGGGGTAAACAAACATTAGGCGAAAATCTTGCTGACCTTGGCGGCATCTTAATTGGGTTAGATGCTTTCAAACAAACTGAATCTTTTAAAAAGAATGAAGCTATCAGTGGTTTTTCTCCGCTTCAACGTTTCTTTCTAGGCTATGCTTTAGGCTGGATGTATAATATCCGAAAAGAAGAATTGGCAACCAGAATTTTAACGGATGTTCATGCGCCGGCTAAGTTTCGCGTTAACGGTCCAATGCCCAATGTGTCTGAGTTTTACGAAGCATTTCACGTAAAAAATGGAGATAAAATGTATTTGCCAGATAGCCTTAGAGTGCGCTTGTGGTAAACTAATGCAAAACTTAATATAAAAAAAATGAGGCTGCTTCTTTTAAAGAGACAACCTCATTTTTTTATTTTCTCAAGTAAGGAGCTTACTATTTTATGATTGTTATGGTAGGTTCAAATAAGAAAGGCACTTACTTTATTTGGTTAAAGTTGTTTGACAACTATCGGTTAAAAAGTTTAGGGCTACTTTGTATTTTACTGAAATTTGTCCGCTGATATATGTTCCATAGCCGGAAAAGGTTGCGCTACTGGCGGTTTGTACCGGAATTGAAATTGTTTGCGCAATAGGATCAACATCTGCCTCTAAAATAGTGGACGGATTGCCACTCCACAAACCAGCAATTTTTATTTTGTTGAATGCAGGTAAAACTTCTGAAATAGTTACACTATTGTGCATGTTTCCTGATACAGCACATGGTCCACTTTCCGTGTAAGATCCGGTCAACACACTGGCTGGATTTACAGGATTAGGTTTTACTAATATCCAAAAACTTCCACTCATGCTATTTCTGGAAGAAGAAGCTGTAACACTAATTTTATACATTCCCAATGATGTGTGATTGGTTACTAATCGAATGGTTGTGTTGAATGAAGGCGTGTCCACCTCTTTGCTGAAAGCTGCTCCCGCACTGGTAGGCAACCCCGAAATTTGAAGGGTTACTCTTTCTTTTTGTCCGGCAACAAAATGTACTTGAATCGGAATATTGATTGTGTCCACTTGTTTTACTACTGCTGTATCTGGCAATCCGGTAAAGCCAAATTCCATGGCTCCTTGTTGGGTAAAATCACCTTTTTTACAACTGATACTTAATACTAAAATCAAAATCAGTGGAGCTATAAATTGTTTCATTGGTTTACTTTTTTTGTGCTTAATACTATCCATTATTATCAACTTTCATTC
>JAFDXP010000039.1 GCA_018267875.1 Bacteroidota bacterium | reverse complement strand
CGTGTTGCTGGCTCCGCCTATGTTGCTAAAGCCACTCGTTGCACTGGTCGTGCTGCTTTGCCATTGGTAATTGAAACTTCCGTTGCCACCCGTTGGTGTGCTGCCCGTTAAGGCTGTTGGCGCACTACCTGAACAGATAGTTTGGCTTGCAGATACTGAATCGTTTGCAATTAAAGTATTAACAGTGATTTTGGCAACTGTTGAATAAACGGATGTTCCTGAAATTGCACAGATAGTTTTTAACCGATAATAAGTTGTAGCAGTTAAATTACCAGTGCCAATTTTGGGTGCAGTTGTCGCTCCCGACATGTCAATTATATTAGCCACGAAACTATCTGAAGAGCTTTGCCATTGATAATTAACACCTCCTCCGGTTGTATAACCTGCTGCGGAAACAGAATCGTTTCCTGATCCACATAAAGTAGCTATTAATGGAGATGTTACTCCACCAACAATTGCAGGACATTGGGTACCAGACAATGAAAACTGAGAGAAACCTGTTAGATTATTTGCAGTTATATACTTACCGTTTGCATCAGAGCTATTTGTTCCGATTCCGCCAATAAAATTCCAAGGATTCATTCCATCTTGTTTTATACCGCTTAATAATGAATCAGCAATTACATTTTTTTCAGCATCTGTAAAGTATAATTTAATTGAATAATTATATCCGGTACTTGGTATAGCTGGAATACTAAAATAACTATTTATATTCGGCGTATTTGTTGCACCCGGTGGTGGAACTCCCGGGTAGTATTTAGCAGAAATTGTAGTTGGCGCAGTACCTGTCCAATTGATTTCTGCAATTTTTCTTCCAGCTGAAATAAAGGCTGTTGGAACGCCTACAGATGGAATTAATGGGATCATTACTGCATCGGATGGAGTTGATGAAGGAACAGAAATTTGATCTGCACCAATTGTAATTGGAATTCCTACTGTTGTACTTCTTGGATTTCCATCAATATCAGTTGAAAGATTTCCAATTGCCATACCTCTTCCAAAACTATTCCATGAATTTGGGTCAGTTCCATCAAGATGAAGATTCCAAGGTGCTAAAAATGCAACAGCTCCACTGTCTGACGATTTATCCATTGTGGTCGCAGTGCGTAGATTTGTCATATTAACTTGATCAGAACTACCAAAATAGCCAAGTACACCAGCCGAGCCGGAAACCCAATATTGATTGTAGTCTAAGTTGGTAAAATTAGCAGCGGCTGTGGTAGAATATAAGGCATAGCTTTTATCTGCTGTTATACTTGAATTATCATAAGAATTAGCTAAAATATTGTTTCGAATATCTAATCCGGTACCGCTTGTAGCTATATATAAAGCAACTGCGGCTCCACCACTTGTATTGGATGAATATCCAGGACGACTTGCATACAGATTTACAGAATTACCAAATAGGTTTATTCCTCCTGAGCTTCCTTCAATATCTATTCCCATTGGCCAATAAATTGTACTAGCATCAACATAACACCAAACATTTTCAATCATATTGTTTGCTATGGTAAGATTTGCAGCATTAACTGTATTAACAATTATTGCTCGGGCACCATATCCTGTTGAAGTACTACTAATTATCGAATCAATATAATTATTATTTACAATTAGATTAACAACATTATTTCCTAAGTACAGACCATGAACAGATGATGTACCAGATGTGCTTGCGGTAGAATTGACATTTGTAATTGTATTTTGCAACACACTACCACCGTTTACTCCACTGCTCAGTGTGATACCTCCAGTTGTCGAAACTCCAGCATTTACATTTCGAACTTTGTTATTACTCAAATTAATACCTAAAGCATTTCCAACCCAAATACCACTTGCACCAATATTATCACTGCCACTTGTACCAGGCCCTACAATATTATTTATAATAGTTAATCCATCTAACCCACCAGCAGAGGTTATAGCCGTACCGTTAGCTATGATACCATAATATGCTTTTGAAATGGAGTCATTTTGAATAGTTACACTATCATTATCTGCTCCTGCCAAAGCCAATGTACTTCCGGCAATTGCAATTCCCATTGAACCAGAAGCATTTGATCCGGTTGAAACATTGCAATTTTTTACAGTATTCCGCATTGTTCCTGATCCTGAACTAGAAATCCAAATACCTGTTGGACTCGAAGTATTTGTATTAATAATGGACATGTTTCTGGATGTTCCACCATTGTTTGAGCCGTCTAATGTTATATAACTACTAGCGATTTTTATTAATGCTCCATTTGCAACAGAACCACTTACTAAAGCATTTACACCTGTTGCCGGTTTTATTATTACAGTATTAGTACTACTAACTCCCGTAGGGTTTATATTAATAGGGAAAGTTTCACCTGAAGTATAATTATTATCAGTCAAAATAAACGTAACCGGACAACTTATGCCAAGGTTATTAAGCGCAGTAGTTGCGTTTGTAAGATTATTAAAAGGAGCGACTTGAGAAGAACCAACATTATACGTTCCACAAAGCGGAGCCATGACAGTAATAGACCCTGTAATTGTATCGTTTGAAGTCATTTGATCTCCCGATAGTTCAGCACTGGCTTTAACTGTATAACTTCCGGCAGAAGCAATAGAAGTAGAAGGGAAAGTAATGATAGTACTTGCGCCAGAAGCAATAGAAGAAATACTCATAGTTTGGTTATAGATTATGGTATTGGTAGCATCTATAATTCTATATCGAATCGGTACGTTTGTTTGTGCATTAATTCCTGAGTTAGTAAAGCTGGCTTGAGGCGAGAAGCTTGAACCTGTTGCCATAGAACCTCCATTAGTAGGAGCAATAAATGCAGTAGCCTTGATGTCATTAGGTACTAAAGGTGTTCCATCAAATTCATCTGCTCCAATATCAGGAACAGTACCACCACCATTTATTGAACCCGCAGGGCCAGGACGAGTTTGTCCATCATAATCAATTGTTACAGATGGAATTACTGTTCCGGCTGATTCAAGACGACTAATAGTGCTGTTAGGTATATGTAAGTTACTTGAAGAGGTAAACTGGGGATCTGCATTTAATGAATTGTTGTTACTGCCAAATCCATTTTTGATACCTGCAATATCTGTCCGATCACTTCCAATGTAAGCTAACACACCTTGTGTACCCGAAACGAAATAGTCATTATAATCAAAAGCTGAAAATGCAGTATTTGTTGCAGTACTATATACAGTATAATTTTTAGATGCCGTTCCAGAAGAATTAGTATTATTCATCGAATTAACAAAAATATTGTTTCGAACATCTAAGGCAGATACTCCTGATCCTATATACAAAGCCGTAGTTAAACAACTTGAACTGTATGAATAACTCCCATACATATTTACGCTATTATACCAAAGGTTGATTCCTCCTGCCGTAGTCGTTAAAGTTGTGCTTGTACCAATCATACCGAGTGCAATTCCCATAGCAGATGAGTTACTAAAACTAGAATAGTTACTACCATTAACTCCACTGATGAAATTATTTGCTATTGTCAAATTACTTGATGCAGTACCGGTTCCAATTGTAATTCCACGACCTCCATAGCCACCTGTTGCAGATGTAGTAACAGCAACGATATTGTTACGAGTAACTGATGAAGAAACATAACCCGTTTCCAAAGAAATACCAACAGGCTGACCGGATACAGTTGTAGAAACACTTACCGTATTTTGTGAAATTAAGGATCCAAGAGAATTACCTGCTTGAATACCAATTGTAGTAGAAGCTGTATTGGCGATGTTTATGGTATCTCCAATAATTTTTACAAAATCTAACCCTCCCAAGCTAACACTTGTAGTTCCATTTGCATAAATACCCACAACCGGATTATTGATTGTGCAATTTTGAATAGTATTCGTATCATTATCTGCACCAGTACTACCAAGTGTTGAGCCAGACAAACAAATGCCATAACCAGAAGATGCATTAGGAGCTATATTAATAATGCAATTTTTTATTGTATTTTTAATTGCTCCTGCACCTAAACCTAAACTGGAAAGCCAAATACCACTTGGAGAAGTTGTGCTTGTGTTACTTATGGTTAAGCTTTGATCCGTTCCTCCACTTAATGAACCATCAATTAAAACCCTATCTGCACCATTTAGTTTTATCAATGCAGATGTATTACTTCCTGATATAGTCCTAGTAGTACCCGTTGGCAAAATAGTAAGTGTATAAGGATTATTAAATTCGTTTAGTGCTACTGTACCGGTTTCTGCAGTTAAATCACCGGCAATCTGAAGTGTAATATTGCTTGTTACAATTGAACTATTAATAACATTAAAGGCTCCACCGGTGTTAGTTAAAGAATTAAAATCACAACCGGTAGCACATATTGTTTTGACTCCTGTTATGCTCGGATATATTGAATAATAATTAATTGTCCCAACAATTGGGAAGGCTCCAGAAGTCAGTGCTACACTTGTTGGGGTTGCAGTAAATACACCTGCATTAATTCCCACATTTGGAACAGCAGCTGAATCTTGAGCTGTAATAAAATATTGAATCGTATCGCCAATTGCTACACCTGTTCCACCATTTAAGATAGAATAGTCAATGGTAAAAGCGAAAGGGGATGCTGAATTTGTGGCTTCAACATATTTCCATCCATTTGTTGCATTTGTATTGTCCACAAAAGTATTTGCGTCAACCTTTTTCTTGTAATAAATACGAGGTTTTGTACCCGAAATATTATTAACTCCGCTCGGGTCAACAATAGAAATATTGGAAATTCCTAATGATGGTTGAACAACTGAATTTCCAAACTGAGTATATGTAATGGTTGGAGGTGTTACGTCCCCACCAATAATACCATTAAATTCGTTTGCACCTATATCCGGCTTGGTTGCATTTCTAATATTTCCATCATAATCAGTAGTTATACCCACTATTGTTGCACCACCACTTTCTATTTGTGTAGGTACTGAAGCATTGATATGCAGGAAGGTGGGAGAAGCACCTATGGTAGATAGGAATGTTGGGTTCTCAGACACAGAAGAAGCGTCTCTTGGGTTAATTGTACCTGCTGTTAAGGTTCCTGCTTTGTAGGTATTAATTGTTTGTGCTGTATTTGTTCCGTCTGAATAAATAAGATTTGAAGCCCCTGGAGTTCCTGCATAAAACAAATTATTGTTTGATGTAGTGGCATAATTGGCTAACATATTTGCAATACCCGAGCTACGCCTAAAAGCAACCACCTGTCCTGTTCCTGCCGGTGTAGAATTATTTGCAATAATATTATTTCGTAAATCTACTTTTGCAGTCGTAGCAGTTGTACTTGCAGCATTAAATAATCCCGTTGTACCAAAGTTGGCACCGGTTGAGCTTGCATTGAGATAAACCGTATTGTAATATAAATTATAGTTTGAGCTTGAGGTTGAAGATGTAATATTAATTCCTCGAATGGCATCCGACAAATTTGCAGCCGGAGTACGAAGATCACCTATCAGGTTGTTATATGCAGTTACATTTGTACCGGCAGAAATCATCAAACCACTTACAGCCGGTGATGTAGTAGAAATAGCACCACTTTCAAATAGGTTGTAAATTTTGTTTTTATACACATTTACGTTGGTGCCACCAGAAATTAAAATACCCTGTACAATAGGTGAAGTAACTCCAGATCCATAAAGTGCATAAACCGTATCAGAATATACATTAGTAAGCGTTGAACCTGTAATTGCCATTCCTAAAACAGTACTCGAAGCACCACTTGATGAAAGGCTGTCTATGGTATTGCCAAAAATATTTATAGTAGGGGAAGTATTTGAACAAGAAAAACCTGTAACATTACCTCCAGTACCTGTTGAAGTAAGTAAACCAATGGTATTGTTTGAAATATTTAAGGGATTAGCAAAATTTCCACCTGAATTTATTGTTAAGCCTGAAATAGAACTTTGCCCTGAAATGTTATAAACAGTATTTGAAGAAATATTTGATGTTCCACCAAAATACGAATAAGTCATCATGGAAATTGCACTAGTCCCGCCTGTCCAATTTCGGAAAATATTTCCGGTTACGGTTCGTGTAGCACCGCTTGATGAGCCGTCAATATTAGATATACCTGTTAAGGTAGTTGCACCATTAACAGTAATGTTGGAGAAATTATTATTGGTTTGATTACATATTGCTCCGGTTGCTGAACTTCCTGAAGAATTCATACACAACACGGTGCCTCCTGCACCACCTTTATTAAAAGCGGTAACTATTTGATTTCCGTTTATGGTTTGTGTTCCTGTAGCGGCAACTGTATAACTATGACCGATAAAAGTTACAGATCCCGTAGTATTAACATTGAGGTTGGTAAAGGTATTATTGCTGATTGTTGCTATATTGTTTGCAGCTGTTGCACCTGTTAAAGTAATGTACGTATGTGCATTTGAACCAGCAACTGTGTGTAAAATACCGTTAATATCGTTATTATTAATTGAATGTGTGGTTGCCACCGTATTGGTTAAGCTAATACCAATTAATACACCCGAATTAGCAAACATATATTTCATCCAATTGGTAGTAGCATTACCTAAATTATTATTATTGATTGCTACCGAAGGATTAGTTCCGGTCATGGTTCCGGAACAGGTTATTCCTGTTACAGTTGTAACAGTGCCGGATGACACCCAACCTCGAAGTATATTATTAGTAAATGAAAGAGAATTGCCCGTTGCTGTTGAGCGTATGCCTAATAAGGCAGCAGTAGAACCGGTTGTTGAAGCAAGAGTTCCGGTATTTGACAAACTTGTACCCGTTGCAGAATATCCTGTACGAATATTATCAACTGTACTGTTACCAATATTATTTCCGGAAACGGTAAAATTTCCGATACCCGTAAAATCTATACCCGTAAAACCTCCGCTTATGGTAGCTGCCGATCCCATTGCATCTACGCCACCGATTGAGTTATTTTGAATGGCTACTGTATTTGCTGATGTAGCATAAATACCTACTACTGTACCACCTGTAGCGGTTGTTACAAGATATATGGATCCGTTTCCAGTAGTTGAACCAATTGTATTTCCAGTAACAGTACCTACATTTACATTTCCCGAAGTGATATTGATTCCACACCAAGCTCCATTTGCTGTATTTGTTGCACTTGATGTAAACATAGCAAATCCTCCAACCGTATTATTCTGAATATTGGAAACAACTCCTCCGGGGGTAAATGCTGCATTAATGGCAATGAAACGAGTGGCATTAGCTGTTCCTGAAGCAGTATAAGAAGTTGGGAAACCGGCAAGGGTTACTGTATTGCCAATCATGTTGGTTGTTCCGGTTCCTGTATTGTTTGCATAACCAATAATGTTGTTAGAAATGGTATATCCACTACCCGATAAAACTGAGATTCCGGTGTGTGTATTAGCTGTAGTATAAACTCTTGTTGAAGTTTGATAAAATCTATTCCCACTAAGTGTCCAAGCATGATTGCCCGTAGCAGAAAGTAAAATACCGCTTGTTGCTAATGTAGCACTAAAATAGTTAGAAATGTTACAATTGGATATTGTATTAGAAGAATTCATTACTGTAGCAGAACTACCAGCAGAATAAATAGCGTTTACCGGATTGGTTGCCCCATCGGAAATAGTGCAATATTCGATTAAGTTATTACTATTTCCAGTTAAAATACCTCCTGCAAATACAATTGTACCATTTGTTGCAGAATTTTCAACACTTTGTACCGTACAATATCTGACAATATCATTACCGGCATCATTCAGGAACTGTATAGCAGCACTAGCTAAATTTGAGTTTTGAATTGTCAACATTGAGGTAGTACCAATACCTCCCGGCCTGCCATCAAACCGTATATATGCTGCTCCATTAAATATAACAGTAGCATTCGCTGCAGCACTGGTTAATACAATAGCTGTTGAAACGCCAGATGCAGGACGAATTGTAAGATTATTAGAAGCAGAAATACAACCATTAAAATTAAAAGTTAAAGGATACGTTTCATTTGCACTGGCATAAGCAGAATTATACCCTGTTTGCAATTCTAAGGTGGATGCTCCATTTAGTCCATTTGCATTAATGTCCGTTAGCGCATTAGTAATGCTTGTATACCCTCCTGCTGGCGTGTTGGGCAATCCCGGGCCAATAGGAACAACGCCTGAAATTGTTGAAGCACAACTATTGGTTGACTGGGTTCCCATAAATGCACTTGTTGTATTATACATAGGTCCGCCACAAGTAATTCCACTATTAAAAGCGTACATATAAAAATCATAGGCCGTGCCGCCTACTAAACCGGTAGCATTAAAATTAGTAGCAACTGAATTTTGAACAACAAGACCATTTAATCCAATTAATTGGTTAGCTGAATAAGCAGTTCCGTTTGCAGGGTTTGTTGGTGTAGAACCTGAAGGATAACGTACAATTAAATATCCTGTTGGCGAACTAACTGATGCTGTAAAAGAACCATTAATCTGGCTTGAAGCAACGGCGGATAAACTTGGCAGAGTTGCTTGTGAGGGAACTGCACATGGAGCTTGTGAACCAACTGCAAAAAAGGATACAGTACCGGCAGCATTCGTTTTATCAATTGTAATAGATTGGACAAGCTTAGTATAATTTACACTACTTAATGCTAATGGTAAATCAAAAAGATAGGGCCCTCCTGAGCTGGTAGTTGCACATGCCGGTGTAGCAGTACGATCTACTCGTCCAATATTACCAATTGCCGGATTGGTATTCGTAAACCAATCTAACAAAGTTAATCCTGTAAACACTTGCGTAGTGGCATCTGTAAAGGTTACTGTAACATTTACAGTGCTAGGACCATTACCCGCAGTGTATAGTAAGTACAAATTAGCTGCAGAAGATGGCGTAACTAATGTAAAAGTTCCTGAACCGGTTGTTCCCCCTCCAGTAGCCGGAATGCGCAATACATTATTTGCAGCATAAGACTGCAGTGTATATACTAAACCATTTGCTACAGATGTATTTGCCGAAACTGTTCCGGAAATGGGCATATAATTCGTCAATGCTGTACATGTCCCATTGAAATTCCAATCTGAGGCAGCTAAAGTATATTGTGAATTGTCCAACGTAATAGTTGTAGAAGACGATACTGATCCTACTCCATTTGCAACAACATCCGCATTATAACCCGTCACAGGTATATTAGCAAATTGCGCATTCGCTGCCAACCCAATTAACAGTATTGTAAATGATAATAATGCTCGAGCAATCCTTCTCGATCGTAAGTAGCCAATTAAAATTTCAGGTAGTGCATTTTTGCTACCGATAATGGATTTGCACGAGTGTAATGATTTCATATCAATTCTATTTTGGGATACTTAATAACAACTATTTAACACAATAGAGGGACAAGATATTAATAGAAAATTAAAAAAACAAAACAATTAGTGAAATTATTTTGTACCAATTAGAAAAGCACTCCAAAATATCCCCTAAAATGGGGTAATTTATCATTCACATAGCAACATAAAATAAAGCTAACAATGAAATGATACAATTTCATTTGATATAGGCAGAAATGAAAAATGCCCCAACTTTTTTTGTTGAGGCATTCTATTTGTATTAAAAATGTGTTTATTGATTCTTCTTTTTATCCGCTTCTAAAATTAAAAGAGCAGGACGAAAAGCTTTTTAATTTCTATTTAGCAATTACAAAAGATTCAGATGTGCTTCTACCGTCTTCTGTAACAATCAACATGCGATACACACCATTGACATACGATTCTGTATTGATGGTTTCTCCAAAAATGCTACCATTTGAGTGATATACATAGCTATTCACCAATTGTCCAATACTATTGATAATGTTCACTTTCACAGTTTGATTAGCTTGATCTAAAATTCCGCGAACAGTAATCATGTTTTTAGCCGGATTGGGATATAATTCCAAGCCATGAATTGCCGGTAAATCTGCTACACTTAAAGCTCCTGTTGTCAATTTTGCTTCTACCGCATTCAGAATCTCACGCTGCATTTTATCTGTGTTTTTAACCATCACCATGCCTACAATATAAATATTGGCAGTGTTGACAGTTGGTGCACCAGCAGTAACAGAATCAAATTTTGCAGGTAATGTGTAGGTATAAGTGTAGGTGTAGGATTGATTAGCGCCCGGATTGTTAGCAATAACACCTGTGGTGCCTTCTACGCCGCCTAAATATGCCCGCTCAACATGGCGATGATCAAATCCAACAGCCGGATTTCCTGCGTTGTAATAAGTGTGTCCTGATTGTGTGTTGTAATAGTTAACCTGATTATATCCTGTTATGTTTGGACCTACAACATGGTCTTCGATGATCCAGGCATTGATATTAAAACTACCCGTTTGAGCAACTAATGATTTTGCTATAACCATCACTTTCATTTGGCGAGTAGTAGGGTTATAGCCATGATTCATTTTAATGTCCCAAGTAGGAGTAGCACTGGTTTGTTGGCTGGTTAATTGTGCCCAATAACTTCTGTTAACTGATGTATTTACTGTACAACCCGATCCACCATAGTTGGTTGGAAAATTCTTGCGATCAATCAATCCACCCGGATAACCACAAACTACATTCGGGCTTGCCATTATGGAATTGCCATCAGCAAAGCTCATCTTATCACTATTGTGCAATGCAACGCCTATCACTTTTGGATTAGCAGCCATCACATTTCCTTGATAAACGGTGCCATCAGGACAAAATTGACACCATGCGCCAGTAACGTCTTCTAAAACAGAATATTTGCTGCCGTTGGTGCTAACGCTTGATTGTGCCCAAGCAGAGCCGGCAATCAATGCCATAAATGAGAGAGAGAAAATTTTTTTCATTAGGAATCATTTTTTCAAACTTATGGAAGTGTTATCAAAATGTCAAAAAAAAAATAAAAAAACCTGCCATTTTCCAATGACAGGCTATACTTTTAAAATCTTCTTTTTATTACGCAATAGTTACGCCCTTATCCAAATAAACATCTTGAATCGTAGTCAACAATTCAACACCTTCTTTCATTGGTTTTTGGAATGCTTTACGGCCACTAATCAAACCCATGCCGCCTGCACGCTTATTTACCACTGCAGTCATTACAGCTTCTGCCATATCGCTTGCACCTTTACTTTCTCCGCCGGAATTGATTAATCCTACACGACCCATATAACAGTTTGCAACCTGATAGCGACACAAATCAATGGGATGCTCGGTAGTCAATTCTTCATAAACTTTCTTGTGCGTTTTTCCATAATTCAATGCCAAATAACCACCATTATTTGTTGGTAATTTTTGCTTAATGATATCGGCTTGAATAGTAACTCCAAGATGGTTAGCTTGACCGGTAAGATCTGCCGCCGCATGATAATCTACTCCATCTTTTTTGAAACCACTATTGCGCAAATAACACCAAAGAACTGTAGCCATGCCTAATTCATGAGCATATTCAAAAGCTTTAGCAATTTCAACAATTTGGCGTGTACTTTCATCTGATCCAAAATAGATAGTGGCTCCAACGGCTACCGCTCCCATGTTCCAAGCATCTTTGATATTGCCGAACATGATCTGATCAAAACGATTTGGGTATGATATAAATTCATTGTGATTTACCTTAACAATGAACGGTATTTTGTGTGCATATTTACGAGCTACAGAGCCTAAAACTCCATAAGTAGATGCAACCGCATTACAGCCTCCTTCAATGGCTAACTTCACAATATTCTCCGGATCAAAATAAATAGGATTAGGCGCAAAAGACGCACCGGCACTATGTTCTATACCTTGGTCAACAGGCAAAATAGATACATAACCAGAGCCTGAAAGGCGACCATGATCCAATAAAGAATGAATGGAACGCAAGGTTTGCGTATTGCGGTTTGATGTAGCCCATACTTCGTCAATGGCATTTCCGGATGGAAGATGTAGCATTGATTTGTCAAAAGTTTTCGAAGTGTGATTCAGATAATACTCCGCTTTGTCGCCAAGCAATTGCTGAATTTTGGTAGAAGCCATGTAGTGTAATTTTTTAATTTTCGGGTGCAAAGGTAATCATTGTGGGAAATTTTCGTTATACCATAATTTTCTTACCGAATTTCTTTTTTTTCTCTTTGCCACAACTCAATAGTTGAGGCGGTATCAAAGGGCATTTTCTTAAATCCTGTATTTGACTCCATTGACCATCCGGATTGTATCGAAATAAGGAAAGAAATACCATACCGATCCATCTCTTCTACTAATTGCGATTTTGATACAGCGAGTGGTAAAGCATAAAAAGGCATGTCGGCGAAAAATGCAATTCGCATCAAGCGTTGCGATTCTGCTCCATAAGGTATATTACTTGTTATACTTCCCTTGAGTCCGGCTTGCTTCATTTTACAGGCTATTTCATGATCGTCAAACCCCAAACCATACATCTTTTTTAAACCCACAATAGGAAAAGCCATAAAAGAAAACGCCAATAAAGCAACCAATCCATTTGTGTTAACCTTTAGCCGATCAGCGGTCATTTCAATGGTTTTTACCAATAACAACATTGCCAAAGGAACCATAAACCAGAGATATCTGGCTTCAAAATTGATAAGGAAATAACCTAAGGGAAACAATAAAAAACTAACACTTAAAAATCTGAATCGAGGTTCAAAAAAAAGCGTGTTTAGATTTTTTCGAACATGAAAAAAAGCAACAATAATTGCTAAGGAAAAAAATACAGATAATTCCGAAATGCTTTGTAAAAACTTGAGTGAATTATAGCCTATACGAATTATCTGCAAAGCAAATAATGTCATTGAATTCCAAAAGTGTGGTGTTGCTCCATTCACCCCAAAAGGATCTTCCCAATAGGATGGACTATTTACATAAATAGGTGGTAAAACCGCACCCACATTCGATTTCCAATATGGGTGACCTACCAGATACCAAGATGTGTTTAATTTACCGGCTGTACCGGTTGTCCAAATTCCATATTTCTGGTGGAGTAAAAAAAGCCAAGGAAGAATACACAAGAAAAGTGTACCAAAACTCAATAAAATGAATTGTAACCATGTAGTTTTCATTTTGTCACTTTTGCGAACAAAAAACCAAGCAAAAACGATGATTTCCAGAACAAAAAATGGTAGTGCATAAGCCTTAGACAAATAGGCTAATGAACCTAACAGCCCAACAAAAAGCCAACTTACTTTATTCTTAATAAAAGCTCCATGCAACAACTCATATAAAATCCAAAGTAAAAAAAAACAACCCCAGAGATCTGCAAACAACTGCCAATAAACAGCATAGGTCAAAAAAACAGAGAGTGCAATTTCTAACAACCAACACTCCATCTTTTTCAAGAAAAATTTTTTAAAAAAAAGATGGCTTAAAAAAAGAAAACAAATTGCCGCAAAGGTGTTGACAATAACTGCTGCCGGCATAGCATTTAAGCCCAACTTCATGATCAAAGCAACAAGCCAAATACTAAAGGGACTCCAATAACCATTTATAGCTGAATAATAATCTCCTTCAACATATCTTTTGGCTAAGGTTAAGTAGGCTGTAGCATCCGGATCAACATAATATTGGCAATGCGGATAAAGCAGCCAAACTGCTATCACTAAAACCGCTCCTGAAGCCAACAACGAGCTATGTTTCTTGAAAATGATCATTTAAGAAGAATAGTTACCTAATATTTTTTTTCGTTGCCATAGTTTTTGAATGCCTAAAACACCGCAACCGATTACTAATAGCGATACAGGCAAATGATAACGTGTATTTGCCAGTGGACCTGTAAGCAAAGCGAGATAAATTGGAATAGAAAACAAAGCAATTTTTAAAGCCCACTTTATTTTAATATCTACAAGAAAAAAAATAACTCCCACTATTTTAATTAAATTAAACAACAAGACAATAAACATAAACACTACTGAAAGATGCGTTTTAAAAAAAGCCGGCAATTGAGCCACCGGCGTAGATTTCAAAATATCTGCTATTCTTTTATTATCCTTTTTATAAAATTGCCCATAAGTTAGCCTTCCTGTAAATAAATCAATTTCACCCTTACCGGGATGGATAAAAAACTGAGCGCTGTATTTTAGATGAAACCATAAATAAGAAAAAAAATGGGCTTTTAAAAAGCTTTCAGCACGGCGGTTTCCGTAGTCATACCATGAAGCAAAATTGGTTGATGCACTATCCCATCGTTGTTGTTCTTGCTGCATATATTGTGCGGCTAAATGCTTACCCAGTCTTTGTTCTTGATACATTCGCACATTATAGTACATGGCATTCCAAGGTTGAATTCCCGTAAAATGGAACTTTCCTGTTCGTTGATAGTTCCAGCTATTATACAAAAGCACCACCAAAATCGGGATCATGGCGGGCAATAAAAATCGGGTTCTTTGTTTTTTTTTAAACCCAAAATACAATAGCAATAAAAAATGAAATGGGATAAAAAAATAAAAGATCGGTTTTGTAAAAACTGCTCCCAATAAAGCTAAACTCATCATCCAACCAAAATTATACTCAATGTCTTGAAGCATTTTTAGCCAGCAATAAACATAACACAAGACAAATGTTTGTAGCAGCAAATCTGGAGCAATCGTATTTGCAAAAATAAATTGTGCCGGATATGCCAATACAAACAACAACAACAAGCCGTCATATTTACGATCGAATCCAGACATCAATAAGAGCTTTCGAGACAGTAAAATATTGAAAACAGAAAGTGCATTTTGCAGCAACAAAACCACCCAATTATTTACCATAAAGAGATAGACCAACAACAAGAAAAGACTATACCCCGGCGGGCGTAGCGTAAAGTAGAGCGGATAGACTCCCCATGCTGTATTCGAAGCATAAAACAATCCATTTTCCTTGATGTTCAACGCCATGAATACATACTCGTAAGAATCGCCCATGTAAATCCGTTTATAGTGGCACGCCAATAAAAAAAATACAACATGCACCAGAATAACTCCTGCTACAAACCAACGATATGACAAACGAAAAGACACGAGGTTAAAGATACACTTCTACACATTGAGTAAAAGAGATTCCAGATAGTTGGTGGCTTTGATCATTCTACTACCATACCAACTAAACATTTCGCCATCTACAAAAAGGATTTTCGATTCAGGCAAAGCAGCCCTTAACTCATTTGCTTGCTTTTCCTTAAAAGGGAAAGGCTCAGAAGACAATAGACATAGTTCGGGATTCAATGACTTGACATAATCCAAAGACACTTCGGGATATCTACTGTCAGCTGGCAACACATTGTCCCAGCCCATTGTAGCAAGCATTTGATGAATAAAGGTGTTTTCACCGGCACACATCCAAGGTTGATACCAAATGAAATAGGCTACCTTTTTGTTGGGAAATTGTTTTATCAATTTTGAAAAGCCCTTTTCAATACTCTCTATTATTTCATTTGCTTTTTCGTTTCGGTTGACCAAAGCTCCTAATAATTGAATCATTCGAAAAGCATCTTTGATAGTATTGATATCGCTTATCCAAACAGGGAATCGAGCTGCTAAAGCCTCAATTTGATCTTGTGTATTTTCTTCTTTATTGGCTATGATCAGATCGGGTTGAAGTTTGTCAATTTGTGCTAAGTTTAATTGCTTGGTTCCTCCTACTCGTTTTTTATGTTGCCACCATCCATTCGGATGAACACAAAATTTAGTAATCCCCACAACCTCATTTTCTAATCCAAGATCATACAATAGTTCTGTTTGAGAAGGCACCAATGAAATGATTTTCTGAGGAAATTCCGGTATCCATACTTCCCTATTCATCATATCGTACACAAGTCTTGACATGAACACAAATTTATCGTTCATAAATTATTGTCGAAATAGAAAATGAATTCTTGCCCAAGCCTTAAAAAGTCAATATCATCAAGATTGGCTTCTAATGAATAGGCTTTTTACTAAAATCTTCAGCTTCATTGTATAGTTGTAGGCGGTAAGCAAAATGAAAGCGGCTACACAAGCAAACAGGCAGTAAATTACTTTACTGCCTGAGTTCAAAAAAAATACATTTTCTTAAAAAATTAGTGCTTTTGTGCGGCCGCTGCTTCATCTTTTTTCAGCTTTTCTGCATCTCGTTGTTCATCATTTTTAGCAGCTTTTTCTTCATCTTTCACTCCTACTGCTGTTTGCACTGTGGCTGTGTCATCTACTAGTACAGCTGAATCCTTTTGAACCTGAGTTGGATTTTCAATTACGGTGGTGTCTGAGGTTGCACCATTGTCTGTTTTTTCACTATTTCCACATGCTGCAAGAGTGGTAATACTAAACAAGGATACCAGAATAAATTTTGTTGTCATGACTTGTGTGTGTTTTTGTGATCAATAAAATAGTTACGTACACAATATGGGCTTCTTCTCACAATGTACAAAATGTTGAAAAAACCACAACATTTTTATCCATAAACAAAAAGCTTACGCAACGTTCACTTTATCGAAAATGCCTAAAGTGCAAATGCTTCATCCAGCAATTGTTGTTGCTCGCGAGCGTGCATTTTGCTGAAACCGGTTGCAGAAGCCGCTCCTGCGGGTCGGCTTATTACATTCATCGGAAAATCATCAAACAAATTCATCTTCAAAAAGCTTAGTGCGCCTGCATTTCGGGGCTCTTCTTGAACCCAAACCCATTGTGCCTTCTTATATTTTGTGCGTAGTTCAGCCAATTGTTTTTTAGGTAGCGGGTGGATTTGTTCTAAACGAATGACAGCAACATCTTTGATTGCTTGTTGTTGTTGACGATCTGTGAGGTCAAAATAAATTTTACCAGAGCAAATAATTACTTTTTTGATTTTATTAGCATCTTTTATCTCAACATCATCAATAATTTCCTGAAATCCTCCCTTTGTAAAATCCTCAATGGGAGAATAAGCACGATGTAGTCTGAGATTGGCTTTGGGCGAGAAATTAATCAAGGGTTTACGAAAATCCCAAGTTAGTTGACGGCGGAATAGATGAAATAAGTTAGCGGCGGTAGTTACATTTGTAACCACGATATTGTCTTCGGCTGCTAATTGAAGAAAACGTTCCATTCTGCCTGACGAATGTTCCGGGCCTTGTCCTTCAAACCCATGTGGCAAAAGCAGAACTAATCCACTCATTTTATTCCACTTTGTTTCGGCATTTACGAGGTATTGATCAATGACCGTTTGAGCGCCATTTGCAAAATCTCCAAATTGAGCTTCCCAAATAGTTAGTGTATGTGGGTTAGCAATAGAATATCCATACTCAAAACCAAGTACAGCAAATTCACTTAACAAAGAGTTGTAAATCTGAAAACTATCGGGCTTTGCAATTTGGCTTAGGCGATTGTATTCTTCATTTGTTTGCTCATCATGCAAAATTGCGTGGCGATGTGAGAAAGTACCACGCTGTACATCTTGCCCGCTCATGCGCACTTCCTTACCATCCGCTACTAAGCTGGCATAAGCCAATAGTTCGCCGGTAGCCCAATCCAGCAGTTTTTGTTCATCATACAACTTCACTTTTTCATCCAAGAGTTTTTGGATTTTACGCAAGGGTTGAAAACCTTCCGGTACAGACATGATTGAACGGAAAAGCTTTTCTACTTGTTCTGTAGAAATTGCGGTATCGGGCGAAGAGTCAAAATCTGTTCCATTGCTTTTTCGAAGTGTTTGCCAAGCTCGCTCCGGTGCTTGCAGCTGATAGGGTATTGGTTTTTGTTTTAATTCATCTAAACGTTGTTGAAGATCATTCCAAAACCCTTTCTCCATTTCCTTGGCTAAATCTTTTGCATCAGGCTCACCATGTTCTAACAAGAAGTTTGTGTACACCTCACGAACATTGGGATGTTGTTTAATGAGATCATATAATTTGGGTTGTGTAAAACTTGGATCATCACCTTCGTTGTGTCCATGGCGACGATAACACACCATATCAATGAATATATCTTGGTTAAACTTTTGACGATAAGCCACAGCCAACTCACACATTCTAACGACGGCTTCCGGGTCATCACCATTTACATGCAGTACGGGAGCCTGCACCATAGCGGCTATGCTTGTGCAATAATCTGAAGATCGTGCATCTTCAAAATCAGTAGTAAACCCAATTTGATTATTGATTACAAAATGAATGGTGCCTCCTGTGTGATAACCTTGTAAAAGACTCATTTGCAATAATTCATAGACAACACCTTGTCCTGCAACTGCAGCATCACCATGAATCAGTATCGGCAACACTTTGTCGTATTCTTTTGCATAAAGTATGTCAGCCTTTGCACGAGAGAAACCGGAAACTACTGGATCAACCACTTCCAGATGAGAGGGATTGGGCGTTAGTTGAACATTAATTTCTTTATTTGTTGGGGTTTTAACGTTGGAGTGGAAACCCAAATGATATTTCACATCACCGCTGCCCATGGTTGTATCAGGTGGCATATTCCCTTCAAACTCAGAAAATATTTGCTCGTAAGTTTTCCCCATTGTATTAGCCAGTACGTTCAATCGCCCGCGATGTGCCATTCCGATCACCACTTCTTGCACACCCGCATCTGCAGATTGATTGATGATGGTGTCTAAAGCTGCAATGGTTGCTTCTCCACCTTCTAAGCTAAAACGCTTTTGTCCGATATATTTCGTGTGTAAGAACTTTTCAAAAATTACACCTTCGTTCAGTTTCTCAAGAATGCGGCGTTTTTCTGAAATACTAAGCTGCTTCTGCATAGCTTGTTCAAAGGCTGCTTCTACCCACTGATATCTTTCCGGGTTATTGATATACGTATATTGGATACCCACATCGCCGGCATATAATTTATTTAAATGAGCAACAATAGCACTTAGTTTCGCCTTGCCCAAGCCAGCAAATTGTCCAGCATAAAAATCTGTTTGAAGATCATTTTCTGTTAGTCCATAATCTTTCAAATCAAGCAAGGGGTTTCGATTCTTACGAGGGCGAACAGGATTGGTTGTAGCTATTAGATGCCCCCGCATTTTATAGCCGTTTATCAATTGAAATACGGCAAATTCTTTGGATAGTTGATCATTTGAAACAGGGGAGCCTGCTGTCGTAGAAGCAGATCCGTTGGTACGTGAAACAGCATAATCGAACCCTTCAAAAAACTTTTTCCATTCGGGGTCAATAGATTCCGGAAGCTTCAAATAGTCGTTGTAAAGTGCTTCAATGTACGAAGGATGTGCGTTAGAAACGTAGCTAAAATCTTTCATTTCCTGCCGGTAAAGACGGTGTTTATTATCGTGAAAAAGTTTGCTTTTTGCAAAAGCGCCCAAAGGTAAGGCTTTCACCTCTGATTACCCTTCTATTAAGCCACTGATTTAGGTCATAACGTAAAAACTTAACAACCTCATTCATTTTGTCATAAAAAAGTGTGGGTTTAAATGGATGTTATAATTCCTTTCTCAACCGCGCTACGGGAATATTGAGTTGTTCACGATATTTAGCTACAGTACGCCGAGCTATATTGTATCCTTTCTCTAATAACATATCTGTAAGCCTATCATCGCTAAAGGGTTTGCGCTTATTTTCTTTGCTTATGATATCGGTAAGGATGCTTTTTACTTCTCGAGTAGAAACCTCTTCTCCACTTTCTGTTTGCAAGGATTCAGAAAAGAAGTATTTCAGCTTGTATGTACCAAATTCTGTTTGTACAAACTTGCTATTAGCCACACGGGAAACGGTGGAGACATCTAAATTGGTTATGTTGGCAATATCTTTCAGGATCATGGGGCGCAGGGAGGTATCGTCACCTGAAAGAAAGAATTCTGTTTGAAATTCAATGATTGCTTGCATGGTTTGCAGCAAAGTATGTTGGCGTTGTTTAATAGCGTCTATAAACCATTTTGCTGAATCAAGCTTTTGTTTGATAAAAAGTACGGCTTCCTTTTGTTTTTTATCTTTTTTATCTCCTCTATCATAAGCCTTCATCATTTCCCGATAGCCTTCGGAGACTCTCAATTCTGGTGCATTTTTTGAGTTTAAAGACAGTTCTAGTTTTCCATTATTATTAAAGACAAAAAAATCGGGAATTACATAGGTTTCTGCTTTATTCTGCACGGCAAAAGCTGAACCCGGCTTAGGATTGAGTTTAATAATTTGATGAATAACTTTTCTAAAATCATCATCGTTCAGCCCTAAATGACGTTGAATTTTTTCGTAGTGCTTTTTGGTGAATTCATTGAAATATTGATCAATAATTGCGATGCAATCTTTTACCTCCTTTGTTTGCGGTAGTCGGCTTAATTGTAAAATCAAACATTCTTGAAGTGACCATGCACAAACGCCAGGTGGGTCAAAATGCTGACGAATTTGATTGATTAATGATTGTACTTCTTCAATAGAAGTATGTACATTTTGTCCAAAAGCAAGATCGTCAACTAAGGCAGTTGGTTCGCGGCGTAGATATCCATCATCATCAATGCTGCCGATGATTTGCTCTGCAACTTTTTCTTGTTGCTCATTCAATTCCAATAAACTCAATTGCCCTAATAAATACTCATGGAAACTGGTTTCTACGCGCACCGGTGTGCTTTTTTCTTCTTGGTCGCCTTGATAATAATCACTATCGTAGCCATAATCTCCTTCATCTTCAGCACGCAAAAAGTCATCCAATTCTACTTTATCGGCTGTATCATCTGTCAGCTCTACTTCTTCATCTGCGGGTGAATCATCGTGATCGTCGTCTGTTTGATCTAAGTTAAACTCATCCTTATCTATCTCAGCTTCTTCTGCGTATTCGAGTGCTGGATTTTCTTCAATTTCTTCTTTGATTCTCTCTTCTAGATTGACAGTAGGGATTTGCAGCAACTTCATTAATTGAATTTGCTGTGGCGACAACTTTTGTAAGAGTCTTTGTTGTTGCGATTGCCTGATCATACGCTTCGATTTCGAGGGAAAACAAAAATAACCATAACCGAATAACCCAAAGCCTAAACCTTTTAATATTTAGTTGTTATTATCTGCATTTAGCAAAATTGCAACAAGGGATTTCTTTTATCCAACAAGGTTTTGTATTTTTCATGCGATTGACAATTGCGTGTACAGATGAGTAAGCGACCGTATATTTCTCCTTCCTTTTCTTATATACCATTAGAGGAAACTTTAGAGATTTTACCCAAGAAAAAACAACTGTTTATTGGGATTCCCAAGGAAACTGCTTTTCAAGAAAATAGAATTGCTCTTACGCCTGAAGCCGTATCGGTATTGATAAACAACGGTCATGAAGTGGCGGTAGAACACAATGCCGGTGAAGGCTCTTTCTATTTTGACAGTGATTATAGCGAAGCAGGAGCCAGAATTGTTTATGATAAAGCAGAGCTATACAAAGCTACCACTATCATGAAATCGGCACCGGTGTCTGATGAAGAACTGGGTTTACTGCAAGCCAATCAGGTTATTATTTCTCCCATTCATCTTCCCTTTTTAAAAGCTAAGATGATGGAGCAATTGATGCACAAAAAAATTATTGCTATAGCTTTTGAATCAATAAAAGATGATGCCGGCACGTATCCGATAGTACGTTCTATGAGTGAAATTGCCGGTAGTTCTGCTATTCTAACAGCAGCCAAATATCTCAGCAATGTGCACAACGGAAAAGGAATTTTATTAGGCGGAATTTCAGGTGTTCCTTCAGCTAAAGTATTAATAATTGGTGCCGGCGTTGTGGGTGAATTTGCAGCACGCACAGCTTTAGGATTAGGTGCATCTGTAAAAATATTCGACAACTCCATTTACCGACTAATGAGGTTGCAAAACAATATTGGCAGGCGTTGTTTTACGTCAGTTATAGACCCTGTAACGTTAGCAGAAGCTTTAGCTACTACAGATGTTGCAGTAGGGGCACTCAAACCCATGAAAGGCATAACCCCGGTGGTAGTAACAGAAGAAATGGTAAGCAATATGAAAGCAGGTTCGGTGATTGTAGATGTTAGCATTGATCGGGGAGGATGTTTTGAAACATCGCGTGTTACCTCACATGAAAATCCAATTTTCAAACGCTACGATGTTATTCACTTTTGTGTACCCAACATTGCATCCGGTGTATCGAGAACTGCTTCACGTGCCATTAGCAATGTGCTCATGCCCATCATGCTACAAGTTGCTGACATGGGTGGAATGGAAGGTTTAATACAAGCAAAAGCAGGCATCAGGAACGGAGTTTATTTATACAAAGGATGCGTAACAAACGCCCCTATAGCCAAGCGTTTTAATCTAAAATATACAGATTTAGACCTTTTACTTGCCTCACAAACTTAACAACACACCCACTCATAATTTTATGCCCAACAACAGACTGAACAAGACCGTTGCCGGATATCACTTACTCATGATTTTATCGGCAGTTGATTTTCGCGTTAATGCCGAAGAAGACAAAGTAATTCGCGATTATTTAGTCCACGAGTTTCCTTTTTATGTTAATTTGGATCGAGAAATGGCTATTATCAGCAATCTTCGACCAACTGAATGGGAACAACATTTTCTAAAAATGATGGACGATTTTTATGATGATGCAACTGAAACAGAACGCAATAATTTAATTGCCTTTGCCGTAAAACTCACTCAAGCCGATAAAGTGATTACCACAGAAGAAAATCACTTTTTAAATTTATTGTTTGAACACTGGAAACCCGAAGATGCTTAGATGATATGTAGGGAATGACCACTCCACAACAAAGCAAGAATCAGCGCACCTACAATAATTCGGTAAATCCCAAATGCCTTAAAGCCATGTTTGGTGACGAAACTGATAAAGGACTTGATAGCAATTATAGCCACTACAAAGCCTACCAAATTACCAATGGCTAATAGCTTCCCTTCTTCCGGTGTAATCGTATGACCCTCTTTATAAAAATCCAATAATTTTTTGGCCGTTGCGGCAAACATAGTAGGTACGGCAAGAAAAAAAGAAAATTCTGCCGCTGCTTTTCGAGTTAGTTTTTGCTGCATTCCGCCAATTATGGTGGCTGCTGAGCGAGACACACCAGGAATCATTGCCAAACATTGAAACAACCCAACCACAAAAGCACTAGGGTATTTAATCTTGTCTGCATTGTCCTCTTCCTCCTTATTGAAAATTCGATCTATAAATAGGAGTACAATTCCTCCAACTAATAATGAAATTGCAACGGTTTGTGGGCTTTCTAAGAGTGCGTCTATTTTATCGCTCAACAAAACACCAAAAATGGCTGCCGGAATAAAGGCTACAAGCAACTTCAGATAAAAATCTATCGTTCGAAAAAACCGTTTGAAATACAAAACAACAACTGAGAGTATGGTGCCTAACTGAATAGCAATGGTAAACAACTTAACAAAGTTGTCAGAAGATATGCCCATCAATGAGCTGGCAATAATCATGTGTCCCGTTGAAGAAATTGGGAGAAATTCGGTTAACCCTTCTACAATACCGAGAATAATAGCTTGAAGTGTGGTCATTCTTATGGGATATTAATGTATTTATGGGTTTGTAAAGATAATTGCCATTGTGGATGTTGCTGAATGTAATCAATAATTAAAGGTGTCATTTTTTCGCGCTTACTCCATTCTGGCTGTAAAAACAATTTACAATTTTCAGACACCAAGGCTGCAAATTGCTCAGCCCATGCCAAGTCAGATGGGTGAAAGATGACAACTTTCAATTCATTAGTTAAACTTAAACAAGAAGGTAATGGTGCCTTAAATTTTTTGGGTGAAAGTGTGATCCAATCAGCGTTTCCAGAAGGCGAATGAGATCCGGATGTTTCAATATGAACACGAAATCCGGCTTCTTGAAGCTCAAAAACTAAGGCAGAAATATCGTGCATATAGGGTTCACCACCCGTTATTACAGCTATACGTCCTTTATGCGTTTTTGCCGAAGAAACGATTTGATCAATTGTCATTTTAGGGTGATTATCTGCTTCCCAACTTTCTTTCACATCACACCAAACACATCCTACATCACAACCACCCAAACGAATAAAATAAGCAGCGTGACCGGAAAAAAAACCTTCCCCTTGCAGTGTATAAAAATGCTCCATAACAGGCAACACCTTATTTTCCGACATGGGCGCGAAATTAGTTTATTCATCTAATATCTATTTCATTCATTGTCTTATTTTCGACCACCCAAAAAAATACGCACCTTTGTTCAGCAAGAAAGATATTGCTCGCTACTACGATCTTAGTGAAGTTCACTATAAACTATTTTGGAATTTAGACCAAAGCAAGTCTCTACACTATGGCTATTGGGATGATACTACCCAAAACTTTCACGAGGCCTTAATTAATTCTAATAAAAAACTGGCAGAGCGTGCAGCTATCTCACAAGTAGATTCTGTGCTGGATGCGGGTTGTGGGGTAGGTGGTTCTACTGTCTGGTTAGCAAAAACAATTGGTTGCCAAGCTCATGGCGTTTCACTTAGCGAGAAGCAAATCATTCAGGCTACGCTTTATGCTGCAAAAGAAGGTGTTGAGTCCTTAACTCATTTTTCAGTTCAAGACTTTACAGCTACTAATTTTCCACCCGATAGTTTTTCTGTTATATGGGCAATTGAAACCATTTGCCATGCAAACAACAAAGCTGATTTTTTACGAGAGGCAATGCGCATTTTAAAACCGGGCGGACGATTAATTTTATTCGATTTTTTCAAACAACCGAATCTTGTTGCTAAAGATGCAGCGGAAATAAAAGCTTGGGCAAATGGCTGGGCTATTGACGACTATGCAACTCAAGAAGATTTTTCTAATCAACTTATTGATGCAGGTTTCGTTCAGTTAGATTTTCAAGACAAAACTAAAGAGGTCATGAAGTCTATTAAACGATTGTATCGCGCCTATCTTTTGGGTGTGATTCCTTCTAAAATCTATAATTTTTTGTACAAAAACACTTCGGAATTTGGCAAAAGAAATGTAGATACGGCAAAACTTCAATATGTTACGATAAAAAGAAACTTGTGGAATTACTTAATGGTCTATGCTGAAAAGCCGCTACCATAAAGCATCTTAATTCATTTTTTTAAGTTTAGCCGCATTCAGTGTATTTCGCATTAGCCCGCAGATTGTCATCAAACCTACTCCTTTTGGAACTGGTGTAATAAAACTGCATTTAGGTGCCACATTTTCAAAATCCACATCACCAACTAAGCGGAAACCGCTTTTCTTTGACGCGTCTTCAACTCTATTGATTCCTACATCAAGCACAATAGCTCCTGCTTTCACCATAGATTCAGTAATAAATCTCGCACGACCAATAGCTGCTATCAGTACATCAGCTTGCAAGGTAAAAGCTTTCAAATCCGTCGTTTTAGAATGACATATCGTAACGGTTGCATTCCCGGGATTGGCATTTCTACTCAATAAAATAGACATGGGCTTGCCTACAATATTACTACGACCCACCACCACACAATGTTTACCCGTAATATCTATTTGATAGTGAGCCAACATCAATAAAATGCCATAAGGTGTAGCCGGCAAAAAACCAGGTTGACCCAAAATCATTCTCCCTTGTGAAATCGGATGAAAACCATCTACATCTTTATCCGGATTAATAGCATTGATAACTGCATCTTCTGAAATATGCGCCGGAAGCGGGAGTTGAACTAAAATACCGTCTATTCTTGTGTCCAAATTCAATTTCTCAACTTCTGCTAATAATTCGAGTTCAGATATAGAAGTATCAAATCGAAGTAGCGTTGACTCAAAACCAAGCTCGGCACATGTTTTCACCTTATTGCCTACATAAGCTTCACTGGCAGGATTGTTACCAACCAGAATAGCAGCCAAATGAGGCACTTTTCCTCCTTGGACTTTCCATTCGTTTAGTTCATTCTTGAGTTCGAGTTTTATCTGACCGGATACGGCTGTGCCATCAAGCAATTGCATGTTGCAAAGATAATGCTTGAAAAGAGCTTAATTTCTACATCAAACATCATTACAATGAGATTAACTTTGAAAAAAATTTTTGAATTGAGAAAGATTTGGATCGCCCTTGCCTTTTTTGCTTGTCATTCAGCCTTTGCCCAACCACAAGGTTACTATAATGGTGCATTAGGATTAAATGGAAATCCTTTACGTTTAACTCTTTACAATATTATTAAAAATGCAACGCAGCTAACTTACACACCCGGATTATGGAACGCCTATTATACAACAGACAATCACCCAGGAACAAATAAAGTTTGGGATATTTATTCGGATAACCCCAACGGCAATGCTGCTTATTATTATGTTTTAGGCTCAAACCAATGCGGCAGTGGAGCCAGTCATGAAAACTCTTGCTACAACCGTGAACATATCTGGCCACAAAGCAAATTCGGTTCTAAGTATCCCATGTATTCCGATCTTTGGATAGCCTATCCCACTGACTATTATATAAACGGGCAACGTAGCAACATGCCCTATGGCACTGTAGGTACAGCCACACAAACTTTTACCAATGGCACTAAAATTGGGAATAATATAGCTCCCGGTGCACCTGCAACCAATTGTTTTGAACCCATTGATAGCTTTAAAGGCGACAT
>JAFDXP010000038.1 GCA_018267875.1 Bacteroidota bacterium | reverse complement strand
TCCCGTATAGCCCAACTTTTGAAACTCCTTTATTAATTCAATGCTATCTTCAACTGTTTGAGCACCATCATCAATGCCCGGTATCAGATGTGAGTGCATATCTGTTTGCAAAAATGAAAAGTCGGCTTTAATTGAATCTTTTGCAGCTTCCTTCTTCGATCCAAACCACTTTGAAAACATTGTCAGTATATACTTTTTCCAAAAAAAGTGAAGGTAGTAAATATGTGGCTTAGCTATTTAAAAATGCTCGTTAAACTTTCTTAATCAACCGGATCATAACCACTCCTTCCCCAAGGATGACAAGATAAAATCCGGCGTAATGCCATTTTTCCGCCCTTCCAAGGTCCATGCTTTTTTATGGCTTCCAAGCCATAGGCAGAACATGTGGGTGTAAACCTACATTTTACACCTAATAATGGAGAAATAAAAGCTTGATAAAAACGAATGAACCAAGTAAAAAGAAAGGAGAATAAACGGTTCATGATTGTGGTTGGTTGGTATGCTGTAATTTTACCAACAATTTAGACATGGCTTGTTTTATGGTAACAAAATCAGGCATTTCAATGCCTGTATGAATGATGAAACAATGCAATTCCATTCCGGAAACTTCAGAAGTTTGTAAGGTATCTTTTTGTGTTCTCCATGCTTCACGCATAAGTCTTTTTATCTTGTTTCGATGAACTGCCTTACGAAATTTTTTCTTAGGAACAGAGAATCCAACACGTAAAGAATTAGCAGCGACAGCAGAACCCGGAACCCACAAATAAATAAGCTTTAGCGGAAATGCAGAATACGCTTTCCCTTTTCGGAAAAGCGTATCAATATGTTGTTCGCGCTTTAGCCGCTCGTATGACTTGAGTGTTTGACGAATGGCCACGAAATTTTCTGCTACAATTTATTTCAGCTTGCGCTCGTCTGATACAGTTAGTTTATGACGGCCTTTTTTGCGGCGCGATGCTAAGACCTTACGACCGTTAGCAGTTTGCATACGTTGACGAAAACCATGAACAGATTTACGACGGCGGCGGCTTGGTTGGAACGTACGTTTCATTTCTACTTCAGTTTATGCTACCCGCAGATGCGGGAATATTTTTTATTAAAGGAGTGCAAAGGTAATTGGAAATATTGATGCGGCCAATTTATTTTCTTCAAACAAACTTTTCACCCATAATAATTCTAAAAACAATCAACTCTTTATTTGGTAACTACCGAAACGTTTGAATGTTTAGTAGCATTAGCCAATTCTCTTATGAGTCCGGCATCTTTTTCAATGGCATTTCCTACTACCACCACTGTTGCTCCGGCACAGCAATTTTCATAAACTTTTTCAGGTGTATGAATACCGCCGCCAACAAAAAGTGGAATATGGGTATTGCCGCTTACTCTTTGTATCATTTCAGCTGAAATAGGGTTGTTGGCACCACTTCCAGCATCCATATAAAGAACGTGTTTACCTTGCATTTCACCAGCCCAAGCCGTACACAAAGCTATATCAGCCTTGTTAGAAGGTATGGGTGCTGAATGACTCATATAAGAAACCGTCGTTGGCACTCCACCATCAATCAGCATATAGCCGGTGGATATCACCTCTAATCCACTGGCACGAACTGTGGGAGCTGAAACCACATGTTGCCCAATTAATAATTCCGGATTTCGTCCTGAAATCAGGGATAAATACAAAAGAGCATCGGCATAAGAACTAAGCTGAGATGGACTTCCGGGAAAAAGAACAACCGGAATGTCTGAATCTGACTTAAACTGCTGAATACATAGATCTATCTGATGATTTACAACTAAACTACCTCCAAACAACAAGAAATCTACGGCTGCATGATTGCATAGAGAAGCTAATTCCACCATTCTTGCAGGTGAAACCTTATCAGGATCTACCAAAACGGCAAACCCTGATTTTCCTGCTTTTTTGAGGGCACACAAACGCTGATATATTGCTCCGTTCATAGTTTATCAGGGCAAAGAAAGCAATAAAATTGCCGTAGTTCCCAAAAAATATCAGAACTAACTATTCTGTTTCTTTAATTCATCCCGAATTTCTGCCAGCAATTGTTCTTGAGGTGTTGGTGCAGGCGCAGCGGCGGGCGCAGCTTCTGGTTCGCGCTTCATTCGATTCATCCCCTTAACCATCAGAAAAATGATAAACGCAAGGATGGCAAAATTGATAACAATAGTAAGAAAGTCTCCCCATGCCAATACTGCACCCAATTTCTTTGCATCTTCTAAAGAAAGCGTAGGATTAGTTTCTACGGCTTTACGCACGGGTTCGCCAAGAGCCAAATACTCGTTGGTAAAACCTTTTTGACCAATCAGCAAACTGATTGGAGGCATAATAATGTCTTCCACCATTGCACTAACAATTTTACCAAATGCGCCACCGATAATTACACCGACAGCCAAGTCCATTACATTACCCTTGAGTGCAAATTCTTTAAACTCTTTTACAAAACTCATTGTTACAGTGCTTTTTGAGGATGCCAAGATATACAATTTATGCTTTTAAGCTAAAAATTTGCTTTCATACCATGTTTAAACGGACTTACCGATATTTTAAGCACATTCACCGATTTTACTTCCCATAAATTTATTTAGCCCAAATAGTTTTGATTTTTGTAAGAATAAAACGCAGGAAACTTAAATTGTAATAATTGTTTCCATAGTTTTGTACCGATTATGGATGCGCTAACTAAAATATTGAATGCAGCCTCTGAATTGTTTCGCCAATATGGCTTTAAGACAATTACGATGGATGATGTTGCGCGAAGAGCCGGCATTTCAAAAAAGACATTGTATCAACACTTTGCAAATAAGAGTGTCTTGGTGAGTACATCGGTTGAGTGGTATAAAGACCACTTGTCTGAAGCGTGTACTAATGCGATGCAAGAGTCGGATAATGCAGTAGAAGGGATGGTGCGTACAGCAGTACTTTTTGATCAAGTAATCCAACAATTAAACCCCTTATCTATGTTGGAACTTGAAAGGTATTTTCCGGATAGTTTTCTACTGTTTAAAAAAAGTTTACAAACTAAAGATGTTCTTTCTATAGCAGAAAATCTACAACGCGGAATTGAGGAAGGATTATATCGTCCGGATATAAACATTGCTTTTCTTTCTCAATATCGGATGGAAATATCGCTTATGGTTTTTTACCCCAGTTTGCTTGTCGAAAACAGAACAAATATTCAGCAAGTAGCCCAAGCAATCAGTGAACATTTTCTTTATGGAATTATGACCACTAAAGGAGTGCGACTTTATACCAAATACAAAGACAAATACTTTAAAGAGGCAACCAGAATATGAAATTCAGCATTTATGCCTTACCGTTAATGGCCTCACTATGTGCTAAGATGCCAGCAACAGGACAGACAAACGTACCCATTGCACTGAGTTTGCAACAGGCAATGGATTTTGCAACGAAAAATAATGTGGCAGCTAAGAACGCTCAGTTAGATGTATTGATTCAAGAAGCCCAAAACAATGAGGTGACGGCCAATGCGTTTCCACGGATTAATGGACAGGGTCAGTTTATGGATTATATAGACCCTATGCAATCCTTTATTCCCGGAGAGTTTTTTAACCAACCAGGTACGTTTGTTCCTGTTCAATTTACACCGAAATATTCATCCAGCTTAGCTTTATCCGGTTCGCAAATAATTTTTGATGGTGGTGTATTAGTAGCTCTACAAGCACGTAAGTCGGTGTTAGAATTAGCAAGACAGAATGGAAAATTGACAAACGAAAACCTACGTTACAATGTACAAAAAGCATATAGAGCTTTAGTCATAGCCAACAAACAGTTTTCCATTTTAAAGCAATCGCTTACTAATGCAAGAAGTATGGCTATGGATATGTACGCAATGCACGATGTCGGTTTTACCGAAAAAATTGATGTGGACAGAACTAGTGTTCAGGTAAACAATTTAGCGGCAGACAGTATGCGAATTGGAAATTTATTACGAGTTAGTGAGCAGTTGTTGAAATTTCAGATGGGCATGAATATTGAACAACCCGTTGTACTGACTGATACAGCCGTAAACGGGCAAATACTTCAGGCTTCCGCTATGCTTGATAACACCTCAGATTATACACATCGTACCGAATTTAGCCTACTGCAAACTCAGCAAAAACTAAATGGTTACAACCTAAGGCGATATCAATATGCTGCTATTCCTACGCTTTCAGCATTTGGCAATATGGGATACAACTATTCATCAAATAAATTTAAAAGTTTGTTCGGAGAGCAATATATCTGGAGCTCATACGTAGGACTACAATTAAATTTCAACTTGTTTAATGGTCTGTTAAGACAAAATCAAGTAAAAGAGGTAAAACTAAATATTCTTAAAACACAAAATAATATTGATAATCTAAAGTTGACCATAGATTTTCAAACCAAAAGTGCTCGCACAACTCTTAGTAATGCTTTGTTACAAGCAGAAAGCCAACGCCGAAATGCGCAGTTGGCAGCCAGTGTACTTGATTTGGCTCAACGCAAATACAAGGAAGGTGTAGGAAGTAATTTAGAAGTTACCCAAGCACAAACAGAATATTTACAGGCACAAAACAATTATTTCAACGTTTTGATGGACATAAGCAATGCTGAAGCTGATTTGAAAAAAGCATTAGGCGAGTTCTAACTATTCATCACAACAAATAATAGCGCAAAAAAAACACGATATGCGACCCACAGGTTCACTCATTTTCGCAACACTTATGCTCGCTGCTTGTGGCGGCAATCAATCCGGTGATAAAGCAGCACAACTCAAAAAACTCAAGCAAGAAAGAGAAGACATTGAACTGAAAATCTCAAAACTTGAAGCAGAGGTTGGAAAAACCAATGGTGCTAAAGCAATTCCCGTTTCAATATTGACTTTGGAGCCACAACAGTTTGTTTCAACTATCAATATTCAAGCTTCTATAACCGGAGATGAAAACGTGTTAGCAACACCTCAAGCTCCAGGTGTAGTTAAGACAATTTCGGTTTCTACAGGTGAACGTGTAAGCAGAGGTCAAACCCTTGCCACGCTTGATGCTTCAGCACTGCAGCAACAAATGCAAGCAATGGATGCTCAACTCAACTTAGCAAAAACTTTGTATGAAAAGCAGCAAAAACTTTGGGCTCAAAACATCGGAACTCAAGTGCAATTATTGCAATCTAAAACCCAATACGAAAGCCTTCAGAGTCAGCGAAATGCACTGGCGGCACAACGCGATATGTACACAATCAAATCACCAATTAGCGGGGTAGTTGATGCTGTAAATATCAAAGTTGGCGATTTGGCCTCACCCGGCACTTTGGGAATTCGTGTGGTGAGTAAAGACAAGTTGAAAGCATTAGCAAATCTTGGTGAAAACTATATTGGTAAAGTGTCTCAAGGTGATGTAGTAACATTAGTTTTTCCAGATTTGAATGATTCTTTTCGAACCAAACTAAGCTATGTTGCGCAATCTGTTGATCCTATTTCTCGTGCTTTTAATGTTGAAGTTCGATTAGGAACCAACAATCGCTTGCATCCCAATATGAGCTGTAAAATGAAAATTGCCAATTATGAAAATAATAAAGCACTGCTTGTTCCGGTGTCCATAATTCAAAATACATCAGATGGAAACATTGTGTTTTTGGCAGATGGGAATAAAGCAAAATCAGTAAAAGTAGAAATCGGCAAAATGGCTAATGGAATGGCTGAAATTATCAATGGCTTGAAAGATGGCGATAAAATTATCACTGCCGGTTTTGAAGATTTGGACGATGGCGAAACTATAGCCATTCAATAACAATCAATTTGAAACTGTCGAACGGAATAAAGGTTCCGACTGTGAATAAAGCAGGTAGCAGATTTAATTGATACACTTCCGTTGTTATATAAACTATAAAAGACTTTCCGATGAAAGATGTCTTCAAAGAATTTAAACCATCCAGTTGGGCGATAGACAATCGAACAGCTGTCTATGTCATAACCATTCTCATTACCCTTGCCGGTTTGCTGACGTATATATCCCTACCAAAGGAGCAGTTTCCGGAAATAAAAATGCCGCAAATTATAGTCAAGACCATCTATCCGGGTACCTCGCCGGAAAACATGGAAAACTTAGTAACCAAGCCTATTGAAAAACAGGTGAAAAACCTCACGGGTATCAAAAAGGTTACCAGCAACTCTTTTCAGGATTACTCTGTTGTAATGATTGAGTTTAACACAGATGTTCAAGTAAGCGAAGCTAAGCGTGAGGTGAAAGATGCGGTGGACAAGGCTCGTACAGATTTACCGCAAAATTTGCCTAATGAACCGGAAGTAAACGATATTGACTTTTCGGAGTTTCCAATTTTGTATGTCAACATTTCCGGGCAATATGATCTCAACAGACTTAAAAAATACTCGGACAGAATAAAAGACAATATTGAAGAATTAAAAGAGATTAAGCGTGTTGATATTGTTGGCGCATTAGATAGAGAAATCCAAATCAATGTGGACATCTATAAAATGGCTGCATCCGGTTATTCTTTTTCTGATATTGAAAATGCAGTAGCTTATGAAAACATTTCTGCTACACCCGGACAAGTGTCCATGAATAACCAAAAGCGAATTATAACAATTCGAAATGAATTTAAGTCTGCTGATCAAATCGGAAATATCATAGTTAAAAATCAACAAGGAAAGGCTCTCTACCTCCATGATTTAGCTGATGTAAAAGATGCATTTGAAGAGCAGGAAAGCTATGCTCGTTTAGATGGAAAAAATGTAATTACCTTAAACATTATTAAGGCGAAGGGAGAAAACCTCATTGACGCATCAGATAAGATTGATGCCTTAATTACTAAAATGAAGGCAGATGAATTACCTAAAGATTTAAACATTGTTATCACCGGCGATCAAAGTGATCAAACACGGAGCACCTTGCATGATTTGATAAATACCATCATCATTGGTTTTGTTCTTGTTACCATCATCCTGATGTTTTTTATGGGTGTAACAAATGCTTTGTTTGTTGCCATGTCCGTACCGCTATCTTGTGCTATTGCGTTTTTGGTAATGCCCACGCTTGGGTTTACACTTAACATGATTGTTTTGTTTTCATTTTTGTTGGCTTTAGGCATTGTTGTAGATGATGCCATTGTGGTGATAGAAAATACGCATAGAATCTTTGACAACGGTAAAATACCTATTGTAAAAGCTGCAAAAATAGCTACAGGAGAGGTTTTCATGCCTGTGCTTTCAGGAACAGCCACCACATTGATGCCCTTTATTCCACTTGCTTTTTGGAAAGGAATTATAGGTGAGTTCATGTATTATTTGCCTATTACGCTCATCATCACATTACTTGCCTCCTTGCTTGTGGCTTATATCATAAACCCTGTATTTGCTGTAGGTTTTATGAAACCACATCAATTAAATGATGACGGAAAACGGAAGTGGTCGAAAAGAGATCGAGTTGTCTTAATTATATTTTTGTCGGTTGCTGCAATTGCCTATATCGCAAAAGCTTGGGGAATAGGCAATTTCATCATCTTCTTATATCTGTTTGTGCTTTTAGAAAAGTTTGTACTTGAAAAATATATACATAGTTTTCAAAACAAAACTTGGCCGGCCTTTCAACAATGGTACACTAAATGGTTAAAGCGTGCATTAGCTCGCCCACTAACAACGATGGGTATCACGATAGGCATCTTTATTTTTGCTATCATCTTGATGGGCGTTCGTTCACCAAAAGTTGTCTTTTTCCCAAGTGGTGAACCAAACTTTGCTTATGTCTATCTGAACCTTCCCGTAGGTACGGATCAAGCCTATACCAACCAAGTGTTGATGAAGCTGGAAGATAGGGTGAACAAAGCTCTTGACATAGATCCGACTAAAGGAAAGAAAAATCCTATTGTTAAGTCTGTAATTGCCAATGTTACCGTTGGTGCAGTAGATCCAACCAGCGGTGAAGTGGGTAATTTTCCTAACAAAGGACGTATCACCGTTGCTTTTGTAAAGTTTGGTGAGCGTAAGGGTCAATCTACCGCTGATTATTTACAAAAAATACGATTAGCCGTGAAAAATATTCCCGGAGCTGAAGTTACCGTAGATAAAGAACAAGGCGGACCTCCGGTAGGCAAACCCATTGTTATTGAAATTAAAGGTGACGAATTAGATACCTTGATTAATACTGCTGACCGTCTCAAAAAATATTTAGATCGTAAACAAATTGCCGGTGTAGAAGAATTGCGCAGCGACTTCCAGTCTAACAAGCCTGAAATTGTTTTCGACCTTGATCGTACACGAATGAACAATGACGGTATCAGTACCGGAATAGTTGTGAACAATCTTCGTACAGCTGTGTTTGGTAAAGAAATATCGAGATTTAGAGATGCTAATGATGATTATCCTATTACCCTTCGCTTGAAAAAAAATCAACGAGAAGATGTAGATGCTGTTCGTAATATGCCCATCACTTTTCGCGACATGGGTATGGGTGGTATTGTGCGCAGTGTGCCCATTAGCACCTTTGCTGATGTACGCTATGATTATACGTATGGCGGCATTAAACGTAAAGATCAAAAACGCATCATTTCACTTCAATCTAATGTTCTGACCGGATATAACGACAATGAAGTGGTGGCTGCAATTGAAAAAGAGTTGAAGGGATTTAAAACACCTTCAGGCATTACCATGCGCATGGGTGGTCAACAAGAAGAGCAAGCAGAAACCGGTGCATTTTTAGGAAATGCAATGATGGTTTCTATAGGGTTAATTTTTTTGATTTTGATTCTTCAATTCAATTCTATAAGCCGTACCGTAATCATCATGACTGAAATTATCTTTAGCATTTTTGGTGTGTTTTTGGGTACCGGAATTTTCAAAAATGACTTTTCCATTGTCATGAGTGGCATTGGTATAATAGCATTGGCTGGTATAGTGGTACGAAACGGTATTCTTTTAGTAGAATTTATGGATTTAATGTTGAAAGAAGGACTTGCTCCTTATGATGCAATTGTAGAAGCAGGAAGAACTAGGATGACTCCCGTTATCCTTACCGCAACAGCAGCCATTATGGGGCTTATTCCGCTCGGAGTTGGACTAAACATCAATTTCGCAACTATGTTTAGTGAACTTAATCCGCATATTTATTTTGGCGGTGACAGCGTAGCATTCTGGGGTCCTCTTGCTTGGACAATGATATACGGCTTAAGCTTCGCTACTTTCTTAACATTAATTATTGTACCAGTCATGATGCTTTTAAGTTTCCAATTTAAAGCTTGGCTTAAAAGAAAAATGGGAAGAGCTTAGGACTGATTCAAAGGCATTTTACAAAAATCAAGACAATAAGAATTTTATGAGCTAAAAACCATATTAAGAAATATAATTGGGCTACTTCATGAAAATTGAGGTAGCCCATTTTGTTTTAAAACTGAAAGGTGTAGCGAATGCCTTATAGTATCTTGTCCCTTGCTATTTGCTTATTTCAATTTCTCAGAAAGAAAAGATCAAACAGCAAAGCTGTCACCACAACCGCAGCTTCGACTGGCATTTGGATTTACGAAGTGAAAGCCTTTCCCATTTAACCCATCTGAAAACTCAAGAGTTGTATCGCATAGATAGAGAAAGCTTTTTAAGTCGGTAACCATTTTCACGCCTTGATCTTCAAATATTTGATCGTTGGGTTGTGTTTCATTATCAAAATCTAATTTATAGGACAAGCCAGAACAACCGCCTCCTACCACGCTGACACGAAGGAAATAGTCGTCACCTAAACCACTTCCTTGTTTTAAAAGAGCAACTTTTTCTTTTGCCTTCGCACTAATAAAAATCATGAATTCTTCTTTTAGTGTTTTTTCTCATCAAGCTCCAATACTTCCATACCGTTTTTTAAACGATAATCATTGATGGCGGCCTTGATAGCATCTTCTGCAAGAACAGAGCAGTGAATCTTTACTGGGGGCAGATTCAGCTCTTCAACAATATCCATATTGTCAATTTCCATTGCTTCATTCACCGTTTTGCCTTTTAGCCATTCTGTTGCCAGAGAAGAGGAAGCAATAGCCGAACCACATCCAAATGTTTTAAATTTTGCATCTCTAATAATGCCGCTTGTTTCATCTACTTCAATTTGCAATCGCATCACGTCGCCACACTCTGGTGCACCTACCAAACCTGTACCCACATTGGTTTTGCTCTTGTCAAGCGTACCTACGTTTTTAGGATTATGATAATGGTCAATTACTTTTTCTGAATATGCCATAGTAGTTGAATTTTTATTTTTAAGAATAATATTTTGTTGCAAAAAAATTTGCTGTTAAAATGAAAGCCATTTTATTAATGGTGTGCCCACTCTATACTATTTAAGTCGATCCCTTCTTTATACATTTCCCAAAGAGGGCTCATTTCACGCAACTTTAGAACGGTGCTTTTTATAGCTTTTATGGTAAAGTCAATTTGTTCATCGGTTGTGAATCGTCCTAATCCAAAACGAAGAGAGCTATGTGCCAAGTCGTCACCTAATCCAAGTGCTTTCAATACATAGGATGGTTCTAAGGAGGCAGAAGTACAAGCAGAACCGCTGGAAACTGCAATGTCTTTGTTGAAGCCCATCATTAAGCCTTCACCTTCTACATATTTGAAAGATATGTTGCTGACATGAGGTAGGCGATGTTGAATATTTCCGTTTACATAAGCTTCTTCAAGCTCAAGCAAAGAATTTTCTAAACGATCGCGCATTGCACTAAGCCTATTGGCCTCATCTTCCATTTCAAATTGGCAAATTTCAGCTGCTTTACCAAATCCTACAATCGCCGGAACATTCATAGTTCCACTACGCATTCCACGCTCGTGGCCACCGCCATCCATTTGGGCTGTTACCTTCACGCGAGGTGATTTTCTCCGCACATATAATGCTCCTACTCCTTTAGGTCCATACATTTTATGCGCACTAAACGCCATCAAATCAATACCATCTTTATTGACATCTACCGGAATTTTTCCAACAGCTTGTGTGGCATCTGAAAAGAAAAGTACACCATGCTTTCGTGCTATTTTGCTAATTTCTTGCACCGGCTGAATCACGCCAATTTCATTATTACCATACATAAGTGCAATAAGAATGGTCTTGTCGGTAATAGCTTTTTCTAATTCCACAAGATCAACCAAACCATCAGCTTGAACAGGAAGGTAAGTAACTTGTCCACCCAGTTTTTCAATGTGCTTACAGGTGTCTAATACTGCTTTGTGTTCCGTAGTGCAAGTAATGATGTGATTGCCTTTTGAAGCATACATTTCGAACACCCCTTTAAGCGCGAGGTTATCTGCTTCTGTAGCACCAGAAGTAAATATGATTTCCTTTGGATCAGCACCTATCAGTTTGGCAATTTTTTCACGGGCATAATCAACGGCTTCTTCCGCTACCCACCCAAATGGATGATTTCGACTGGAAGCATTTCCAAATTTTTCAGTAAAATATGGAAGCATTGCATCAAGCACTCGAGGATCCACAGGCGTAGTGGCATTATTATCGAGATAAATTGGAAGTTTTAAACTCATAAACAGTTGGGTCAAAAATGATAGGCAAAATTACGCTAAAGCTGCTACTTTCGTTGTCTGCTACGCATTTGCACTGTATATATTCCCATATTCAAAAACTATTTCCTTATGTTGAAAATTGAACACCTTGGAATTGCTGTTAAAAGCCTTTCAGATTCTATTCCCTTATTTGAGCAATTGTTGAATACACCTTGTTACAAGCAAGAGGCGGTAGAACACGAAGGGGTAGAAACAGCTTTCTTTGCAACGGGTGAAAACAAAATAGAACTGTTACAAGCTAATAAACCGGATAGTGCCATTGCAAAATTTTTAGAGAAAAAAGGTGAGGGTATTCACCATGTGGCTTTCGAAGTAGAAAATATTGAGGCTGAAATGAAAAGGTTAACAGTATTAGGTTTTGAAGTGCTTCAGGAAAAACCAAAGCGAGGTGCTGACAATAAGCTTATTTGTTTTTTACATCCCAAAACGACCAATGGTATGCTGATAGAATTGTGTCAGGAAATTGTAGAATAGTTATTTTAAAACCAACCCTTTCGCCTAAACCAGAGAAGCATAAATAAGGGTACAACAATCATGACAAACACAGCAATATAAAAACCAAAGGCATGATGCGAAAGGGGTATGATATCAAAATTCATCCCAAATATGCCACCCACTACGGTAGCCGGAGCCAATAAGGTTGCAACCATAGTAAACAACTTCATCACTTCATTCATTTTTAGGTTAATTTGGCTCATGGATAGGTCTTGTAAGTTCATAAGCATATCACGTTGGTTTTCTACAAATTCATTTGCTTGAGTAATGTGGTCAAGTACATCTTTATAGTATTTGTCATGCCGATCTTCCAACATTTCATTTTCACTTTTTAGAAAACCGTTTACAACTTCACGAACCGGTTGAATGGATCGTCTTAGCAGCATGATTTCACGACGCAGCATACTGATTTTTGCAAGGGCATCCTTTTCCCTCTGTAGTAATAAAGAGTCTTCTAATCGTTCAATTCGTTCATTCAACTTTTCAATCACCCCAAAATAGCTGTCCACAATAACATCTATTAATCCATAGCACAAATAGTCTGCGGTACGTTGACGCAGTTTCGATCCTGCAGCACGTAATTTTTCTCGAAGCGGGCTGAAAACATCTCGAAAAGCATCTTCCTGAAAAGATAATACATAACCCAAGCCTAAGATAATACTGACTTGTTCCATTTCTATTTGACCGGTAGCCTCGTTGTAATAAAGCATGGGTACTAAACAAAAAAGTACATTATCTATTTCATCCATTTTGGCTCGTTGTCCTTCGCTCAAAATGTCTTCCACTATCAAGTTGTGAATGCCATAACATTCAGCTATCGCTTCTACTTCGTTTTTATTTAGTCCATCAATATTCAACCATTTTACTACGCCATCTTCCGCACTTGTTTGACAGGCTTGAGAAGCTCTAAGAGTTCTCTCTTCAATGGATGTATTGCTATATCGAAAAAGGGTGTAAACAGGCTTTACATCAGGCTTTCGTAACCATTCCCTTGTAGGGTTAAAAGATGTTATGGGCTGTCTTTTACTATGGTTCCATGTCCATTCGGGTAAAATGGAAGTTAAACGTTTGGCACGAGTAGTATAAGCCATATATATATTGACTTGAAACGGCTAATTTAGCCCCTTTGTTCTCACAACCCTAATGAATTAGGATATAAATTGAATACCGATCTTATGAAACAGCAAACCTTTTTTTTCCTGCGATTAAGAATGCTTTTTTGTTTCTTTTTCTTGAATGTAAACACGAATGCACAATCATCAAAAGTTGTGATAGAAACGGATTCTGGTAAAATTGTTTTGGAACTATTTGATAATACACCGCTGCATCGAGATAATATGCTGAAACTTGTCAAGGATAAATTTTTTGACAGTACTTTATTTCATCGAGTAATTCCAAATTTCGTTATTCAAGGCGGCGACCCAGACTCAAAACATGCTCACCCCGGTACGTTATTAGGTGAAGGTGAGTTGGGTTATCGTATTTCGGCAGAAATAAATGATAGCAACTTTCATCAACGCGGTGCTCTTGGAATGGCTCGTGATGCCAATCCTGAAAAGGCTTCTTCCGCTTCCCAATTTTATATTGTTGTCGGTAAAGTTTATACTGATGCAGAATTAGACAAGATTTCTCAACGAACAGGACGACAGTTTTCTACTCACCAAAGAGAGGTTTATAAAACAATTGGCGGTACACCCGGTTTAGATGGCAACTATACGATTTTTGGTTTTGTGGAAGAAGGGATGGATGTAGTAGATAAGATTGTCAATATGCCACGCAATCAGTCAGACCGACCAAATACTGATATAGCTATGCGTTCCGTTTATTTATTTGGTAAAAAACCAATCGAGAAAAAGAAAAGAAGATAAAATTTTCCCTTTACGAAAATATAATTTTGGTAACTTTTTTTTAATTGAAATGCCGGTGTACTAGTATCTTAGTAGCTTGTGTGCTGAAAGCACGGAGATAATCACTTCAGAATTTTAAAATAAATAGGCACACGCTAACAATGAAATCAATAGCAATTTTTTGTGGATCGAGCGATGGCTATATGGATCTGTATAAAGAAGTGGCTTATGAAGTAGGTGCTGAATTGGCGACTATTGGAATTAAGTTAATTTATGGTGGTGCAAAGGTTGGATTAATGGGTGCTTTGGCTGATGGTGCCTTGCAAAATAATGGTCAAGTTGTTGGGGTTATACCTTCCTTTTTACAAACAAAGGAAGTGGCACACGAAAACCTGACTGAGTGCATTATTACGCATACTATGCACGAGCGCAAGATGAAAATGCATGAACTGAGCGATGCGATTATTGCATTACCCGGAGGATGGGGAACCATGGAGGAGCTTTTTGAAATGATGACTTGGGCACAATTAGGATTACATCAAAAGCCTATTGGGCTGCTTAACATAAATGGTTTTTATGAACCGCTTCTTGCCTTGTTGGATACAATGGTTATGGAGGGTTTTTCAAAAGAATCATATAGAAGTATGGTCATGGTGGGTTATGATCTCAATGATTTACTTGTGCAAATGCAGCGTTATGAACCGCCTGAATTGCCTAAATGGATAACAGAAAAAACAACTTAGCCAACCGTTAAGATATGGCTCTAAGCAGAATTTGGTCAGCATTTATTTTGATTGCTATTTTAATGGCTTCATTTCATTTTATGTTTGGAGATGAGGCTATCTTCTCCAGAATGGTTACAGGAAAGGCTGATGATGCATATGATACAGTATATTATGCTGCAACTGGTGCTCCTACCAATATGTCGAAAACAAATTTCGAAAGCTATATAAGCAGCTACGGATATACTAAAACAACAATAAACCATCCACCCTCAGTTATAATAGCACCACACCCATCCGATGACTCAGCTCGATTATTAACTTCCTTGTTTCCATCAGCAAAATGCTATAGCTATTCAGGCATTCAAAATCTATTGGTAAAAAAGGCTGATGGCATTATTGAAACCTGCAAAGTAGCTGTCAATATTTGTATAGCCCTAATCGGTATTATGGCTTTGTTTATGGGGCTGATGAGTATTGCTGAACGAGCCGGTGGTATTCGCTTATTGTCGCGCATGATTGGACCATTTTTTTCAAAACTTTTTCCGGATTTGCCAAAAGATCATCCGGCAATGGGTCACATGATGATGAACTTTTCAGCTAATCTTTTAGGACTTGATAATGCCGCCACACCTTTTGGCTTGAAGGCTATGGAGAGCTTACAAGAATTAAATCCTAAAAAAGATACGGCTTCAAATTCGCAAATCATGTTTTTGTGCTTGCACGCATCGGGCTTAACTTTAATTCCCGTTAGTATAATTGCAGCACGATCCGCCTTAAAATCAGCCAATCCGACCGATATTTTTGTGCCTTGCTTGATAGCCACCTTTGTGGCCACTATTGCAGCAATGAGCATCGTAGCCATCCGCCAAAAAATAAATCTTTTTCAACCAATAATTTTAAGTTGGGTTGGCGGACTTTCTGCTATCATTTCTTTAATTGTGCTTTCTTTGTCGCGACTTGATTCAAGGGGTGTTCAACATTTTTCATCATTATTGAGCAACGGTCTAATTCTCTTTATTTTTTTCATCATTATTTTAGGTGCACTCTATAAAAAAATTGATGTTTTTGATGCCTTTGTCGCAGGTGCAAAAGGAGGATTTGAAACTGCTATACGCATCATACCCTATTTAGTCGGCATGTTGGTAGCCATTAGTATGTTGCGTACCAGTGGCAGTTTTGATGTGGTGATTCACGGTATGAAATCAATTTTTGCAGCATTAGGTGCTGACACAAAATTTGTTGATGGATTGCCAACAGCACTGATCAAACCATTGAGTGGAAGCGGTGCTCGAGGAATGATGATTGATACCATGAAGAATTTTGGTGCAGACTCATTTGCCGGAAGGTTATCTTGTGTTTTGCAAGGATCATCTGACACAACGTTCTATGTAATTGCTGTTTATTTTGGAGCTGTATCGGTAAAAAATACACGATATGCCGTAGGGTCTATGTTGTTAGCAGATGTTGTAGGTATTGTCACATCTATCATTTTAGCTTATTTATTTTTTGGTAGTAGTATTTAGCAATCGCTATATACGATTGTTAGAAGTATCAATCCCTTACACTTCCATTTTTTAATGACACATTGATGATCCTTGCGCAGAGAACGGTGGACAAAAATAATGGCGTTATCATGTAGTACCGATAGGTGAGAGGACCGATCATATAAAAGCAAACGATGGTTAAATATAACATCCCTAAAGCAAAATCATAATGGTTGATTTTGTTTTTCTGCATTCTAAAAAACCAAGAACCACCCAAAAATATCAGTTGTAATGTGGTTGCTTGAATAATTCGAGCTATAAAGACCTTATGGGTAAAACTACCTGCAACCAATGCATTAATGTGCGGAGCAAAATAGATCCCGGTTTCAAAACTCCAAGCCCCATATTCCCATTCATATTCTGCAGCTCCATTGTGATAGGCTAAACCGGTTAGAAAAATAGAAGGTTCTCGGAGTAGAAATGGAGCAATGTAAAAAACAAAAAAAGATATTAAGATTAAAAAAACAAGCTCAGTCGGTTTCTTTCGTCCCTCTTTCCAAAAAAGCAAGAGGAAATATAAAGGCAACCAAAATATTAAAGTATATCTCGACAAAAGGCAAAGAATAACTCCTAATGAGGTGAGCGTAAAACTCCGCTTGAATAAGCCCATTGCCAGTATCCAATAATAAGCTGCAATCGTTGTTTCTAAAGAAACGGCAATTGATTGCCTATCCCAAAAAAGAAAGGAAAATAAGACAGCCGTTGGCATCAATAACAACACCCAATTTGCAAAAATATTTCCCTCTTGCTTTATCACTAAGGAGGCATATATTCCCCCGGCAATTGATAGCAACAGGAGTCCGGACCAGCGAGCATCTATACCTAAACCTTGTGTAAATGATAGGGGAAGCCAATGAAAGGGCATGTAAACAGGAAATGGTTTAGAATGTGGCAAGTTTATCTTATGATACGGTAATTCACCATGTCGGAAAGCGTCAAATTGAAACTCAATTTGTGGCAACACATCAGATATATCTACCGGATGGTTGAATTGATGAAACAATTGATGAAACAGAGGGAAGCATACTACAATTACTGCCATGCCTATAATGAACCAAAGGATGCTAAAAAGTTTGGAGGGGGGCAGGAAGGATGACTTCTTAAAAATACTCTTTATATAGTAAATAAAAAGAGCAACAAAGGAAAGAAAAAGTAAAAATGGATTGACAAATTTACCCCAATGCTCTACTCCTTTCAAAGTTAAGAACAGTTGTAAGGCAAATAGAAGAATGCAAATGGCTGTTGCTTTCATCTTTTTCTAAATGGCAAATTGCCGCTTTACAACGGCAATTTGACTAAAAATACAAAACTTATCTAAAAAAGAAAATACAAATAAAACTTAGTGCTTAGTGCTGTCTGTGGGTTGTGCATCGGCAGGAGGTGCAATGGTAGTGTCAATAGCAGAAGTACTATCAGCAGGAGCGTTAGAAATTTCAGGATTGTCTCCTTCATTCATGCCATCCATTTTGCTGTATTGAACCAACCACTTATTGTCTTTCTTTACAAGGTTCAATTTTTTCTCTTCCGGCTTGTCTGACTTAGGATCGTCAGAGGTAGTATAAGTTACTGTTGCTTTATCCCCTTCTTCTTTTACATCTACAATATTCACTTTCACTTTTTTGGCAGCTTGTTTGATCGAGTCGGGCATCATGGCTGAAAATTGAGCCATGAGGTCTATCATTTTTTTGGTGTCTTCAGTAGAAACACTTTTAGCTGCATCATAGTCATAATGTAACAAGCCTGTCAAAAACTTTTCAGCAGATGCTTTAGGTGAATTGGAAGAGCAGCTTGTTAAACCGATTGCCAATATTAATGTGGTAGTGAGTGCGAACAAAACTTTTTTCATGTATTGTTTTTTTGAAAAATTCATGCAAAGGTATTATTTATATCGAAGGTGACAAACGAAATGTGCATGTGGATTGAGGAACAGATTTTCGGTGGCTACATACCACACGCCAAACTTTTGAGAAGCAGTAATATAATTGGAGTCTTTCATTGCTTTGTTGAGAACCTTATAGACATATTCAGCACAATACATCCTATCATCTGAAAGGAGGTCAAACTGCATATCGAATTTTGGTTTTTGTGCATAAATTTTCTTTGCCTCTCCCACAATAGATGCTCGATTAACGGAATCTGAAGCATAACGAACTACAGCCAAACCAAGGTTGTGAACCGGAGAAAACCAAAATGATGCAGAATCGCGTTTTAAAATTTGATACGGATTATCTTCACCACCTATACTATGATAAATGAAAGGATACCCTTGTTCAATAACTACAATGCCGCAATGTGAATAGGTTTTATCTTTTTGGTTAAACTGGGAGAAAATATAGCTGGTAGCATCTGCACCTGTACGAAGCACAACATCACCATCACATAGCAAATGAACAACAGAATCTATTGCCTGATAGTTTTGGATGTTATGTACTCGACTGATATTGTGAGATGATGGATGGACAAATCTATAAGCATATATGCCTACAGTAATAGTTCCTCCAATTAAGAATAAACCCCAAATTTTTAGTGAAAGAAGCTTTTTTAGATTCATAATCAATTAGCAAAGCTATGCTCACAAATTATTCCGGTCTATAGGTGCTTTTCTATTTTATATAACCATAGAAAAACTAATTAAATTGATTAAAAAAAAATTGAGGCTGCCGTTTAGACAACCTCAAAATTTTTCTAAAATTTTTAGAATGATTAAGCGTTAGCGTTAACATTAACGTTAGTTGTTTCTTCCGCACTGACTAATTCACTTACAAATTTTGCAATCGCAGCAATACGCTGATGGTTTAGAGAATAGTGAATAAACTTACCATCACGCTCTGTAATAACGATGTTTGCACGACGAAGAATAGCTAAATGTTGAGAAGCTACTGATTGCTCTAAGCGTAATTTCACATAAATGTCTGTAACATTCATACGCTTGTTCTCTTCAAGCAATTTCACGATTTGCTGACGCAATTTGTGATTGATAGCACGCAAAGTCATTGCTGCACTTTTAACGGCAACGTAATCCAGCTTAATTTGTTCGTTTGAACTTTCATCTTTCCGGATAACCAGCGTGTTAGCTGACATTGTTGTTTCCATTTACTTTAAAAAATTTCGGAGGTTAATTAATATAATAAAAAAAGATCGAAAAATAGAAATCGTAAAAACGAAAACCATTTCAGAATGCAAACATACGTAGCCTCAAGATATGAAACAAATGTTTCTCAATAGTTTTTGTTAAATAGCAGTTAAATAAATATAATTCTTCCTTTGAAGAAAAAATCGTATAAGGCACTCCTATAAGGATTTGTGAATAAACACTCCTTTTAAATAAAAGGGTTCTGCATGATATAAATCAGCAAATTCTTTGTTACTAAAGCATACAAAATCATAACAAGCACGAAAATTATTAGATACTATAATCGTTTCTTCAAATAATTTATATGATAGTATAGATAAGATAGTCGAAGGCAGGTTTCCAATAATAAGTGTATCGGATTGTGTAGAAACTAAATCAAGCAAAGCTTCTTCTGTTAAGTGTTGCGGAGGCTTTACACAATAACCCATATTATTATACAGGCTGACAAAATACTCTTTATCTCTAGCAATAATTACAGACAAATAATGACTATAATTTCCAGTTGTTTTCTCTCTTGCTTCAAGAGCTAATAGGGTAAGTTTGTTGTGCATGATCAAAGGCAAATCAAGTGCATAACACAATCCTTTGGCAGAGGCTAAACCAATTCGTAAACCGGTGTAAGAACCTGGGCCGGCAACTACAGAAACAGCACTTAAATCTTTAAAGGTCAAACCGGCATCCGTACAGACTTGTTCTATCATTAAATTGATATTGGCGGCATGATTTCGCCCCTCGTTGCTGATTGCTTGAGATGCTACTTTTCCATCTTTTTCTAACAATATAATCGCCAGGTCAGTAGATGTGTCAATATGTAAAATTGTAGTCATTATTGTGTGCAAAGGTAAGGGCATATTACCTTTGTGTCATGGAAAAGAACATAATAAGAACAGACAAAGCACCTGCACCAATTGGTCCATATAATCAAGCAGTGCAAATAGGAAATATGCTTTTTGTATCCGGTCAAATTGCACTTGATCCGACTGATGGCAGCCTACATGAAGGCGATGTAAAAACGGAAACAGAAATTGTTATGAAAAACTTACACGCCATATTGCAAGCTGCCGGAATGGATTTTAGGAACGTTGTAAAAACTTCTATTTTTTTGATGGACATGGGTAAGTTTGCTGATGTAAATGAAGTTTATGGTCGTTATTTTGAAAATGAAACAGCACCTGCTCGCGAAACTATTCAAGTGGCCGGATTACCAAAGGGAGTTCAGGTTGAAATTAGTGTAATAGCCGCAAAATAATAGGATTTAAGATAGCGGTTCATTGCTATTTGCTTTTTGTTATTTTTACCGCAAATTAAATTTGATTCATTGTCAATGGCTCATCAACTATTACAAGGGAAAAAGGGAATTATTTTTGGTGCACTCGACGAGCGCTCCATAGCTTGGAAAACCGCACAAAGCGTAGTTGCAGAAGGAGGACAAATAGTTCTTTCTAATGCTCCGATTGCTTTGCGAATGGGAAAGATTAACGAATTGGCAGAAGCTTGTAACGCACCGGTTATAGCAGCAGATGCAACTTCTTTACCCGATCTTGAATCCTTGATGGAAAAAAGCATGGATGCTCTTGGCGGAAAGCTCGATTTTGTTTTGCATTCTATTGGCATGTCGCCAAACGTGCGTAAGGGTATTCCTTATACCGACACCAATTATGATAACTTTTTGAAAACACTGGACATTTCTGCTTTGTCGCTTCATAAAGTATTGCAAACAGCCATGAAAATGGATGCTCTTAATGAATGGTCGTCAGTTGTAGCCTTAACTTATATAGCCGCCCAGCGAACATTTCCGGGATATAATGATATGGCAGAAGCCAAAGCCTTGATGGAAAGTATTGCTCGTAGTTTTGGTTATCACTATGGTTTTGCCAAAAAAGTACGGGTCAATACGGTGTCACAGTCGCCAACCATCACTACGGCAGGTTCGGGTGTATCCGGTTTTGATGCGTTTTTCCATTATGCAGAAAAATTATCCCCATTGGGCAATGCAACAGCTGATCAATGTGCAGAATTTTGCACCATGATGTTTAGTGATTATACACGAATGGTTACAATGCAAAACTTATTTCACGATGGAGGTTTCTCCTATACGGGAGTTAGTCAGGGTTTAGTTGAAGATCTGGCAAAAATTTATGGATAAATACTTGTCAGCTTTAGCAAGATTTGGCAATAAATAAACAAAGGTTACGTTTCAGTGGTTATGCAAGCAAAAAAATGGATTGCGTTATGTGCGATAAGCCTTTACTGTCAAGCTTCTCAAGCACAAGTAATAGGTGGAAATTCGGCAATGGCATTTTTGCGATTGCCGAACTCTCCGCATATCTCTGCTCTGGGGGGCATTATGGTTGCAAATCCCGAACCGGATATTGCTTTTGCATTGCAAAATCCAGCACTCATGCGCCCAGGATTACATAATCAATTAGGCTTGAACTATAATGGTTATTATGCAGGCATCAAAGTCATGAACTTGAATTATGGATACCATTCTGAAAAAATAAAAACATCTTTTTTGTTTGGCATCCAATATCTCAATTATGGAAGCTTTGAGCAGACCGATGCTATCGGAAATCAATACGGCAGTTTTAGGGCTTCAGATTATGCAATTACCGTAGGTGCTTCAAGGCAATATGGTGAGCGTTGGCGCTATGGTGCTGCTTTGAAGTGGGCTCATTCTACCTTGTATGACAAATCGGCTGCAGCTATTGTGGCGGATATAGGAGTGGTATATCAAGACACGGCAAATCTTTTAACGATTGGGGCAGTTGCCAAAAATATAGGTGTGATGGCTAAGAAATATTATCCATCTAACGCTGCAGAACCACTCCCTTTTGATTTGCAATTGGGTATTTCAAAAAGGTTTAAACACCTACCCCTTCGATTAATGGCTACAGCACATCACCTTTATACTTGGGATGTTCGCTACAATAACCCCGCAGATATTGAATCCACAAATCTTTTCGGCACACAAGACACAAATGCCACTTCAAAATCCTATTTTACGGATAAACTTTTTCGCCACCTTAATTTTTCTGCTGAACTGACTTTAGGGAAAAGGTTGGCAATAATAGCTGGATATAGTCATTTGCGACGGGGAGAATTGGCACTGAAAGATAAACCGGCATTAGCAGGCTTTTCGTTTGGAGCCAGTATTTATCTCAACAAATTTCAGATACACTATGCACGCTCATATTATTCCATCGTCGGAGCATATAATGAAATTGGCTTAAATTTTTCTATGAATAAACTATTTCATTTGGGCGATGCAGGAGAAAAAGTTCATTGGAACGCCGAGTATGCCGACTGGCAACAATAAACTCAAATAAAAAATCTCGCATTTTTAAAGCGAGATTTTGTCTATTCAAAAAAAGGTAAAATCTACATTTTCCAATCGTCAACATTGCTGTCTATTTCAGCACTGGTAACCATATTTTCACCTTCCGCTTCTTGATCATGATTAAAGGCATCAAAATCAAAATCAGGCATTAGGTCTGTTTTTACATAATTAACAGTTTCGGTCAAGGCATTCAAAAACTTATTGAAATCTTCTTTGTACAAAAACATTTTATGACGATCATATCCATTGTCATCAAAGCGTTTTTTGCTTTCGGTAATAGTAATGAAATAGTCATTGCCACGAGTAGAACGAACATCAAAGAAATAAGTTCTTCTTTTACCGGCCTTTATTCTTTTACTGTAAAGGCTTTCGTTGTTTCGGCTTTCGTTGTAGTTTTTGTTATCGTACGCCACAATTCAAAAATTTAGTTTGCGGAAACAAAATTAATGTTGTACATCAGTTATCCAAATTATTTTGTTACAAACTTTATTCGGAAAGTAAAATACTTGGGTTTTAAGTTAGGATCCCCTCTTTTATTTCATTCCAAAGTGCGCGATAGCAAACAGTAGCATAGCTTGAAGGAGAAAAAGATTCCACAGGTGCCCGAAAACTGCCCATTTTTTCAACATCTGAAAGATAAGGAATATAGTATTCGAAAAATCTTTTGTCCTTGTATAGCTCTTGCATGACCTCACCATGCATTTTTTTGCGCATATCAACTAAGGTAAAAAAGCACATTAGTTTATCAACACCCAACATTTTTTCTTCAAAATATTGCTTGACAATTTCATAGGTGCGTATAGACAAAGTGGTAGGTATAACAGGCATCAACACGGCATCTGATGCAAAAAATATATTATCGGCAAGCGTTGAAAAACCCGGAGGACAATCAATAAAAACAAAATCATACTGATCTGCGATTGGTCTTAATAAATGGGCAATTTGCTTTTTTGATCCATTGTTTTCTTGCAGTAATAAATCAAGTTTACGAGCAGAAATGTCTGCCGGAATGATGTCAAGATTGTCATAATCTGTTTGTAAAGCAGCATCATGAAGCGGAACTTCTTGTGAAACTATTTTTTTGGCTATGGCTTTAAAGGCAGGTGAGGCATTAAAGTAAAAACTGGAAGCCCCTTGTGGATCAAGATCCCAAAGGAGAGTTCGAAACCCATCGCGAGCTGCCATATAAGCAAAGTTCACACAAGAAGCGGTTTTGCCAACCCCTCCTTTCAGATTATAAAGTGAAGCAACGAACATAGCTGATTTGCTTTTGATAAAACTAATCAAAATTTCAAAGCAGCAATTGAAAATACTTTAAATCAAAACATGGCAATCCGAAAGTTTTTTCAAAAATGCTTAAAATGCTTTGAAAGTCCCTGTTTATAGGGGTAAAATTTGCTGATAGCTGGAATTATCTATGTCAAAAAGTGTTTTTTCGGGTGGTTTCT